>JBBQNG010000029.1:0-26122 GCA_038329645.1 Burkholderiales bacterium
GCGGTGCACTGAGCAACTCATTTCTCCAGCCGGTAGTGGGTCCGGTTGAGGTACTCGGCGATATCGTCGAGATCCTCGATCGTGAACGTCATTCCGGTAAGCGCGGCGCGGTTGGCGACCTCGACGCGCAGTTGCGCGAAGGTCTGAACCAGTGAGCGCGACCGATCGCGGTCGTGGATGCGCTCATAGTGGCAGGCAAGACAACGGTTGTCGTAAAGTTCCCTCCCGCGTTGCGCGTCCTGCTGCGCGGCCGCGGGTTTGCCGGCAAGTGCGGCCGATGCCAGAAAAACGCAAGCCGCGAACCGTAGGAGCACATTCATTGAACTCGTCCCTTGTTTGGTCAATATGTCTGTCCGCTTATGCAGCCAATTGATGATAGCGTCGTAAGAGTGTTGACCACAGCCGGGATGTTAGCTGTGCGGTGGCGCGCTTATGCCTGATATTCGTCACTCGCCGTGTACGCGGAGACCCACCTCGGAATGCAGCACTTTGCGGCTCTGAACGATGCCATGGTTTTTGGAGAACCGCGTCCAGGTTGATCTACGTCAACTAGTTGATACCTTTGCGATGGTGAAATTACGATAGAAGATAGTGAGCCTGCAAAAGCGGTGTTCCCTTACCCGAGTTACAAGATTCGGGGCGGAATCCCTCTCCGTTCGAAACTGAAACAACAGGTATGCGAATGCTGCACGAATTCCTCACCGCCCACCGTCTTGAATTGATCGACCGATGCCGGGCGAAAGTCGCCCGAAGGTTCGCGCCGGAGGCGACCGACGCGCAGATCGAGCACGGGATACCGCATTTCATCGACCAGCTGATCAGGGCGCTCCGGCTGGAGCAGATGTCGAAGCCCATGCAAAGCCACAAGGTTTCCAGCTCATTGGACGGCGGGCAGCCAGATTTTTCCGAAATCGGTGTGATTGCGAAGCGGCACGGGCGCGAACTATTGCAGCATGGGTACACGATCGACCAGGTTGTCCACGACTATGGTGATCTCTGCCAGGCGATTTCCGATGTTGCGTTTGACAGAAGTGCGTCGATCCAGTTCGACGAGTTCCGGACGCTCCACCGCTGCCTGGACGCCGAAGCGGTCACGGAGTTTTGCTACCTCAGCGACGGCTTGAAAGCGGAGAAAGGGGTTCAGGCGCTGAATGAACGGCTGGGGCTTCTCGCGCACGAGATGCGCAACTTCCTCCACACCGCCACGCTTGCATTTGCCGCCATCAAGACCGGCCATATAGAGTTGACGGGGCCGACTGCAGAAGCGCTTGAACGCAGCCTGATAGGACTGCGTGTCCTCATAGACCGCTCGCTCGCCGACGTGCGGTTGACGGCCGGATTGCCCTCGCGGCAGGAGCTGATGTCCCTTGCCGGCTTCGTCGCGGACATTCAGGTTTCCGCGTCACTGGAGGCGCATGCCCGGAAGTGCCGGTTTGTGGTTTCGGATATCGACCCGGCGCTCGCTGTTTCCGGCGACAAGGACCTGCTTCTCTCGGCGGTGGGAAACCTGCTTCAAAACGCGTTCAAGTTCACCAAGCTCGACACCGAGGTCTCATTGAACGTCTACGCGACCGGCGATCGCATCCTGATCGAGGTCGCGGACAGGTGCGGCGGCCTTCCGCCGGGCGATGCGGAAAAAATGTTCGTTCCGTTCACGCAGGTCGGCGCGGATCAATCCGGCCTCGGGCTCGGGCTGTCGATCTGCCGCCGCAGCGTCGAGGCCAACAACGGGGTTCTCAGCGTCCGCGATGTGCCCGGTACGGGTTGCGTATTCACCATTAGCCTGCCGCGGCATTCGCTGCCGGACCGTTTCGCCGTTCCGGACGAGCTGATCCACTAGCCGCCCGCGTTCAGAGGCCTTTTTCACTTGCGCCCAATACTGCTCAAGCGAGCCATGATCCAGCCACCGAACTGAGGCAAGTTTGCGTCAAGCGCTGCAATCACGCTACGCAAGGCCATGAAGACTCCTGCGTTCTGGTGAATCCGATTGAAAGAGCCTTGCTGGACGTACTCCTAGCACCTACGCTGCCAGCGCTAAGTGCCGTCGCAATTCGCGATAGCGCTTCTCCGCGCTTCCGGGGGAAAGCGGATCATCCACTGTCGGCTCGGCGGTCTTCACGTCCTCCCACTCCTCCTTCGTAAGCGCCTGTACCGCGCGGCCGAGGATGTCCTCCTGCTCCTCCTCTCTGGCAATATGGTTGCCGTAGTACACAAGATAGGTGGCGGCGGCCATCTCGACCTCGGCGCGAGGAATGATCGCGCCACCGATGTTCACCTTTCCCGGGGAGGGGCTCCTCTTTGCCGAATTGGTTGCCGTAGCACGCGAGACAGGGAGCGGTGTCAATCGCACGGCCTCGGTGCGCGGAATAATCGCCCCGCTGACGATTGCCTGCAGCAGGAGTCGCAACGCTTCCCCGGCGTGCGCGATCACCCGATGCTCCTGAGTGAGCCGGTGGAGCGCCAGCGCCAGATCGGGGCAATGCTTCGCCAGGAGCTTGAAAGCGACCTCTTCCCGCGGGTGATGGAACTGGTCCGAGTAGTCCCGCAGGTAGGAGACGATGTCCAGCATCAATTCGTAGTTGGGCCGCTTAACCGTGTGAAACACGTCGATCTGCTTCTGCAGCAGGGCAAAAAGGCGGCCGAAATTGATGTGTTCCGCCTGCCAGTCGGCGATCGGGTCAGCCATCGTAACTCCTATACTCTCCGAATCACGATACCTCGCGGCGGTGGGTGGTCGTTTGATCGGGATCAAACAACTAACGTGCGCCAGCTATTTGCGGCGCACTTGCGGCGGTGGCGGCGACCAGGCGGGACGTTCGCGGCGTTCCGAATCGATGACGACGAGCCAGCGCCCCGGCCACGGCGTCGGCGCGCGGTCCGGGTGCAGCACCCAAAAGTGCCTTCCCGCCCGGGCTGCAGCGTCGTAGTCGGAATCGAGCAACCCGTGCCGGTCGATGAAAATGTTCAGGCTCGTGGGAATCCGGATACAGCCTTTAGAGTGCCAGCCGCCGAGAAGCGGTTCCAGAATGTCGGGATCGGTCGCGTGCATTTGGAGCCGCATTTGACTCAGGCCGGGAGCACCCCAGGTTCGCATATCTTTGGCCCATCCGAAGTCGTAGATGCGCATGCCTTTGCTCCCATAGCCCCTGATTCCGTTCGAGTTTCGAGTCCCTTCGGCGCGAAAATCCAAGTTGGCGAGAGAGTGTTCGAAAACGCCGAGCGGCGTAAGAAAGTGATCGTACGCGCCCGGTCGGCCGGTCGACACGGGCGAAGCACCGATGAGATGCCACGCAACGTCGGAGGAGCCCCAGTAGACGAATACCGCCTGGATCATCGGACTGCGATCGACCAGGATGAAATACTGCGGTTGTGAGTCCGCAATCCCGGCGTTCGCGAGCGCGGCAGCAAGCTTATTCGCGTAGTCGGCTTGCTCGTCTGGCGGGACATCGAGCCGCATGTCGACCTCGCGCGCATAGTGCTCTGGCCCGGGCTCTTGGGCAGCTGTGCAGATGGAAAACGCCCCTATGAGCAGTGCGAGCCCCGCCTTGAGAATCGAGTTCAATTTTGTCTCGCTCGCCTCTCCCGCGCACGCGCGCCCCTGACTGCGCGCGCTAAACAGCCCAACTCTTGCGCCAGCAGTTCGAGCATCGTCGACCGGGACGGGCGGTTCGACCGCCCAAGCGCAAATGTCCATGAAGCGATCACACCACGCCGATATCCCTGCGGGTTTGACCTGCATCAAATCCTACCGTGCGCTGCGCATCTATCTGTTTGCCTACAAACTGGTGTCGCGAATTCCAAGGAGATACGCGACTTGATTGACTGTCACGTCGCCCATGAACTCCGCTAACTTTTTTTATCTAATGATGGCCGGATGTGACCATGCGCTTAGGCGAGTGCTGTAGGACAAAACCGGAGTAACTTCCAAAAACATTGACGCATAAGCGCATTGCGCTCTGGAGCCGACGAGCACCCCGGGTATGGATCGCGACGCCTCGGGCAGCGCGGGGGGGCAGCTCTGGCGGGAAGCGAGGGATGACGGACACATCATTCAGCCGACAGGAAATCGTGTTGTGCGCGATAGCGAACATACGCCCTGCCCGCCGCGAACAACGGGTGATTCGCACGCGCTTGGGGTGGTCACCGCCTAAGTAGCGGCCCAGTGGTTCTACTGGGCTCCTTTGAGGATCATATCGTTCTTGACCGACTTCACACCCTTGACGCCCTTGGCGATTTCAACGGCCTTGTTGATATCGGCGCGTGACCTGACAAAGCCGGTCAACTGAACTGTGCCCTTGTAAGTTTCGACGTTGATTTCGGGCGACTTGAGCGAAGGTTCTTCCAACACTGCTGCCTTCACTTTGGTAGTGATGACGGCGTCGTCGACATATTCCCCGGGGGATTCCTTCTTGGACGTCGATGCCGTGGATTTCTCCTCGGCGGGCTTGTTCGCGTCCGACGTCTTCATCGGCGCCTTGGCGATCTTAATTTTGTTCTCGACCGAGACCACACCCTCTACGCCGCGCGCAATTGAACCGGCCTTGTCCACTTCTGCTCTGTTCTTCGCGGTGCCGCTCAAATGTACGACGCCCTTATCATCCGTATCGACTCTGATATGCACTGCGCTGGATAGCTTTTCCTCGGCCAGCTTGGCCTTTACTTTGACGGTTATCACCGAGTCCTTGACGAAGGACTTAGGCGACGAACGGTCTTTGTCTGAATCAGCAGCGTAGCCTGCATTGGGCACAAGCAAAGTGCCGAGTAAGACGAAAATTGCCGCAAGTGTGGTTCTCATGACGCTCCTTTCTGTTGTTAAGAAAATTATCAGAGTGTTGCCTTCTCCTGCCGAAGCAGCCGGTCGGATTTCCTCTCAACCAAACGGCTCGTCTTCGCGTTCGCTCGCTGCGGCAATCGTCACTTCAGCCGCGCGCCCTCACTGTCGTAGACCTCGACGTCGACCGCAACCCCTTGCCGCACACTCTCCGCTACCGTGCAAAACCCCTCGAACTGGGCCAGGGCGCGATCAAGGTGCTGCAGCGAAGCCCCCGGAACGCCGATCGTGATGCGTACGTTGATGCGCTGCACACGCAGATGGTTCTCGGCATTGCGGCCGACCGTCGCCTCGACCATCGTGCGAATCGGATCGGGCGCCTGCTTGAACTTGCGCAGGGCGAACAGCAGACTGTCGGACAGGCAGTTTCCGACTGCGGCGCCGACCTCGATCAAGGCCACGTCGCCGGAGGTGTTCATGCAGGTCGCGGGAGATTTTGCAGGACTGACTACTTCACCAGGGACCCCGGTACTGACGATTCGCGAAGGGGACTGGGCATCGCGCTGGTTCCAGGAGCTCCCAGGGGGGATGCCGCGGGCTCGCGAGCGGTTTGAGCCGCTCGGGAAGCCTGGACCTCGAGCGCCTCGCGCAGGCGCTTCACTTCCGGCTCGTTAAGGAAACACTGAACAAGTCTCGCACTGCGTTGTCATAGTATCGGACGCAAATGGGAGGGTTGGATTGTGAAGCAGATGACACTTGCGGCGGCGAAGGGGTTCGAGGTGCCGCACCGTTGCCGATAGCCGAGGGGCGTCGCATTTCGCCAAGGCGAACTCCTCTTGAGAGAGGCTGCCCGTTGCTGCCACGATTGTTTTCTCCGGGCGGGTCGCGGTCTATGCGTTGGCGCACGTCGGGCGCGCCCGCGCCCCGGGCACTTTGGCGGCGCAACCCAGAACCGGGATTGTTTCCGGCCATTGACCTGGATCAACCGTGTGCCAAGGCGAGCGCCTAAGCTGCAGTCATGAGTCAAGCCGTCCCCCAGAGGTCTCTCGATTTCGACCGCATTGATTGGCCATGACAAAGCCCAGGCGCCGTCGGCGTACCCAAGTCAAAAAGGGCGTGGAGTCACCTCTGCCGGCAAACGACTTGAACGCGGTTAGCCGAGCGCAGCTCGGACGCGACGAAGAATGCCGGCCCTATCGACCGCTGCCGGACGACGCCTCGGTCGAGGACCCGCTGCAGGACTGGCCAGAAGATTCCTGAACCCGCGATTTCCTTGATTCACCACCGCGTATCCCGAATGCCGGCGAGATACACGGCATGGTTGACGGCGAATTGGCCGGCGAAGCTCAGGCCGACGATCAGATCGATATCCGCCGCCGCCAAGCGGGCCCACGGCGCGGCCACGATAAGCGCGCCCAGCACGCGCGCCGACCCAGCGCTGAAAATGCAGCCGCCTGGTTTTACGCGACGCAAGTCAAAGACTTCCGGCGCGCCTTGCATTAGCATGGCGCCATGAAAAGGCCGTTGGCTTGGGCGCTTGCCCTCCTAGCACTCATCCTGCACATCCCTGCCGGCGCGCAGGATGTTCTTTCGGGCAAGAAGATGTACGGCGGCTACTGCGCCAGCTGCCACGGCGCGGATGGGAAAGGTAATGGCTGGATGGCGAAGCACCTGTCGCGGCGTCCGCCGCCGCTCGCGAGCCTCGCCCGCGACTATGGCGGCGCTTTTCCGGTGGAGCTGGTGCGCCACGTGATCGACGGGCGCCGCCAGGTCGATCTCCACGGACCGCGCGAGATGCCCATCTGGGGCTTTGTGTTCCAGGAGGATTTCGCGCAAGGCTACATGCGCCCGAAGCTGGACGAAGCTTTGGCGCGCCAGCGCATCGACGCGCTGATCGACTACCTGAAGCAGATCCAGGAGTAGCGCGCGCGATCAGCGCGCCGGAAACACCGACTCCCCCGCTGCGCGGTACAAGCGCACGATGGCGTTCCAGGCCTGCAGCGCGGTTTCGGCATAGCAGAACAACCGCCGGTCCCTTGCAGTGATCGCGCCGTGGGACACCAGAAAGTCCACGTTGAACGCCTAGTGCCAGTAGGATTCCCCGACCAGGACGATGGACATCGGCTTGATCTTGCGCGCTTGCACCAAAGCTTGGCAATGGGGTGGCGACCTCTGCGCCGGATAAGAGCGGCCGCTTCCGGCTCCAGGGCGTCAAATACTTCTGATTCCGCAGTGCGCAGCAGGTAGCATGTGAATGCGACGTCGTAACAATCTTTCGCGGTGCCGCAGTCCTGCGCGACCAGGCCGTCCGAGACGCGAAAGCGTGCGAGAGCGGCCTCGCTCAGTTACGGCGACCCAGCAGTATCCCGAGCGCCAGCCCGAGCCCGATTGCAACCCCGGCCACGGTCCAGGCATGCTCATGGACCTGGCGGTCTGCGAGACTGCCAATGGACTGCAGCTTCTCGCGCGAAACGATTAGCGATTTACTGAGGCGACTGCGTGCCTGCTCGATCTGCTCGCCGGTCTGGCTCGCGGTAGCGTTGAGGAACGCCTGTGCTTCGTTCGTGATGGCACGGATTCCATCCACCAGCTTGTCTGCCGAAATGCGGTCCATGTGCTCTCCGATATCGTGGGGGTGAGTCCACAAGGCTGGGGCAAATTGGTTCAGAAGTCGGTTCGCCATCAAACATAGGGCCCTGCCGGGAACCCTGGTTTAAACCCAATAGCCCATCCTACCTGCCGAAAGCCGCGCGGCATTTCGCCGCGTGGCTGACCTAGCCGATTGCACGGCCCGGATCGGCGCGCCGCGCATGCGCGAGCAATAGCGCCGCGGCGCAAAACACCAGCCTCGAGCGCGCCGGGTCCCGCAAACCCGGCCCCCGCGAGGAACGAAAGGCTCTTGGCGAGCCTGTTGCCCGCCTCGAGGTCCGGCACGACAAGAACGGGGGAGTCAATGTGCTCGATGTGCGCGGCGCGGAGGTTGATCGCGTTGGCGCGTGCGCGAGGTCGATCGCGTTCTGCACGATGTCGACCTTTTCGGCCAGCGTCGGCGCGACGTTGGCCGCCGCGTCGGTGATGATGACGGGATCGTCCAGCAGCGGGACGTCCATACGTAGCAATGGCTGATGCGTCGCGCCGTGCGCAGGCCGTTTTCCGCGTCCACGACCGCGCCCATGAGCTCTTCGGACCGCACCCTCTGCCGAGCTGCAAAGCGACGGCGTGCGCGCCGGGATGTTCCTGCAGGACATTGGCAGGATGCTCGGGCTGGTCTGAAGGCGCGCGAGGCGTCAGTGCGACATCAGCACCGGCACCGTCATCGCTTCGAGCAGGGTACGCGTGGCGCCGCCGAGGATTCGCTCGCGCAGGCGCGAGTGGCCGTAGGCCCCCATCACAATCAGGTCCGCATCGACGTCCGCAGCGCGCGAAAGCAGTTGCTCGCCTGTGCCAATGCCGCTGCCCGATTGCTGCGAGACCGTTATCTTGACCCCGTGGCGCGCGAGCAGCAGACCGATATCGGCCCCGGGCACATCGCCGTGCTGCGAACCGATGCTCTCCGGATCCAGCGAGACCAGGTCCACGTAGCTTGCGCGTTTGAGCATGGACATCGCGTCGCCCAGTGCGCGCGCCGCCTCGCGCCCGGCATTCCAGGCGACCAGGATGCGCTTGCCTAGGGCCGGAAAGCGGCCCGCGTAGGGCACGAACAACACCGGACGGCCCGCGAAGAGGACGAGGTCGGCCGCAAACTGAGCGTTCGCAGAACCGGTCTCCTCGTCGTCCCGGCACGGCTGTCCCGCGATCACGAGGTCGGCGTAGCGCGCACTGAGGCAGGCTGCCGCAACCGCGTCGCCCTCGGCAATCCGCCATTCGCACTTGACCGCGCGGCGCCGGGCCGACGCGGCCTCGAACGCATTCCTGACCGCATGAGCCGCGTCCTGGCGGTGGCGCTGGACGATTTCGGTGACGGACGGGCCAGCCTCGACGAGCGCGTAAGCAGGAATCGGGACCGGGCCCGGCGCGTACAGGCAAACCAGGTGGGCATCGAATTTCTCGGCCTGCTCGAAAGCGAGGTCGATACGCTCCTCGCGGTGCGCGGCTGCGTCCAGGTGCAAAAGGATCGTTTTGTAGCCCATTGGAGTGTCTCTTTTCGCATGCGGCCGGGTCGGTCACGGATTCATGAAAGCACGGGCGTCCCGCCAAGGGTTTGACATGCGTCAAAAAAACCAATGCCGCATATCGGATCGTCCCTTAGTAGGCGTCCTTCCTTTGGCCCCTGAGGTTGGTGGGCTCCGGCAGCGTTCCGAAAACCGCCACCACTGTCAGGCCTTCCTCTATGTCGAAGTACGAGTGGATGACCCCGGCCCGCACAAAAAGAACATTTCCCGCGGCAACCTTGCACTCATGCTCAGCGACGCGAAACGAGGCGCGGCCGCTCAGCACGAGGTAGACCTCGTCTTCCAGGTGCGGGACCTGCACATCCCTGGACCCGGCCGGCAGCCTGTAGACGATGGCGCTCAATCCCGGCGTGCGCAGGAACTCGAAGAGCCTGGGCTCCCCGCCTTCGACCTTTTCCGATAGCTCCTCGGAAGTAAAAACCTGCCATTCGCGCTCGTCCATTGGTGACCTCCAAAGATGCATTGTTGGGACATGCTACCGCCGTAAATGTTCAGTTCCGTGCCAGCAGGCCCGCAGGGCGCGATTCCCCCGGATGAATGCTATAAACGAACGGCTCGCACGCCAGGGGCGCTTCCGGAGGCCCCGTGGACACCCGCATACAAGACTTGCTCCGCCAGATCACTTTGCTCGAAGATGACCTGCGCACCGCGCTGCACGAGCGAGAATCGCGCATCGAATTCACCATCCGCGGCAAGCGCATCGAATTCGAGCGCGGCGTGCGCAAGGCGCACGAACGGCTGAAGCGGAACTTCTTCCGCTGGGTGGCCACCGGCCGGCCGCAGAACCTGATCACCGGGCCGATCATCTATGGCATGGCGCTGCCGCTCGTCCTCCTCGATTTCTTCGTGACGCTGTTCCAGGTGACGTGCTTTCCCGTGTATGGCATCGCGAAAGTCCCCCGCGGCGACTACATCGTATTCGACCGGCACCAGCTCGGCTATCTCAACTTCATCGAGCGCTTCCACTGCGAATACTGCGCGTACGCCAACGGCCTGATCGCCTACGCCACCGAGATCCTCGGACGCACCGAGCAGTATTTCTGCCCGATCAAGCACGCGCGCAAGATCCTCGGCGTTCACTCGCAATACGCGCATTTCCTCGCCTACGGCGATTCGAAGGACTTCCACGCGCGGCTCGAACAGTTCCGCAAGGCCTCGGCAAAACAGGGATGAACCGCTTGTCCTGATTCAAACTTTGCGCCTACGGGCGAGCAGCTTGTAGCCCTCGTACCAGGCAATCCCGGCCGCGCCGGCGATCGCCGCGAGGGCGAGGTCCCCCGGACGCAACGGCGCGAAGCGGAAAATCCCGGCCACCGGTTCAATATAAAGCGCGGCGGCAAGCGCGGCCGTGGTCCCGCCCGTGACCCACCAAAGCGCCGGGTTCGGCGAGCGCAGCGCCTCGAGGATGGTGTGGGTGCGTGAGCGGGCCGAGTGGATCAGCGCAAGGTTGCCGAAGACGATCGCGGCGAACCCGGCCGCGCGCGTTTCACCCTCGCTGCGCCCCAGGTGCAGCATCCACCAGTAGGCTCCGAACACCCCAGCCAGCATCGTGACGCCCAGCGCCAGGCTCGTCACGAGCATGCGCGCATTGAAAAGGGGCTCGGCCGGATTCCTGGGCGGGCGGTCCATGACGCCCTCCTCGGACTGCTCGGCCTCGAACACGATTGTGCAGGCCGGGTCGATCACGAATTCCAGGAACACCACGTGCACCGGATACAGGAACAGCGGCCCGCCGAGCACAAGCGGGATGAAGGACATGGCCGCGATCGGAATGTGCACCGAAATCAGGTAGCTCATCGCGCTGCGGATGTTCGCGTAGATGCGCCGTCCCAGGCGCACGGTCCGCACGATGGAGTCGAAGTCGTCGTCGAGGAGCACGAGCGCCGAGGCTTCGCGCGCCACGTCGGTACCGCGCTTGCCCATCGCTATGCCGATGTTCGCGGCCTTCAGGGCGGGCGCGTCGTTGACGCCGTCGCCGGTCATGGCCACGACCTCGCCCGCCGAGCGCAACGCCTGCACCAGCCTGAGCTTCTGCTCGGGGCGCACGCGTGCAAACACGTCGGTTTCCTTTACGGCCTGAAGCAGCGCGGCGTCATCCAGGGAGGCAATCTGCATACCGGTGAGCCCCCCGTGCCGGGTGGATATACCCGCGTCGGCCGCGATCTTGAGCGCCGTGCCAGGATGGTCGCCGGTGATCATCACAACCCGGATGCCGGCGCGGCGGCACTGGGCGACCGCGGCGGGAACCGATGCACGGATCGGGTCGGCCAGGACGACGAAACCGAGGAAGCGGAACGGGTACCCGGAAGGGTCTTCCAGGCTGGGACGATCCCAATCGGCTTGCGCCACAGCGAGGAAACGCAGGCCCTTCTGCGCGGCGTCCGTAACGTCCGCGATGCGCGATTCCCCGCCGCACAGCCCGAGGACGGTTTCAGGCGCGCCTTTGATGACAACCCGGCTCCCCAGGCCGGGCAGGCGCCACACGTGGCACATCGCAAGGAACCGGTCGGTGAACGGATAGTCGCGCTCGAGCGTCCCACCGGCACGCAAGGCGCTCCCGGCTTCGCCGGCGGCCGAGAGGATCGCCTTTTCCATCGGGTCGTACGGATCGAGTTCGCACGCGAGCGCCGCGGCGGCGAGCACCGCCTGCCGATCGCCGGTCACCTCGACTACGCTCATGCGGTTCTCGGTCAGGGTGCCGGTCTTGTCGACGCACAGGACGGTGGCGGAGCCGAGCGTCTCGATGGCGGGCATGCGGCGCGTCAGCACGCCATGGCGCGAAATGCGCCATGCGCCGAGCGCGAGAAAGATCGTGAGCACCACCGGGAATTCCTCGGGCAGGATCGCCATGGCAAGCGTGAGCCCGGCGAGGACCCCGGCGAGCCATTCGCCCCGCGTCGCGACGTAGTAAAGGACCATGCCGGCCGACAGGGAGACTGCAACGGCGGCAACGAGCCTGACGATCCGCGCGGTTTCGCGCTCGAGCGCGGTCTTGCCCGAATCCAGCGAGGCAAGCGACGCCCCGATGCGCCCCAGCTCGCTGCGTTGCCCCGTCGCCACCACGACGCCGCGGCCATGGCCAGAGGTGATCAGCGTCCCCGAATGCACGCGCGTAGATGCGCCCTTCGGCACCGGCAGGGATTCGCCCGTAAGGAGCGACTCGTCGGCCGCAAGGTCCGTCGCTTCGGCAATATCCGCGTCCGCGGGCACGCGGTCGCCTTCGGCCAGCATGAGCAGGTCGCCCACCACCACGCCGGCGCCAGGGATGCGCACGCGCTCGCCGTCGCGGATCACGAGCGCGCGCGGGCTGGACAGGTCGCGCAGGGCCTCGAGCGCCCGCTCGGCCTTGCGCTCCTGGACAATGGTGATGCCGACCATGACCACGATCGAGGCGGCGAGGATCAGCGCCTCGTGGAGATTGCCGACCACCAGGTAGACGCCGGAGGCGGCGGCAAGCAGCAGGAACATCGGCTCGCCGAGGACGGCCAGGACAGTGGCGAACAACCGCCTGCGCTCTACCGTTGGCAATGCATTGGGCCCATCGGCCGCAAGGCGCGCAGCGGCTTCGGCGCCGGTCAGTCCTGTAGGCATCGTGTGATCCTAGCCGGGATTGCCTCGACGCCATTGATCCATGTCAAAGCGTGCAGGACGCGCGCGGCTATCCTCGTCTCAAGCCCAAAGGAGAACCGCCATGCATTATCTGACCATCGAGCAGCGCGAATCGCTGCAGGCCGCGTTGAATGCGCGGGCCCAGGTGCTGAGGGAAACGATTGCCCGCATGCTCGGCAGCCAGGCCGGGGAGGCTCGCGCTCTGGCCGACCATCGCGAGGAGACCGACGACGATGCCGTGATCGACCTCGAAAGCTCGCTCGAAACCGACGCCCTGCAGCGCAACTCGCTCGAGCTGCGCGAAGCCGAGAAGGCTTTGCACCGCATCCATACGCCGGAATTCGGCGAATGCGCCGATTGCGGCGGCGACATCCCGTTCACGCGCCTGCAGGCCAATCCCCTCTCGACCCGCTGCGTGGCCTGCGAGACGGCATTCGAGCGCACGCACGGCCAGCAAGGCCGCCATTCCCTATGATTTTCCTGTTCGGGCAATTAAACTGCCTGGAACGCCGCTCTGCTATTGAATCTATATTTTCATAAGTCACACTTTCTTGGCACCCTATTTGCGTGCGTGCAGCAGGGAATCGGCATAAATAAGCACGAACGCGGCAAAAGCCGCCGCCCATGCGGCCCCGGCCACCCACGTGCAGTACAGCGCGTGCGCTCCGGCGAGCGGCGCGGCCAGGCGGATGACGGCAGCCAGCGTGACCAGGGCATAAATCGCCACGGTGCCGGGTCCGGCGGCCAGCACGCGGCCTGAGTGTCCCAGCGTCGCGCGGGTCATCACGGCGAGCGTCATGGTGCCGATAGCGCCTGCGGTCAGCGCGTGCAGCGCAGTAGTTTGGGGAAGCACCGGATACAGGCCGTTGAAGCCGAGCAGGAGCATCCCGAGCGCAAGCCAGCCGTAACCCATGTGCAGGACGAATACCAACGGCTCGTGCAGGGTGGCCAACCCGCACCAGCGCGACAGGCGCACGGCGAGCGCGATTCCCGCGGCCAGCTCGAGCCACGGCGCGGCATCGCTGTCCGGGGCGGCCACCCATGCTGCGAGCCCGGCTACGGTCACGACCATCGCCGCAATGTCGAAACGCCCGGCCTGGGCGGGCAGCTTTCCGGCCGGGCGGACCTTGGCGAGCCAGTTGCGCGTAAAGCTCGGCACGATCCGGCCACCGACCAGCGAGATCAGCGCGAGGATGACCGCAACGCCAAGTCGATTGCCCAGGGGCGCGGTGGTGGTCATACCGAGCGCCTCGAGATGCACGAGCGCCGATCCGGCGCCCAGCAGCGACAGCGCCACGAGCATCGGCAGGTTGTGCCAGTTGCGGCCCGCGACCAGCTCGCGGGCAACCACGGCGATGAAGGCAACGGGAAAGGCAAGGTCAACGACGGCCGCGGCCAGCGGACCGATGGCGCCCGAGACAAAAACCGCCATCCGGCCGGCGAGCCACAGGCCAGCCAGCGCCGCGAGTGGCCAGCCTTTGATGGGCAGGCGCCCGGTCCAGTTCGGGATCGCCGTCAGCAGAAATCCGCTGACGATCGCAAGCGCAAACCCGAACACCATTTCGTGCACATGCCAGACCGTTGGCGGCAGCGCGCTCGGCAGCACGATCCGGCCCGAATACACGCCGAGCCACAACGGAAGCGCGAGCGCCGACCACGTTGCGCCAAGCAGGAAGAAAGGCCGGAACCCCGCCGAGAACAGGGCGATCCCCGCGGACTCGGGCTTTGCCGCCTTGCGATCCTGGATTGGAATGGTGGTCATAGTAGCTTTTCCTTCAACGAAAAAAAGCGAGCGGCCCTGCCGGGTCGCGTGACACGGCGACCGAGAAGATGTAGAGGGCGGTACCTAGTGCGAAAACGAATGCCCAGGTGCGTACGCGCAGGGTTCGGCCCCGCCTGAGCGCGATGCTGCCAAGGACGACGTAGGCCGCAAGCGCAAGCACCTTGGCGGTGAGCCAGGGCTGGGCGAATGGGTACTGGCCGCTCTGCCACGTGAGCAGGAGCGCGCTGCCAAGCAGGACCGTATCGACTACATGGGGCGCAATCCGGGCGAACTGCGTCGCCATCAGCGGCGAATCGGCCATCATGAGCACGCCCCTCGCCGCGAAGCCGGTGACGCTGAGCATCGCGCTGCCGACATGCACGGCCTTAAGCGCCGTGTATTCGATCGGCATGATGACGTTTGCTGGATGGATTGACTTGCGTCAAGCCCGGTTGACGGCTTTCCCGCAGACTCCTGCCCATGGATCGCACGCGATGACCGACCTCGTGACCGCATGGC
The DNA here is from genome assembly GCA_038329645.1 of Burkholderiales bacterium. Taxonomy (GTDB): domain Bacteria; phylum Pseudomonadota; class Gammaproteobacteria; order Burkholderiales; family SG8-39; genus SZAS-79. The sequence goes on from JBBQNG010000029.1 coordinate 14,834, forward strand.
AATGCATCGGCTGCGGCAAGATCGAGGCGCCGCAGACCTGCATCGGGGTCTGCCACGACCGCAAGGTGCAATTCGTGTACGCGGGCGAGCACGAGGAGGCCCTCGCGCAACTGCAGGCCGCCCACGCGCGGGCCGAGGTCTTGCGGGCTTTCGTCAGCCGGATCGCGCGGACGACGCCGCGCGAAGGCGAATGGGCGCATTCCGGCCGGGCATTTCAGCGCCAGGCGCGGGAAATACTCGGATTGGGTGTGCTTGCCGCCGACAAAACCTGATCGCACTTACGCGGCCGCCGCTGCCGGCGCGGGCATGCGTCCTGTGAGCAGGTAGTCCAGCAGTTCCGCGACCGGCCGAATTTCACTCCCGAACGGCAGAGGCTCGCTGCCCCGGAAGAACAGACCCTTCTTGACGTCGCCTTGAAGCGCGTAGGCAAGCCGCGTATCGATGCAGAATTGGCCGATGCCGCTGATGCCGTCGCGTAGTCCGCACACAGTCAGGCAATTGAGGCCCGGAACGCATCGGCGCGGATCGGCCTTGGCGTGCGACTGAAGCGCTTTTTCGCGCTTGAGGTAGTTGGCAAGCCAGAAGGTTTTCACGGCACGCGCAGGAAGCCCGGCGACGCTCATGAAGGTCACGATGTCCTCGGGGCCGGCATCGGCCAGCACATGCTTGAAGTTGACGTGCGCATCGCCCTCCTCCGTCACCGCGAACGGGGTGCCCAGCTGGACCGCGGAGGCGCCCAGCCCGAGCAACGTCCTGACCTGCGCATGGGTATGGATGCCGCCCGCCACGACCAACGGGATTCTCTCGCGCTCGATCTCTAACTCGCGCATCAGCCCGAAAATCCCGGCCAGCACCGGCTCGAAATCGAAGCGCGGATCGCCAATCTCCTCCGGCCGTGTGGCACCCAGATGGCCCCCGGCATAGCGCGGATGCTCGATGACGATGGCATCGGGCAGGCGCTGCTTGCGCATCCACTTCTTCAGCACGATGCTCACGCCGCGCACGTCCGACAGGATGGGAATGAGCGCGACCTCCGGAAAATCCCGCGCCAGGTCGGGCAAGTCAAACGGCAGCCCGGCACCCATGACGATGGCGTGCGCCCCGCTCTCGCAGCTCTGGCACACGTAGGCCGGGTACTGGGAGACGGCCTTCATTACATTGACCGCGACAGCCCCTTGGCCATCGGCAAGGGCGAGGGCCATGCGGATTTCGCGATCGAGGGCCACCAGGTTGAGCTTGTCCAGCTCGTCCTTATCGGTACTGCCCTGCGCACGCTCGAGCAGGTCGGGGTGGTGATGGCGCAAGTCGACGCTCGAGATCGTTCCGAGCGCGCCCAGTCGCGCAACACTGCCTGCCAGGCGATGCGCCGAAACGCCGACGCCCATCCCGCCTTGCACGATGGGGAGCAGCTCGCGCCCCCGCATGCGCCAGCGCGGCAATGCCCCCTGCAGGTCCGTGGTATTCATTTGCGCTCGATGGTTGCGTAGCGTCCATTGTTCTGCCAGGCGCATCGCGCGCGGTTGATCTGCATCAAAAACGGGCGCGGTGCCCGGCGCATAGTAGGCGCATCCAGCCGCCTACCCAGGAGCCGCCATGCCCAAGGCCCTCAGCATCCTCCGCGATGAACACCGCTCGCTCTCGGCCGTCCTGAGCGGCCTTTGCGAGCTCGCCCGCATTGCACGCAATCCCGCCGTACGCCCGCATTTCGACGTGTTCCGGGCAATGATCTACTACATCGACACCTTCCCCGAACGCGAGCACCACCCTAAAGAAGACACGTACCTGTTCGCAAGGCTCGTGCAGCGCGATCCGCAGGCAAAGACGCTGGTCGATGCGCTCAAGGCCGAGCACGTGAAAGGCGCGCAGCTGGTGAGGGACCTTGAGCGTGCGCTGAGCGAACTGGAGCTTGTCTGGCCCAAAGGCGCCGGGGAATTCGAAGCCGCGGCGCAGTCCTACGCGCAGTTCCACTGGGACCACATGCGCCGCGAGGAGCAGGAATTGCTGCCGCTGGCCGAACGCGCGCTCACCGCGGAGGACTGGCGCGAAATGGAAATTGCGTTCGCGGCCAACAGCGAGCCGCTGCGCGGCCACGCCCATACCGATTTCAAGGCGCTGTTCCAGCGCATCCTCCACCTCGCCCCCGCCCCGGTGGGCCTGGGGGATCGCTGGACGGGTGCCGGCGCCTGAAGCGCCTAGGACGGGTGCCGGCGCCTGAAGCGCCTATTTCGCCAGCTTGTAGTGCGACTGGTTCAGGTACTCGGCGATGTCGTCGAGTTCGGCCGGGGTAAAGCTGCGGTTGACCTGCAGCGACCATTTGGCCACCTGAACCTTGAGTGACGCGAAGGTGTCAATGAGCGTGGCTTTGCGCTCATGCAGCTTTTCGTAATGGCACGTCCCGCAATACGTTTCATAGAGGATTTTTCCCTGTTGCGGATCGGCCGCGAAAGCCTGCATCGAGCCTGCGGCGAGGCACAAGGAAACACATAGGTCAGCAGGGCGCATTCGGATCCTATTTCTTCTGGTGATTGATTTCGTCCGCGGTACGCTGCAGGAAGCAGGTAAACGCGCTCGAGGCGGCAGCGAACGCCCAGAAGGCGAAGAAGCCGGAGGAATAGACCGCAACGCGGCTCAAGCCCGCGGGTTCGCCGAAAAGGTGCATCTCCATCGGGTCGAACAATGTGAAGAACGCCGTCTCGGCGGCGCCCCCGACGATGAACGAGGGCCACAGGATCCAGATCGCTTTGCGCATGGCCTGACTCCTTTAGTCCGGGCGCTTGCCCGTCTTGCCGAGCGTGAACGAAAGTTCCCTCCCGCCCCACTCGCCCGCCAGGCGCCAGTCGCCGCGGGGAACTTCCACATAGGTGTTCCAGCGGCCAGGCGGAAGGTCGGCCGGCACGGCGGCCTCGTAGCGCCCCGGGCCAACGCGCGCGAGGCGCAGCATCTGGTCGAAACCGGCGCGGGTCGCATGGGCGAGGCGCAGGTTGAGCTCGGCGGGGTCGGCGCCCGCCAGGATTACCGTCACCCGATGGCGATCGATGGCGAAGGTTACGCCGGCCGAAAGGCCGAGGCTCGCGGCCCTGTCTTCCCTGGCCAATACCTTGTTCACCGCGAGGCCCTGCTTGTAGTAGTCCTGCGTGACCAGCCCGTCGGCGCCGGAGAACGCGATCCAGATGGTGAATGCCCCTGCCACGATGACCGCGGCAGGACCGCTCATCAGGATCCAGGGCCACGGCTCGCGGTACCAGGGCGTAGCAGCGGAGGTTGCTATGGTCATTGCATAATCCTCATTGACGCACGATGAACACGGATTTCTCGGCGACCGCCACGTGGGCGTCGTCCTGGGCTTCGACCACGAAGCGGATCTTGTGCGTGCCCGGTGCCATGCCCTCGCGCGGCACGCGCACCTTGACCGTAGCCATCTGCGTCGAGGCGCCGGCCAGGTCGACCGCCCCGCCCGCGGCGATCGCGGCGGAAGGCAGCCCTTCCACATGCACGAGGAAGCGGCGGTCCTTCTCGGCGGTGTTCATGACCTGCAGGCGATAGACGTTCTCGATGAGGCCGCCCTCGACCTCGCGCGACATCGCGCCGCGGTCGCGGATCACGTCGACCTTGAGCGGCACGCGCAGCCACAGACTCGCCGATGCGGCAATGACGATCGCGCCGAGGATCGAGAAATAGACGAGCACGCGCGGCCTGAAGGCGCGCGCGAACATCTGTGCCCGGGTCAGGCGCTGTTCGGCAGCGTGCGCAGTCGAATACCCGATCAGGTTGCGGGCATAGCCCATCTTGTCCATGACCTGGTTGCATCCGTCGATGCAGGCGGCACACCCGATGCATTCGTACTGCAGGCCGTCGCGGATGTCGATCCCGGTCGGGCACACCTGCACGCAGATCCCGCAATCGACGCACGCGCCCAGGCCCAGCGCACTGGGATCCGCACTTTTCGAACGCGGTCCGCGTGGCTCGCCGCGCTCGCGGTCGTAGGCGATGATGAGCGTGTCCTTGTCGAACATCGCGCTCTGGAAGCGCGCATACGGGCACATGTGCTTGCATACCTGCTCGCGCATCCAGCCGGCGTTGCCGTAGGTGGCGAAAGCGTAGAAGAAGATCCAGAACGTTTCCCACGGGCCGGTCGCGAAGGCCACCACCTCCGCGGCCAGGTCATGGATCGGGGTGAAATAGCCGACGAAAGTGAAGCCGGTCCACAAGGCGATCGCCGCCCATACCGCGTGCTTTGCCGCCTTGAGGCCGAACTTGCGCCCGCTGAGCGGCGCGGCATCGAGTTTCATGCGCTGGTTGCGATCCCCCTCGATCTTCCTCTCCACCCACATGAAGATCTCGGTGTACACCGTCTGCGGGCAGGCGTAGCCGCACCACAGGCGCCCGGCGACCGCGGTAAACAGGAAAAGCGACAGGGCGGAGATGACCAGCAGCGCGGTCAGGTAGATGAAATCCTGCGGCCAGAACACCAGGCCGAAGATGTAGAACTTGCGGTGCACCAGATCGAAAAGGACCGCCTGGCGGCCGTTCCAATCGAGCCACGCAGTCCCGTAGAACACCAGCTGCGTGGCCCAGACCAGCGTCCAGCGCCACGCCGCGAACCAGCCGCGCACCGAGCGGGGATGGATCGTCTTGCGGATTTCATACAGCGACTGCTCGACCGGGTCGGCCGGCGAGGCCAGGCCTATGCCCCGGGCATCGACCGGGCGGATGTCCGCCTTCATCACCTGCCCGCGGGGGCCGCAGGCTGGGACAGGGAGTACACGTAGCCCGCAAGCAGGTGGATCTTCGCCTCGGACAGCAGCGACTTATGCGCCGGCATCTGGTTTGCGCGGCCCCTGGTGATGGTCTCGATGATGGTCTGCTCGCCGGAGCCGTAGAGCCAGGTTTCGTCGGTGAGGTTGGGCGCCCCCATCGAGGGATTGCCCTTGCCCAGCGGCCCGTGGCATGCGACGCAAACCTCCGCGAAGACTTCCTTCCCGCGCGCCCTGCGCAGGCTGTCGCTGGCCATGCCCGAAAGGGACATCACGTAGTGCGCGACGTCCTTGGTCTTTTGCTCGCCCAGGGCGGCGCCGAAAGGAGGCATGACGCCGTTGCGCCCGTCGGTGATCGACGCCTTGATGACCTCCGGCTCGCCGCCGTACAGCCAGTCGCGGTCGGCCAAGTTGGGGAATCCCCTGCTGCCGCCGGCGTCGGACGCGTGGCACTGGGCGCAGTGGTTGAGGAACAGCTTCTGGCCGACCGCGCGCGCGGCCGGGTCGGCGGCCAGCACCTTCAGGTCGGTGCCGGCATATTTCTGGAACAGCGGGCCGAATTCCTTCTCGGCCATCGCCTCTTCCTCCTCGAGCTGCTTGACCTGTGTCCACCCCAGCGAACCGGCGTAGCTGCCCAGGCCGGGATAGAGGTAGAGGTAGGCCAGCGAGAAGACGATGGTGATGTAGAACAGCCACATCCACCAGCGCGGCAGCGGGTTATTGTACTCGCCGAGGTCCTCGTCCCAGACGTGTCCCGTCGTTTCGACCTTGCTGCCCGCGACTTCGCGCGTGCTCTGCATCTTGAGCAGCACCGCGCAGGCCACCACCGAGACGATCGTCAGGACCGTGATGTAGACATCCCAGAACCCGCTGGTGAACTGGCTCATTTGCGCTCTCCTTCGCCTTCGTCGAATACGAGGTGCGCGTCTGCATCGAAACGCGCCTTGCGTGACGGGCCGTATGCCCACCACACGATGCCCAGGAAGGTGGCGAAAGCGAGCAGGGTGACGATGGTGCGCACGGTGTTGATGTCCATGGCCGGTTCCTCAGTTGGTCTTCTTCAGCGCGGTGCCGAGCACCTGCAGGTAGGCCACCAGCGCGTCGAGTTCGGTCTTGCCCTTGACCTCGGTGCGCGATTTCGCGATCTCCTCGTCGGTGTACGGCACGCCGACGAGCCGCAAGGCGCGCATTTTTGCCTCGATATCGGCCTCGTTGGCCGGCGCGCCCGCCAGCCACGTGTAGCCGGGCATGTTCGACTCCGGCACCACGTCGCGCGGGTTGTTGAGGTGGATGCGGTGCCATTCGTCCGAATAGCGGCCGCCCACGCGGTGCAGGTCGGGGCCGGTGCGCTTGGAGCCCCACTGGAACGGGTGGTCGTAGACGAACTCGCCGGCAGTCGAGTAATGGCCGTAGCGCTCCACTTCGGCGCGAAACGGCCGGATCATCTGCGAATGGCAGTTGTAGCAGCCCTCGCGGATATAGATGTCGCGCCCGGTGAGCTGCACCGCGGTATAGGGCTTGAGGCCGGCGACCGGCTCGGTGACCGATCTCTGGAAGGACAGCGGGACGATTTCGACCAGCCCGCCGATGCTGATGACGAGAATGACGAGGACGATCAGCAACGCCTGGTTGCGCTCGATCATGTCGTGGGTAAGTTTCATGTGCGGGTCCTTTTGCGGCTCAGGCGTGCGCAAGCATGGGGGGCGGAATCAGCGCGCTGTCCTCGGCCTTGCTGCCGTTCGCGGTCCGGGCGACGTTGTAGGCCATGATCAGCATCCCAGCGAAGAACAGCAGGCCGCCGAGCAAGCGCACCGTGTAGAACGGATAGGTGGCTTTGACGCTTTCGACGAAAGTGTAGGTCAGCGTGCCGTCCGCGCTCACTGCGCGCCACATGAGCCCCTGCATGACGCCCGCAATCCACATCGCCGAGATGTAGAGCACGATGCCGATCGTGGCGATCCAGAAATGCAGGTCGATGAGGGGCACCGACCACATCGCCTTCTGTCCGAAGAGGCGCGGAATCAGGTAGTACATCGAGCCCATCGTGACCAGCGCCACCCACCCCAGCGCGCCGCTGTGCACATGGCCGATCGTCCAGTCGGTGTAGTGGGACAGCGCGTTGACCGTCTTGATCGACATCATCGGCCCCTCGAAGGTGGACATCCCGTAGAAGGAGAGCGACACAATGAGGAACTTGAGGATCGGGTCGGTGCGCAGTTTGTGCCATGCGCCCGACAAGGTCATCATGCCGTTGATCATGCCCCCCCACGAGGGCGCGAGCAGGATCAGCGAGAACACCATGCCGATCGATTGCGCCCAGTCGGGCAGCGCCGTGTAGTGCAGGTGGTGGGGACCGGCCCACATGTACGTGAAGATCAGCGCCCAGAAGTGCACCACCGAAAGCCGGTACGAATAAACCGGGCGCTCGGCCTGCTTGGGAATGAAGTAGTACATCATCCCGAGAAAGCCCGTGGTCAGGATAAAGCCCACCGCGTTGTGGCCGTACCACCACTGCACCATGGCGTCCTGCGCGCCGGCGTAGACCGAGTAGGACTTCCAGAATGTGACCGGCACCGCGGCGCTGTTCACGATGTGCAGGAGCGTCACCGTGATGATATAGGCGCCGAAGAACCAGTTGGCGACATAGATGTGCGAGACCTTGCGCTTGAAGATCGTGCCGAAGAAGACAATCGCATAGGCTATCCAGACCACCGCGATCAGGATGTCGATCGGCCATTCGAGCTCGGCGTATTCCTTCGAGGTGGTGATCCCCATCGGCAGCGTGATGGCGGCAAGCACGATCACCGCCTGCCACCCCCAGAACGTGAAGGCGGCCAGGCCGTCGGAGAAAATGCGCGCGTGGCAGGTGCGCTGGACCACGTAGTAGCTGGTGGCAAACAGGCCGCAGCCGCCGAAGGCGAATATGACGGCGTTGGTGTGCAGCGGCCGCAGGCGGCCGTAGGAGAGCCACGCCGTGTTGAAGTTGAGCTCGGGCCAGATGAGCTGCGCGGCGATCAGAACACCGACCAGCATCCCCACCACACCCCACACGATGGTCATCACGGCAAATTGCCGGACGACCTTGTAGTTGTAGGTCGTCTCGACCTGCGCTTCGTTCTTCTGCATGCGTTGGTCCCCGTTTGCCGCGCTCACGAGCGTGCCTGGGATCATGCTAGGGGGCCGGGGAAAGCCGGGTTTGACCCAGATCAAACGGGCGGCTTGCCGCCCTTGTCGTCGTCATCCAGGAGGTCGAGCCCCGGCCGCTCCAGGTCGTCGAACTGGCCGGACTGGAGCGCCCGCCAGAAGACCCAGCCGGCGGCCAGCACCAGCACCACCGAAACGGGGACCAGCAGGTAAAGGCTTTCCATGGCTCAGCGCACCGCGGCCATGAAGCGCGAGGAGTTGAGCACCACGGCGAACGAGCTCGCCGCCATCCCGATCGCCGCTTCCCACGGGCCTATGAGCCCGAATGCCGCAGCCGGCAGGGCCAGCGCGTTGTAGGCCAGCGCCCAGGCAAAATTCTGCCTGATGGCGCGCATTGCGCCGGTCGCGATCCTCATCGCGTCGAGGGCACCCGTCAGCTTGCCGGACGAAAGCACCAGGTCCGCGTGACGCTGGGCAAGCGCGGCGCCCTCCCCCATTGCGAGCGAGACATCGGCCTGCGCGAGCACGGGCGCGTCGTTGAGCCCGTCGCCGACCATGGCGACCCGGGCGCCGGCCGCCTGCAGGCTCGCAACATAGTCCTGCTTGTCCCGGGGCAACACCCCGCCCCGCGCCCGCTCGAGGCCAAGGGCGCGCGCGACCTCGAGGACGACCGCCGGATCATCGCCGCTCACCAGGTGGATTTTGATGCCGCGCGCGCGCAATCCAGTCACGAGCTGCGCGGCATCGGAGCGCAACGCGTCCTCGAACCGCAGCCGCGCGAGCCAGCCGGACTCCGTGGCGAGGTAAACCACCGATTCTCCGGGCTGCGGTTCCACCATGTCAGGCGGCCCGCCGGCGATCCCGCCTGCAAAGCGCATCGAGCCGATGCGGATCCGCTTTGCGCCGATTGAGGCCTCGATCCCGTTTCCCGCGCAGTGGGCCACGCCCTGCAGCCCTGCCGGAGCACCCACGCAAGGCAGCGCCATGAGCGCGTTGGCTACCGGATGGCGGCTGCCCGATTCGAGCGCCTGCGCGAGCTTCAGGCATTCGTCGCGGCTGGCGTCGCCGAGAAGCTCGATGTGCGCCAGGCGGTATTTGCCTTCGGTCAGGGTGCCGGTCTTGTCGAGCACGACGTCAGTGACTTTCGCCAGCGACTCGATCGCTGCTCCTCGCGTGAGCACGATGCCCCGTCGCGCGAGCGCGCCGGTAGCCGACGTAAGCACGATCGGTGCGGCAAGGCCCAGCGCGCAGGGGCAGGTCACCATCAGCACTGCGATGGCCGCCCACACCGCCTGGGACGGATCCACAAGGAGCCAGCCGCCCAGCGTCGCGAATGCTGCTGCCAGCACGATGCCCGTGAGCCACTTCGAGACACGATCCGCCGCCTTGACCAGGCGAGGCCGGCCGGCGGCCGCCCTTTCGATAAGGCGCCCGATCGCAGCGGCCTGCGTCTCCAATCCGGCAGCCGTCACACGCATCGCGAGGGGCTGGGACAGGTTGATCGACCCGCCGATCAGGGCCGCCCCGGCAGTCTTTTCGACCGGGCGCGACTCGCCGGTAAGCAGCGATTCATCCACGTTTGCCGATCCGGCAAGCAGCACGCCGTCGGCAGGCACAGTGTCCCCCGGCGCGACGAGCACCTGGTCGCCGGCGCAAAGTTCGTGCGCCGCCACACGCTCGCCGTCCGAGCCCGAACCCAAGCGCAAACGGAAAGCAAATGCGGGCATCCAGCGCGCAAGGCGGTCGAGCTGCTGCGCGGCCTTGCGCCGGGCGGAGAATTCCAGGTAGCGGGCGCCCAGCAGCAGGAAGACCAGCATGGTGACCGAATCGAAATACACCTCGCCGCCGCCGGCCACGGTCGCCCACGCACTCGCGCCAAATCCCGCAAGAATCCCGAGCGATACCGGCACGTCCATCCCGGGCATGCGCGCGCGCAAGTCCTGCAGCGCGGAGGAAAAGAACGGACCGCATGCGAACAGGATCACCGGCAGTGTCAGCACCAGACTTGCCCATCGCATCACCTGGTCGGCTTCGGCGGTGAGCGTGCCGGTGGCGTCGATATAACGCGGCACCGCGTACATCATCACCTGCATGGCCCCGAAACCCGCCACGAACAGCCTCCACACCGCGGCCCTCTGTTCCTTGCGGTCATTGAGGCGCTGCCTCTCGGCTTCGAAAGGATAGGCGTCGTAGCCCAGCCTGCGCACCGCGCCGATGATCCCGCCAAGGGTGGCGACGCGATCGTCCCAGCGGACCTGGGCGCGGCGTGTTGAGTAATTGACTGAAACCGCGGTGACCCCCGGCAGCCGGCGCAGGTATCGCTCGTTCAACCAGGCGCAGGCGGCGCAGCGAATGCCCTCCAATGCCAGCAGCACCTCCCGCCCGTGTTCGCCGACCGGCGCAACGAACTGGCGTTGCGCAAGTAGATCGTCGTAGATCGCGAGGGACGGCAGGCCGGGTGGCAATGCGTCCCCGGCCCGCGGGGGATCACGGGTCTCGTAGTAGCTTTCGAAACCGGCCGCGACGATCGTCCCGGCCACGGCCTGGCACCCGCTGCAGCACATTTCCCGCGAGCGGCCGAGGACGGTCGCGCGCAGATCGGTTCCGCTCGGGACCGGGAGTCCGCAATGGAAGCAAGCGGCCCTCGCCTCGAAGTATGGGGACGGCCCTGCGGCGGTCACAGCCGGATTCATCCTGCGAGCCTATCGGGCGGCGGGAAAGCGGTGTTGACGTGGATCAATCCGGCCCGCCTGGGGCCGGGCCATAGGACCGCGCAATTGCGCGAATTGCCAGAATCGATTTGCCCGCTGCCGGCCCCGCGCTTACATTGGGCGGACCCGCACCGCAAGCAGGCAGACATGACCCAACGCGAAGGCAGCCTCGAAGCCCCCACCCGCCACCCGCTCGACTGGCAGAACCCCGGCTTCTGGGACCAGGCGAGCCTAGAGAAGGAGCAGGAGCGGGTCTTCAACATCTGCCACGGATGCCGGCGCTGCGTGAACCTGTGCACCGCCTTCCCCACCCTCTTCGACCTGGTGGACGAGAGCCAGACGATGGAAGTCGACGGCGTGGACAAGAAGGACTTCGGCAAGGTGGTGGATCAATGTTACCTCTGCGACATGTGCTACATGACCAAGTGCCCCTACGTGCCGCCGCACCCGTGGAACGTCGATTTCCCGCACCTGATGCTGCGCGCGAAAGCGGTGAAGTTCAAAAAGGGCGAGGTGACTTTCCGCGACCGCCTGCTCACCTCCACCGATGCCCTGGGCAAGCTGGCGACGATTCCGGTGGTGGTCCAGGCGGTCAACGCGCTCAACAAAAATGCGGCGGCGCGCAGCGTGATGGACGGCGTGCTCAAGGTCCACAAGGACCGCCGGCTGCCCGAATATGC
>JBBQNG010000030.1:0-25090 GCA_038329645.1 Burkholderiales bacterium
GACCGCCGTCGATCACCTGTTTGACCGCTGCCAACCGAAATTCCTGCGTGTATTTCCGATCCGGTCCAGACTTCTTCATCACTCCTCCACAAGGTTAAGATAGTAAGCCTCGTGGTGTACGTTTTTCGGGGACCAGATCACGGGATCCCGCATCAATTCAACGACCAGTACGTTTCTCTGAGCGCCCAAGTCCAGCAATGGATAGCGAATGGAACGCTCTCTTCTGGATTTATTGCCGTGGGTCATTCGCTGGGCGGCTATTTGGCCGGAGCAATTGGAATGGGCTACTACGGTCAAGTGCGTTCCGTGTACACCTACGAAGCTCCCGGATTTGGTGGACTCGTCCTCGGAGGAGCTTATCAAGTTATAAAAGACGCACTCGGCTTTCCTGGATTTACCAACGTTCCGGAGACATACAATCTCCGATCGTCTTATGGCTTGTCAGTTATCGCTGGACTCGGCGCGCAACTCGCGGCACCAACGCCGGTTGAAATTGAGGCCGATCCAGGATTTGGCGGGTTTGACAACCACAGTGTGATCCGAATAGTCGACAGCTTGACGGTCCAATCTCTTCTGGCGAAATTAAATTCAAGTCTCACCTACGACCAATTGGGACAATTGGTAAACGCGGCGTCGAGTCAAGGAAAGAACACGCTCGCTAAGGTCGTAAACCCGTTGGCGAAAATATTTAATCGGACTTTGGTGCAGGACGAAGGCAGCAACCGTCTTGGATATCGTGCACAGCTCTACAAGACTGTTTGCGATTTGCAAGGAGATATTTCAACCGCTAACGGCTCCGTCACCCTCGAATCATTGGTGGGGCGGTCTTCTTCGAGTCTAGTCACTTCCGCCAGCGGAGCAGACGGCCTCGCATATCGATACGCCTTGCGGGAGCTTTCACCATACGTGGTTCTTGGCCCGAACTATGGTGCCTTAAATGATTCCGGGCAGCTTGATCAATACAGTTCGTCAACGAGGTTAGGGGCACTTACAACGGACTGGCTGAGTGATCGCGCCACGATGTTGGGGTTTTTATTGTCAGTCAATCTGAGCAACTCAAAATCTTTGCCCTCAAATACCGTGAGCGATCAGGTGTTCTATCGGGATTTAAACAAAGGTACGGATGGTCAGGAGGCAAAAGTCCTCGTCCATCTGACGGGGGCAACGCCTAACTTTGTCGGCCCCAACACACGAGTGATTTCATTTGGTACTGATGGTGTTGACTCTCTCGTTGGGCGGGACAACGCGGATCACCTTTATGGGGGGGCCGGCGGCGATCATTTGAGCGGTGGCAAGGGTAATGACTATCTCGAAGGCGGCGTGGGGACGGATATCTATGAGTACAACGCCTCAAGTGGTCTATTTGGTTCAGCCAACGATGGAAACGACACTATCTTGGACACCGATGGGAAAGGGGTGCTGAGATACAGCTATCAGAACGGATCATCTCCATCAATAGCCAAAGTCATCAGTGGAGATGGCATCAAGATGTCTGACACGGTGTGGCAAAGCGCCGATGGGAATTTTACGTACACAAGACAAACCGATGACTTGGTAGTAACGATCAACGGAGATGCCGGCGGAAGCGTGACTTTGAAAGGCTTTCGTGACGGGGATTTTGGGATCCATTTGGAATCCGCTCTAGAAGCGTAAGACGTCGCATCCACCATCATCGGCGCCCCCGGCTACGACGACAACTTGTACGGTACCGGCGGAAACGATCTCATCGACGGCCTGTCTGGCAACGACTACCTCGACGGCCTCGGTGGTTCGGACTACTTGATCGGCGGCCCGGGCCAGGACCGCCTTTTCGGCAGCGCGGGCGACGATCTGCTCGAAGGCGGCGCGGATCGCGACATCCTCTCAGGCGGTGACGGCAATGACCGCCTCTACGCGGACACCGCAGTTTCGATGCACGACGCCGTGGTCACCCAAACCGGCACGGATTCCGGGCAGGCCGGCGAATGGCTGGCGGGTGGCGCGGGCGACGACATTGTCGTCGGTGGCGCCGACCGCGACGTGCTGATGGGCGGAACCGGGGACGACCTGCTCTCGGGCGGGGCCAGCGCCGACTGGATCTTCGGCGACGACGAGGTTGTCGCTGACAGCTTCGGCGCGGAAGTTTTTTTGGCTCAAACGGGGTCTCCGCCACTGGGGCAACAGGCACGTTCACCTTCAACACCGCGGTTGGAGGCAATGACGAGATCTACGCCGGCGGCGGCGACGACATCGTCTATGGCGGCGCGGGCGACGATACGATCTATGGCGAGGCCGGCAACGACATCATTTTCGGCAACCTGGGCAACGACTTCATCGAAGGGGGCGAGGGCAACGACACTTTGTTCGGCGAGTCGCTCTCGGACGCTTTCTTCTCCGGCCAGTCGATGGACGACTTCATCGACGGGGGCGCGGGTGACGACACGATCTTCGGCATGGCGGGAAACGACCAGCTTTACGGGGGCGATGGCAATGACCTCATCGTCGGTGACGAAAGCACGCTCTATAGCTTTTTGCAGGGCGACGACTATCTGGATGGCGGGGCGGGCGACGACACGCTCGCGGGGCTTGGCGGCAACGACACGCTGAACGGCGGCACCGGGGACGACATCCTGGAAGGTGGCGACGGGGACGACCGATATATGTTCGCGGCGGGGGATGGTAACGACACCCTCACCGAGAACACAGGTACGGACACGCTGGTGTTCGATGCGACGGTGGATCCGGACCAAATGATCGTCACGGCGCTCTCCGGCGGGGACCTGTCCATCGCCTACGGCTCGGGTGACACGCTAAGAATCGTGGGCGGCCTCACGGGCGTGGTGGAGAACATCGAAACGAGGGCGGGCTCGATAACGTTCGCGCAGTTCGCGGACAAGTACATCACAACTGGGTTGAACCTGAACACGGCGGATGCCGGAGGCGCGTTGGCGCTGTACGGGGGCGGCGGAAACGATACGCTGGTGGCCAACTCACCCAACGCCACGCTCTTTGGCGGGGCGGGCGACGACTTGATGGTCGTGCAGACTTCCGCAGGCGCCCGCTTCCAGGTCAAGTCGGGTGACGGCCAGGACAGGGTCCTCGGCGGCAACGGGACCGGCGTCAAGCGCTTCGCGTTCGAAAACGACATCGACCCGAACAGCGTGCACATCGTAAAGACCGGCGCGGATACACCGGGGCGGACCACCCCGCGCGATACGATTATCCGGTACGGCGACGGGGGCGACCAGATCCTGGTCGAAGCCAATTCCCATAGCGTTAACCAAACCTACGAGCTTCCCGACGGCAGCACGATTGGCGAGGTGCAGCTGCTCGAGCGCTCGGGATTGAGCCTGGACTGGCAGGGCTCGGACGACGGAGAGTTCGTCACCGCCACCCGCTATGACGATACGCTGGAGGGCGCGGGCGGCAGCGACACGCTCTACGGCCGCGATGGCAACGATACGCTCACCGGCGGCGGCGGCAACGACACCCTCTACGGTGAAAACGGCAACGACGTACTCGCCGGAGGCGCCGGCAACGACGACCTGGAGGGTGGTGCGGGGAACGACACCTACATCGTCAACGCGGGCGAAGGCGACGACACGATCGTCGACGCCGAGGGTGCGAATCTTGTGCGCCTCACGGGAATCAGCGCCGCGGACGTGAGCGCGAGCCTTGTGCAGAGCGTGGGCGGGGATTCTGTACTTGTGCTCACCTACGGCCAGCCAAACCAGCAGGAACACCTGTTCATCCGTCAAAGTTTCGCCTCCGCCGCAACCGGTGGCTTTAGCTTCGAGTTTGCCGGCGGCACGCTGACCCAGGCGCAGCTCCTTGCCACTGCGTTACCGGAAGCGCTGGACTTCCACGCAGGGCCGAATTCGGTATCGATCACCGGGTCGCGGTTTGCCGACACGATCGCCGGCAGCGATCAAGCCGACATACTCGATGGCGCCGAGGGCAACGGTACGCTGCTGGGCGGTGGTGGCCGGGACACGCTCATCGGTGGCTCTGGGGATGACTTGCTCGACGGAGGCTCGGGGGATGACACGCTCTCCGGAGGCCTTGGTTCAGACACCTACCGGTTTGCGATCGGCATGGGCAGGGATAGCATCATCGAGACCGGCTCGGACGTGAATACACTCGCGCTCGACCCTGGCATCGCGATCTCCGACCTCAAAGGCTGCCGCATCGGCGAGGACCTGTATCTGCACCGCGCCGGCAGCCGCGAGGGTGTGCAGATTGCCGGCTACTTCGCCGCAGGGAGCACGCAGGGCTGGCAGGTGAAGGACGCAGTGGGGATGTTCACTCCGCTTGCTACCGTAGTCGCTACTTTGGTCGAAGATGTACGGCCCGTTACTCTGGCGCAGGTCAGGCAGGACTACCTCGACAGGGCGGTGGGCTTCTACAAAGACGTGCTGACCCAGACCGGTTGGACCTTGGGTAGCGACGGGAAATACCAGTACGGATCGACCACGTCCAGCGAATACGGCACGACCTCCTTCAGCGAAAATATCCAGTCAACCCTTGAATTCGCGAATGTCGCCGAGTCATCTGACGATCCGTTCGTATCACCGTCGGCTCAGCCCATCGAAACGAGTACCACCTCCGACTTTTCCAGCACGAGCGCGACAGTCACGCGCCAGGTCGATCCGGGTGGAACCATCCTGGTGCCGGTTACCAGCGGAGGCAACTATGCATCGCTGAATAGCTCGACGCCTCGCTATATCGATCCGACGGGAACGCTCGTGACGTTCCAGTCGGGCGGAGCGACAGTGACAGCGGTGACGAGCAGCGTTGCCACTCCAGGCAATATCAACACTTCGGGTGGGGCAATCACGGGCTACAAAATCTACACCACGCCCCCGACCTCTGAAACGGTGACGGTGACGAGCTATGTTTCGCGCAACAGCGAACACAACGTCGTCAACGTGCTGCACCTCGTTGCAGGGGCATCCGATAACGCTGTGACCCTGAACGGCGGATGGTCGGGCATAGCGACCGTGGATCTTGGCGGCGGGAACGACACGTTTTCGATGGATTCCGCGTTTTCCGGGGTCAGTATTCCACGCCCATCGCACTTCGATTCAGGGGGCGCGCCCGGCGTGTTCGTCGACGGTGGAGCGGGCGACGACGTGATCAAGACCGGCGCCAACGACGACGTGCTGATCGGCGGGGCCGGCAACGATATTTTGGAAGGCGGGGCCGGCAACGACACGTATGTGTTCTATGCGGGCAGTGGGTTCGACCGGGTCCGAGATGTCGGCGATTCGGGCGGACGCGAAAGGGAAAACACCCTCGTGTTGCCCAACGGCGTTACGAGCGCGGATCTGACATTTTCCTCGGGAGAGATGGCCGACTCAGTGACGCTGGAAGTCCCTGGCGGCGTGATCGCCGCGGCAGCGGCGTTTAGCACCCTCGGCATGAGTTGGGGCGAGGGACAAGGCGTAAGCGTCGTGATTCCGCACACCGACCAGGGCCCCTCGGGCATCGACTTCGTGCGCTTCTCTGACGGCACCACCCTGCGATTTGCCGACGTCATGGCCTTGGCGGGAACCTTGCCCACGGTCGATCCGCAGGACCTGGCCAATTTCGATCCGGAGATTACGTACGGCGCTGGCGGCGACGATACGTTACACGCAGGCGACCTGGGCGGCTCGGTATCCACAAGCGGTGCGATCGGTGGAGCGGGGCAGGACACGCTGATCGGGTCCGCGCAGAGCGACGTGCTGATCGGCGGCGAAGCCTACATCGGCGGACTTTACGGCACTCGCCTCACGGGCCAGCTATGGGACGCGGGCAACACCTATCGCGGCGGGCAGGGCGACGACATGCTCTGGGCCACGGGCGGCGCGGATGTATTCGAATTAAACGCCGGCGACGGCGAAGACACGATCTCGGACCCGCAGCATGAGCAGGAATTTTTCGACTATGGCGGCCGCGTTGGAGACGCCACCACGGACTTCGCACGCGTTTTCGGAAGCGTGGGCGACGCTTCGGCAGCGGAACCGGCGCACCTGGCACAACTTCTTTCGTCGCACGATACGTTGCGCTTCGGGGAGGGCGTTGCGCCCTCGAGCGTGTCGGTCAACCAGGAAGGCGACGACCTGGTCTTCCGGGTGGGCGAGACGCCGGACGCGGTGCGCTTTCGCAACTGGTTCCGTGCTGAGGTTAACCAGCTGAACCAAGTCCAGTTCGCCAACGGTCGAGTCTGGGACCTTGCGACGATCTACGATCGGCTCGCGGGCGTGCCGGAAGAGAACACAGGCCCCAATCACGCGCCGACGGTCGGCGCTCAGGACACGACCGTGCTGTATGGGCAGTCGAAGGCTGCGGCCAGCCTGTTCTCGGTCAGCGACCCCGATGGCGACGCCATCAGGCAATACGAATTCTGGGACGACGTGGAGGGCGGCGGTTATTTCGCAACCGACGGTGTTCAGCAGGCCGCGGGGCAGGCGATCCCGGTGTCGGCCGCAGACTTGGCAAATCTTCGGTACGTGGGCGGCACCTCATCCGGCGCGGAACAGGTCTGGGTCCGGGCCAACGACGGCCTCGACTGGAGCGCGTGGAAGAACTGGACGATGACCAGCAGCGGCCACGCGACGAACGCCGCGCCGGTCGTGAGCGCCGGCGATGCAACGGTCATCATCGGCCAGGAGGCGTCTGCGTCGGACCTCTTTTCAGTCAGCGACGCGGACGGCGATGCCATCACCAAGTACGAGTTCTGGGATGACGTGAACGGCGGCGGGCATTTCAGCGCCAGCGGCGTGGCGCAAGCTTCCGGCCAGGCGATCGCGGTTTCTGCCGTCGATTTAGCAACCCTCACCTATCCGGCCGCCGATTCGGCAAGCTCCGAACAGGTCTGGGTCCGGGCGAATGACGGCCTCGCTTGGAGCGCATGGAAGAACTGGAACATGAGCAGCAGCACCCACGCGACAAACACCGCGCCGAGCGTGGACGCTTCGACCGGCCACGCGGCCTTGAGCCAGGCGGTCGATGCATCGTCGCTTTTCTCCGTGAGCGATGCCGACGGGGATACGGCCACCAAGTACGAATTCTGGGACGACGGCGCCGGCGGTGGCCATTTTGCGAAAGCCGGTGTAACGCAAGCGTCCGGCCAGGCGATCGCCGTGGAAGCGTCGGAGCTGGAAAATTTCCAGTACGTGGGTGCACCGACGTCGTCCTCCGAGCAGGTCTGGGTCCGCGCCAACGATGGCCTGGCGTGGGGCGGCTGGAAGAGCTGGCAAATGGTTTCCTCCGATCACGCGAACAATTCGGCACCGGTCGTTACGGCCAGCGATGGGACGGTGCTCATCGGCAGTGAAGTCGCAGCAGCTGACCTTTTCTCGGTCATCGACGCCGATAACGATCAAATCACCCAATACGAGTTCTGGGACGACGTGAGCGGCGACGGGCATTTCAGCCGCAGTGGAGTGGCGCAGGCGGCGGGGCAGTCGATTCCGGTTTCGGCCGCGGACCTGGCCGCCTTGACGTATACGGCCTCCGACACGGCGGGTGCGGAACAGGTCTGGGTGCGGGCCAACGACGGTCTGGAGTGGAGTGCGTGGAAGCCCTGGACCATGCAGTCGTCAGCCCACCTGACCAATTCAGCGCCCACCGTGACTGCGTCGAACACCACGATCCTGCTCGACCAGCCCGTGCTCGCATCCACCCTTTATTCGGCAAGTGATGCCGACGGCGACGCAATGACGAAGTATGAATTCTGGGACGACGGTACGGGCGGCGGCCACTTCGACAAGGCAGGGGTCGCCCAAGCTTCGGGTCAGGCTATTGCGGTTGATGCTACCGAACTTCCCGGTTTCCGCTACATTGGCGCGTCGTCCGCTTCGGTAGAGCAGGTCTGGGTCAGGGCGAACGACGGCCTGGCCTGGAGTGACTGGAAGAACTGGTCCATCACAAGCGCCTCACACCTCACCAACAGCGCGCCTACAGTAACGGCCGGCACTGCGGGTGTCCTTATCGGTGAATCGGTGGATGCAGTCGGGCTGTTCACGGTCAACGACACCGACGGGGACTCGATGGCGCAATACGAATTCTGGGACGACGTGGCCGGCGGAGGCTATTTCTCCAAGGCGGGGGTAGCGCAAAACGCGGCACAAACAATCGCAGTCGCGGCTGCAGAACTCCAGAATCTATCCTACGTTGGTGGCGCTACGGCCGGGCAGGAGCAGGTCTGGGTGCGCGCCAACGACGGCCAGGCGTGGAGCGCCTGGAAGAACTGGAGCATGGCCACCTTGGCGGGTCTCGTGCGCGGGGGCTCGGGAGACGATACCCTCGCGGGCCAAAGTGGCAATACGGTGCTCGAAGGCAACGGGGGAGATGATGCGTTGACGGACGTTCAGGGCAACAACCTTCTCAATGGCGGTGCCGGGAACGATGCGCTGACGGGCGGCGCTGGCAACGACGTGCTGATAGGCGGGACTGGCAACGACGCAATCCAGACGGGTGGCGGTAACAACGTCATCGTGCACAACGCGGGCGAGGGCATCGACACTGTCGCGAGCGACGCGGGTGCCGCGAATACGGTCTCGCTTGGAGGCGGCACCGACTACAGCAACCTTTCGCTCGCCAAGAACGGCAACGACCTGGTGCTCAATACCGGCACCGATGATGGGGTCGTCCTGAAGGACTGGTACGACGGGCACGCGAATGTAGTGAACCTGCAGATGATCATCGATGCGACCCAGGCGTTCGATGCGAGTTCCCAGGATCCGCTCTACAACAAACGGGTGCAGACTTTCGACTTTGCGGGCCTGGTGCAGCAGTTCGACGCCGCGCGCGCAGCCGACCCGGGGCTGACCAGCTGGGGCGTGACCAATGCGCTTCTCCAGTATCACCTGTCGGGCGCGGACGATTCGGCGCTGGGCGGGGACCTTGCCTATCAGTACGGCAAGGCCGGCGCCCTCACCGGCATTGGGCTCACCTCCGCGCTCGACGTTCTGGGGAGCGCCGACCTGGGCACGCTCGCGCAGCAACTCCGGCCGTTCTCAGGACTGCAGGAGGGACTGGTCAAGCTGGCGTAGGGATCAGGGGACCCTGCGGTTCCCCCCTGCCTCAATGGCACGCATTCTCTGCACTTGGGAGCTGGGAGGAAACTACGGGCATTTTGCCCAGCTGCTGCCGGTTGCTCGCTTTCTGGCGGAATCGCACGAGGTCCTGTTCGCGCTGCCACGCGACTTCGATGCCGGCCCCTGGCTGGCAGGGACTTCGATCGGCACGCTCGAAGCTCCATCGCGCTCCAGACCGATCGCCGGCACCCCCCGGCCGGTCTGCTATGCGGACATCCTGCGCGGCTACGGGTTCGACGACCCGGGCCGCCTCGAGAAACTGCTCGCCCCGAGGGAGACTCTGCTTTGTCAGGTGCGCCCCGACGCCGTGCTGGTGAACTCGGCGCCGATCGCGTCGCTCGCCGCGCGCAGGCTCGGTATTCCCCGCTTCGTGATCGGCTATGGCTTCGAAATTCCGCCCGCCACCTCTCCCATGCCGGCCTTCGCACCGGCGGCGGCGTCGGCGGTACTGCGTGACGAGTCCCTGGTGGTGCGAGCAGTCAACAGTCTGCTGCCTCGATCCAGGGCCATCGAATGTGCTTTTGAGCTGGCGCGTGGGGACCAGACTTTTCTCGCCACCTGTCCCGAGCTCGACCACTACGGCCCGCGGGTGGGTGAGCCATACGCCGGGCCGCTGTACGACGCAGATTCGGGCCGCGCGCTCGAGTGGCCGATTGGTGAGCCTGGCGTGCTGATCTACTTGAGGCATGACACGCACGGACTCGACGCACTGTTCGAAGCGATCGCGGACGAGGCGGTTCCGGCGCTCGCGCACATCCCCGGCGCGGACGATGCCTTGCGCGTCCGGGCGAGCCGGGCAGGCGTCGCGCTCTCGAACGCGCCGATCAGAATGCGCGATGCGCTGGGCCGGGCGAGGCTCATGGTGTGCCAAGGCGGACACGGGACCGTCTCGGCCGCGCTGCTCGCCGGAGTGCCCTTGCTGCTCTTCCCGCAGCATGTCGAGCAACTGCTGACTGCGCGTAATGTGGTGAAGCGCCTGCGCGCGGGCGCCGCGGTCGGCCCGGCAGACACCGCCGCGGAGATCGCGGGCAAGCTGTCGGCCTGTCTTCGAGACCCGGGATTGCTGTTCGCGGCGGCGCGGTTCCGCGATACGCATGCAGCGGGAAACGGAGGCTTCAGTGCACACACCATCGCCGACTCGATCTGGGCTGTAATATAAATGTTTGACTTTTACTTCTGTAGATTGGCTACGCAAGCCACTATAAATCCAATCTTAATTCCTGTTTTGGCAAACCATCGGACCCATTGCCGCAGCGCATCACATATCCTGACCTAGTCCTTTCAGGCAATACCGCTCCTGAGCGCGCTGCGGAACAATTCGCGAAGCGGGTTCGGGGGAGAGGGGCATGGCCGCGCAATATTCGTCTGCATCCGCACTATCAACAGCCGATTTCGCGTGGCTGCTCGGCAGCCTCTGCCAAACGCAGCGTATTCCCTGGGATCCTACCCTCGCCCTCCAGCAATTTGCGCCGCCGTATTCCGTAGCCACCCTGCGCGAAGCAGGCAGCCAATTCGGGTTTCGCTTTGGCCAAGCGCAGATGCGCACGCTCGACTGGGAGCATGCCGCATTTCCGCTCATCGCTTTCCGCGCCGATGATGACTCGTTGCGGCCTGCTCTCATTGCCAAGGTCGGTGACGGGCGCGTCCTCTATTTCGAACCCGGCTCCCAAGAGCCGAAGACTGCGTTGCTGGACGAAGCGCGCGAGATGTTTTCTCCTACCCTGCTGCTCGTAGGCCGCGATTCCGAAGCAACCGAAAGCGGCGCGGTCGATGCGGTTTCGAGCGGCAAATTCGGCTTCCGATGGTTCGCCACCGAACTCCTGAAACACAAGGCCGCCTGGCGCACCGTATTGGGCGCATCGCTTGCGCTGCAGGTGGCAGGCCTCACGACTCCGCTCTTCACCCAGGTGGTGATCGACAAGGTGGTTGTTCACCAGACGACAAGCACGCTGATGCTCATCGCCGCCGGGCTGCTGCTTTTCATGGTGTATTCGGCAGGAATGACCTGGTTGCGGCAGTACATGGTGCTGCATACAGGTAACCGCGTGGACGCGGTTCTCGGGAGCGAGGTGTTCTGGCATTTGCTAAGGTTGCCGATGCCGTATTTCGAGCATCGGCCGACGGGCACGCTGGTCGCGCGCCTTCACGCCGTGGAGACCATCAGGGAATTCATGGCGGGTGCGGCCGTGACCCTGCTGCTCGACATGCCGTTCCTGGTCGTTTTCCTTGCCGTGATGTGCTGGTACAGCTGGCAGCTGACGCTGATTGCGGTGGTGGTCCTGGGATTGATCGCCGTATTGAGCGCGCTGGTTACCCCGCAAATGAGGAAACGCATCAACCATCAATTCCTTCTCGGGGCCCGCAACCAGGCATTTGTCACCGAGTATGTTGCAGGCATGGAGACCGTAAAGGCATTGCAAATGGAGCCGCAGCTTCGCGGTCGTTATGACGACCTGTTGGCCGGCTATCTTTCGGCCGGATTTGCCACGCGCAAGCTCGCAAATACGTATAACGTCCTCGCCAACGCGCTCGAGCAGGTAATGACCCTGGCGATCCTGTGCCTGGGTGCCCTGCTCGTGATGGAAAACTCCGGCTTCACGATTGGCATGCTCGTCGCATTCCAGATGTTCGCCGGCAGGCTGTCGCAACCCATGCTCCGGCTGGCCGGGCTGTGGCAGGAGTTTCAGCAGGCGAGCATTGCGGTGATGCGGCTGGGCGACGTCATGGATGCGCCCACCGAGCCTTACGCCCTCCAACCGTCAAGGGCACCCGACGTTGCGGGTCACGTCAAAATTGACGGGCTCGCTTTCCGGTACCGGGCGGATCTGCCATGGCTGTTCCGGAATGTCTCCCTCGTCCTACTTCCGGGAAGAGTGACGGTACTCACGGGGCCTTCCGGGACGGGGAAGAGCACCCTTGCCAAGCTGCTGCTGGGTTACTACCCGCCGGTCGAAGGGACAATTCTGCTCGATGGAAGGGATACGTCCCGGCTATCGGCCAACGAGTTGCGCAACTATTTCGGCGTCGTTCCGCAGGAAACCATCCTCTTCTCGGGCTCGGTTCATGCCAACCTTGTCGGCGCCAATCCGCATGCCGTGTTCGAGGATGTGGTCCGCGCCTGCAAGACGGCCGAAATCCACGACACCATTGAGCGGTTGCCGCAGGGCTACAACACCGTGCTCGGCGAGCACGGTGTGGGCTTGTCCGGCGGGCAGAAGCAGCGGATTGCGATTGCGCGTGCATTGCTGAAGCGACCGAAGATCCTCATTTTCGACGAGGCAACCTCGAGCCTGGATGCACCGACCGCCGAGCGGTTCGCCCAGACTGTGAACCGTCTCAAGGCCTCGGTAACCACGCTGTTCATAACCCACTACGTGCCGCCCGGCCTTCAAGTGGACGAGGTCGTTTCCCTTGATCGGCTCGAAGCAGCGATCGACAGCGAGAGGGCGGCATGACACCCGCGCCCGACGCCGATCCGCGCGAGTTCGCGCCCGCCCTTTTGCGCATCCAGTCGACGCCTGCGGCGCCGCTCGCGGGGACCTTTTTCATCGCCCTCTGCGCCATGTTGGCAGCGCTGCTCGTCTGGTCCGCGGTGGGCAAGCTCGATATCGTCGCGGTTACGGACGGCAAGCTCGTGCCTTCGAGCTACCTGAAAATCGTGCAGCCTTCAGAGCAGGGGGTGGTGAAGGAGATCCTCGTCGGCGAAGGCCAGCGCGTAGGAGAAGGCCAGGTGCTCGTGAGGATGGATGCCGCACTCGCTTCTGCAGATGCGAGCTCGCTCGGCAATGAATTCCATTCCAGGCGGTTGGCGTTGCGCCGGATCGATTCCCAGCTCGCTGGGGCACCGATGAAGCGCGAGCCCGGCGATCTGCCGGAACTGTTTGCGCCTGCAAACGCGCAGTACATCGCCAACGTGGCGGCCTGGCAGAACGCGGTTGCGCAGGAGAAGGCTTTGCTCGACAAGGCCCGGCACGACCTCGCGAGCGCCCGGGAGGTCCAGGGCAAGCTCCAGGGTGTCCTGCCCCACTACAAGGCGCAGGAAGCCGCTTTCGACAAGCTCGCGACCGGGGGCTACGCGGGAAAGATCATGGCTGCCGACAAAGCACGCGAGAGGATCGAGAAGGAGCAGGACCTTCGCTCGCAGGAATTCGTGATCCGGTCGAATGCCGCGTCGATCGAGCAATCGGAAAAGAGGATCCTCCAGCTCACTGCGGACTATCGCCGCCAGCTCCAGGCCGAGCGTACCGATACCGCCGTCATTGTCGAGAAAACCCGCCAGGAGCTGGCCAAGGTCGAGCATCGGCAGCGCCTGCTTGAGCTGAAAGCGCCTCAGGCCGGGGTGATCAAGGATCTCGCCACCCATACGCCCGGGACCGTCGTGTCGCCGGGCACCATCCTCATGACGCTCGTCCCCCAAGGGGAAACGCTCCGCGCAGAGGTTTGGGTGTCCAACCAGGACATAGGCTTCGTGAGGGCAGGGCAGCCCGTGAAGGTGAAGCTCGCCGCCTATCCCTTTCAGAAGTACGGCATGCTCGATGCGCGTGTCGCACAGGTGAGCGGGGACGCAACCGAAGCGCCCAGCGCCAACACGCGCTCCGATGCACTGTTCGGCAGGGACCGGCCCATGGGGCCGCTGGCATTCCGGGCGATTGTGGAACTGGATGCGCAGCAGCTGGACGCGGCCGGCGCAAAACTGCCGTTGTCGCCGGGTATGCAGGTCGTGGCCGAGATAAAGCTCGGCGAAAGGACGCTACTGGAGTATTTGCTGTCGCCGGTACAGAAAGTGATTCATGAAGGCGCGAGGGAGCGCTAGGAACCTAGAGTTTCTTCCCCGTCCGCTGCTCGTACTCCGCCGCCAGCTGCGCATTCGTCTTGTAATGCGGCACCTTGTTGAAGAACACCCGCTTCCACGACTGCACGCGCCAATTGGAATCCTTCACCTCCGAATCCCAGTACTGCTGCGCCAGCTTGAGGTTCTTCTCCTGGTCCATCTCGAAGAACAGCTTCGAGCGGTATCCGCCGAACATGTACAGCTTGCCGTCGATGATCTTGTAGTTGTCGGTTTCGCCCGCGATCGGCACGGCGTAAGCCATTCCGTTGGAGCAGAAGCCGCCGAACTGCGGCGCATACCCGGCGGGACTGGCGACGAACACGCGCCGGTTTTCTTCGGAGGCAAACCGGTAGGTAACACCGTCATGCTCGGCCTTGATGTCGGGCCGCCCCTGGACCGGCTTGGACTGGGTGAAATACGACACCGGGTCGTACCCGCGCAGCATCAACCGCGCATCCGACCCGTCGGAAACCACGTTCATCGAGCCGCACGCGGACAGCACGCCCGCGAAGCCCACCACCAGCATCAAACGCAAAGCCGTCATTTCCCTCTCCTGTTAACCGCAAACGCCTACATAGCCGCATGCGGTGCAGTAATCGCAGCCGTCCTTGCGGATCATCGTGTGGTTGCCGCATTCCGGGCAGGCGAGGCCTTTCATGACGGGGGCTGCGCCTTTTTCCGGGGCATCGCCGAGGATGCCCGCCTGCGTGAGCGGCAAGCCATTCTCGTTGAGGATCCCCAGCATCGCATAGCGATGGATGATCAGGCGCGCCAGATAGGCCACGGTCGAGGGCCAGGTCTGCTGCTTTTTCTCGCCCGGCACGAAGGCCATGAAATCGCCAAGCGGCTCGGGATAGGCGATGAGTTTCCTCAGCTTCATGCCTATCCACGCCGGATCGAGCACGCGCATGTCCAGCGACAGGATCTTGCACAGGCCGTCGAGCGCGCGCGGGTACTCGCCCGAAAGCCACATGGAGTAGGGACGCGTCACCCCATCAGGCAACGTGATCTCCTTGAGTCCGAGCACGAAGTCGTCGCCCGTGCCTGGGTTCAGGACATCCACGGTCCACGACATCGTCCCGTCCGTGCCGGTCTTCGGCTCCTTGAGGCTGAACATCGCGTCGAGCACCGGGGTTGGCCCGGCATCACTCAGGGCGCCGAGCTGCTCCACGCGCCAGCGCAGCACCTGGGCGAGCGCAGACACGACCGAGGGCATGCGCCTTCTCTCGCCGTTGGGCGGGAAAGCCATGTCGAACGCGTCGTCGCCGGCCGCCTTCGCCAGCGAGTCGAGCTTCAGCTTGAGCCAGCCGGCATCGTTGGCGCGCATATCCATCGACAGCGTTTTGGCGAGCGCGCCGATCCCGCGCGGTTGCTCTGCGCCGTTGACCCACACCTCGAAGGCGTGCGGACGACCCGAACCCGCATTGTCGCCTTCCACGTGCCCCACAAACACCGCGAATGTACCGTGCGGGTGCTCGATCATGTAGGTCCAGGCCGGGTTACCGCCGCCCAGGTTGGGCCGTCCCGGCCATGCCAGGCTGGAGAGCACGGGTGCCGGCACCGACTTGATCTCGATGCGGCGATTGCGGTCGTCCTGGCGGAAATCCTGCGGCGCAGCTTCTTTCTCGGCGGGCTTACCCACCGAAAGGATCGAGCCCAGCACGCTGTTCGGGCGGTAGGTAGCGAGCCCCTTCAGGCCCGATTTCCAAGCCTTGAAGTAGAGGTCCTGGAATTCGCCGTAGGGATAGTCCTCGGATACGTTGACCGTCTTGGAGATGCTCGTATCCACGAACGGCGCGACCGCGGCGACCATCTCTTCGTGTGCGGTAGCCGACAGTTCGAGCGCAGTGACGAACCAGGGCGGAAGGTTTTCCACATCGCCGCCCTGGGCGCGATAGCGGCGCCAAGCATGGTCCTCCACAGGAAATTCCTTGAGCGTCCCGTCGGGCATGCGCTTCTTGCGCGTATAGGTCCATGAGAAGGGCGGCTCGATGCCGTTGGATGCGTTGTCGGCGAAGGCCAGGCTGATCGTGCCCGTCGGGGCGATCGACAGCAGGTGCGAATTGCGGATGCCGTGGCGGCGGATGAGCGCTTTGATGTCGTCGGGCAGGCGCGCAGCGAAGCTGCTGCCCGACAGGTAAAGATCCGCATTGAATAAAGGAAACGCACCGCGCTCGCGGGCCAGTTCCACCGATGCTCGGTAAGCGTCGTCCCGCATGGCTTCGGAAATCTTTGCCGCCATCGCGCGCGCTTCAGCGCCGTCATAGCGCAATCGCAACATGATCAGCGCATCGCCCAGGCCGGTGAAGCCCAGCCCCACGCGGCGCTTGGCCATCGCTTCCTGGTGCTGCTGCGGCAGGGGCCAGGCGGTGACTTCGAGGACGTTGTCGAGCATGCGCACTGACGCTTCGACAACCTTTGCGAACGCGGCAAAATCGAACGCCGCGGTTTCCGCGAAGGCATCCTTCACGAAACGGGTCAGGTCGATCGAGCCGAGGCAGCAGCATCCATAAGGGGGCAGCGGCTGCTCGGCGCAGGGGTTGGTCGCCTCGATGGTCTCGCAGTAGCCGAGGTTGTTGTCGCGGTTCATGCGGTCGAGGAACAGGATACCGGGCTCGGCGTGATCGTAGGTCGAGCGCATGACCTGGTCCCACAAGTCGCGTGCGCGAACCTTGCGGTACACCCAGCTGCAGTCATCGCGCTGGTAGGCGCCCGCGTCCATTTGCTCGCGTCCGGGCTTGGCTTTGTGTGCGAGCTCGACGTGGGTGTCGTGCTCGACGGCTTCCATGAAGGCGTCCGTGACGCCGACAGAGATGTTGAAATTGGTGAGCTCGCCTGCGTCCTTGGCGTGGACGAATTCCTCCACGTCGGGATGGTCGCAGCGCAACACGCCCATCTGCGCGCCGCGCCGCGCCCCGGCCGACTCCACTGTCTCGCAGGAGCGATCGAACACCCGCATGTACGAGACGGGACCGCTCGCGCGCGACTTCGTGCCCTTGACCTCGGCGCCCTTGGGGCGGATCGACGAAAAGTCGTAACCGACCCCGCCGCCCCGGCGCATGGTCTCGGCCGCTTCCTGCAACGCCGTGTAGATGCCTGGACGCCCGTCGACCAGCTCGGAGATCGAGTCGCCGACCGGCTGCACGAAGCAATTGATCAGCGTCGCCTGCAGCTGGATTCCGGCCGCGGAGTTGATGCGCCCGGCGGGAATGAAGCCGTCCTCCAGCGCCTGCTGGAAGCGGCGCTCCCAATGTTGGCGGCGTTCTGCCGGCTCGGGTTGCGCGAGGGCGCGGGCAACGCGCGCGCGCACCTCGCCGATGGTCGTTTCCTTGTCCTTGGCGTACTTCTCGACCAGCACGTCGCGGCAGACTTCCTGCTCCGCTGCGGTGGCCGCCTTGAGCGGATTGGGGAGGGCGGTATCGTTCATTTACGTGGGATTTTATACAGTAGGCAGGGCCTGCGGGAAGCGGATTTTAGGCCGATTCGGCAACGCGGTTTGGGTCCTTTTTCTGACGCGCCCAACTGCTTGAATTACTTCGTAAACTTGATCCGGTAGAGCGCCCCTGCAGTGTCGTCGGAAACGAGCAGCGAGCCGTCGGGTAGCTCCTGCAGGTCGACCGGGCGCCCCCAGGCGGATTCGCCCTGCAGCCAACCTTCTGCAAAGGGCTTGTAGGACACCGCGCGCCCGCCCTCGAGCCTGACGACCGAAATCCGGTAGCCGATCTTCTTCGAGCGGTTCCAGGAGCCGTGCTCGGCGATAAAGATCTGGTTGCGGTACTCCGCGGGAAATTGCGCGCCCCGGTAAAAACGCATGCCAAGCGCAGCCACGTGGGGCCCGAGCTTTTGCGCCGGGGGGGTGAACTCGCTGCATTTGCGCAGGCGGCCGAACTCGGGATCCGGCGTGTCGCCCTGGTGGCAGTAAGGAAACCCGAAATGCATTCCGGCGCGCGGCGCATGATTGAGTTCGTCGGCGGGCAGGTCGTCACCGAGCGAATCGCGTCCGTTGTCGGTGAACCAAAGCTCCCTGGTCTCGGGATGCCAGTCGAAGCCGACTGTATTGCGCACGCCGCGCGCGAATACCTCGGTCTTCGAAGCGTCGGGCGCCATGCGGTGGATGAGCGCAAACCGGTTCGCGTCCCTCTCGCAAACGTTGCAGGGCGCGCCCACCGGGACATACAGAAGGCCGTCGGGCCCGAACGCGATGAATTTCCACCCGTGGTGGGTCTCCTCGGGCAGCCGGTCGGTGACCACCACCGGGGCGGGAGGGGCATCGAGGCGGCTTTCGATGCCGTCATAGCGCAGGATCCGGCTCACGTCCGCGACATAGAGCGAGCCGTCGCGGAAGGCCACCCCGGTCGGCATGTCGAGGTTGCGGGCGACCACCACCGGCGGCTCGGCGACGAGGTTGGATCCTTCGCCCCGGAGCCTGATTGCATGCACCCGGCCGCCACTGCGTGCACCGACGAAAAGGGTATTTCGGCCCAGCGCCATGCCCCGCGCACTGGGCACCGAGGCGAAATGCTCGATCGAAAATCCCGGCGGGAGCCTGATCCTCTCTAGCGGCAGGTTCTGGCCGAGCGCCGGGAGGGCTGCGGCCAGCGCGACGGCTGCGAATGCGGCGCGCAACGTGCGGCGCGCCGCCATCGTCACGTCACGCGGTAACCGATTGCTTCGGAGCGGGCGCACCACCTTGGGCCGAACGGGATTCAGTTTCGAGGCGTGCCCTCTTCAGCATGTCCGCGACATCGCCGTGGCCGAAGCGCAGGGCCAGCTCGACCGGCGTGTCGCCTTCCTTGGTCGTCAGGGCCGGATTGGCCCCATTGCGGAGGAACAATTCGACCATCTGCGGGTTGCCCTTCATGGCCGCGTAGGCGAGGGGCGTGTAGCCGTTCTCGTGCTGCAGGTTAGGGTCGAAGTCCATGCTGATGACCTTCTGGGCATAGACGAGGTTGCCTTTCTCGATGGCGTAGAACATCGCTCTTACGCCTTCCGCGCTCTTGGCCTTGGCTTTGGGTTCGAGACCGGTCGGCATGAGCTTCACCACGTAGTTGATGAGCGATATCCCGACCAGCACGATCAGCGCAAGGATGAGCGGGACCTTCGACACGTTGAAACGCTCGGCGATCTGCTCGGGCATGTTGGCGCCGGCGATCAGCAGAACGACCGCGAGGAAGAAGAAGAACCGCAGGTAGAGGAACAGCCCGAAGATCACCGTGCAGCTCAACGCCGCGATCAGGTAGTTCGTGTTGAGCTGGTATTTCTCCAGGAAATCGCTGGGCAGGTTCGCAAGGATGGCCGTGAGCGCGATCAGCGTCATCAGCACCCACTCGCGCAAGCGCATGCGCGCGAGCAGATCGTCTTTGTCCTTCGCCATGAGGCCTCCCCTGCTTTTTGGTCGTAGGCCGCCATTCTGGGCAAGGGCCGTGCCTCTGGCAAGTAGGCGGGAAATTCCCCGGCCGGGGCGTGGGTGTAAGGTGGGTGCAGGGTAAAATCGCACGATGTCAAAGGCCTTTACCCGCGAAAACGACGACGCCGAAGACGACGAGCCCGCGGAAGCGGTGGAACCGGCGGTTTCGCGCTTTTACATGACGCCGGCGGGGTACGACCGCCTCAGGGAAGAGCTCAAGCGGCTGGTCGAGGCCGAGCGGCCCGAAGTGGTGCGCACCGTCTCCTGGGCGGCTTCGAACGGAGACCGTTCCGAGAACGGCGACTACATCTACGGCAAGAAGCGCCTGCGCGAGATCGACCGACGCGTGCGGTACCTGATCCGGCGCCTGGAAAATTCCGAGGTCGTCCGGTCGGCCGGTCGCGACACGGACCAGGTATTTTTCGGCGCGACCGTCAAAGTGCGTGCAAAAGACGGCGCCGCGCGCAGCGTCACCATCGTCGGGCTCGACGAAGTCGATACCGCGCGCGGCCGCGTCTCCTGGATCGCGCCGATTGCGAAGGCGCTCATCAAAGCCCGCGAGGGCGACCTCGTCTCTTTGCGCACGCCCGGCGGGACCGAAGAGCTCGAAATCCTCGAAGTGAGCTATCTGCCAATCGATTGAGCCACCGGAAAAGGGTAAACCATGAGCGTCATAAAGGAATTCAGGGAATTTGCCGTCAAAGGCAACGTGGTCGATCTGGCCGTAGGCGTCATCATCGGCGCCGCGTTCGGCAAGATCGTCGCCTCGCTGGTGGAGGACGTCGTCATGCCGCTCGTCGGCACGCTCCTGGGCGGGCTTAATTTCGCCGCGCTGACGATCCGGATCGGGGAAGCCACGCTGAAATATGGAAAATTCCTGCAGACCTGCGTGGATTTCCTCATCGTTGCCTGGGCGATCTTCATGATGGTGAAGATCATCAACCGGCTCAAGCGCCGCGAGCCAGAAGTCGCCGCGGCGCCGCCCGTCCCGCGCCAGGAAATCCTGCTCGAGGAGATCCGGGACCTGCTGAAGGCGCGGCAGGGCTAACAGAGGAACCGCAGGTCCCCTGTTCCTGAGGGAGGGGGTAACGGGGGAACCGTAGGGTCCCCTGTTCCTTCTAGTCCTTGAAGTCCCCGGCTTTGACGACCGTCATCTTCGCCGGATCGAGGTGCCGGCGCATGGCGTCCCGCACCTGGACCGACGTAAGCGCCGCGATCTTCTTCTCGAATTCGATGTCCCACGCGAAGGTCCGGTCGATGAAGAGGTACATGCTCACCCGTCCAATCAGGTTGCGGTCCTGGATGCGCGCCGCGCGGCGCGATTGGAGCAGGCCGTTCTTGCCGGCCGCAAGCTCTTCCTCGGTGTAGCCTTCGCGCAGTACACGAGCAATCTCCTCGCGCACCGCGTTTTCGACCTTCACCTTGTTCTGCGGCGCGTAGATCGACGACACGCCGAAGCTGGCGCTCTCGTCGAGCTGTGATGCGGTGAAGGAAGAGTAGGTTCCGTAGGACAGGCCTTCCTTCTCCCTGACGCGCGCCGACAACCGCGCCGTCGATGTACCGCCGAGCAGGTAGTTGCCCAGCACCAGCGCCGGGAAATCCGGGTTGTCGTCGCGCACCTTGAGGTTGGCCCCCAGCCGCAGCACGGCATTGGCCTTGTCGGGGGTGCGCACTTCATCCTGGATCGCGGGCCGGTCGAAATAGCGCGCGGGGATGCGCTCGTAGCCGCGCGGCGACTTCCACGCGCCGAACAGCTCTTCCACCAGCTGCGTGACTTCGTCCGGATCGAAATCGCCGATGGCGGCGAACTCGGCACGCGTGGCGCCGACAAAATCCCTGTAGCAGCGCTCGGCGTCGGCGAGGCTGGCCTGCTTGAGGGCCTCGATTCGCTCTTCCGCCGTCGGGACATAGGCCCAGTGGCCCTTGGGATAGGGGGAAAGGTAGCGTCCGATGCGCTCGCCCGCGATCGCCGACGGATCGCTGCGTTGGCTCTCCGCCCGCGTGATGGCCGCCTGCTTGAGCTGCGCGAATTCGCTGGCGGGGAAAGACGGCTCCCTGAGCACTTCGGCAACCAGCCTGAGCGCGGCGGCGAGCTGCACGCGCTGAGTGTCGATCCCGGCGCCGTCGGTGCTGACAGTCACATTTGCATTCAGCTTCTCCAACGCCTCCTGGATCTCGGCGCGCGAATGCCGGAGCGTACCCTTCATGAGCATCCCGTCGGCAAGCGTGCACGCGGTGCTCCGGTTCATTTTGGCGGCCTCGTCGCCCCAATGCAGGGCCAGGGTTGCGACGACGTTGCCTCCGCGGGTTTTCTTCGGCAGCAGCGCTATCCGGATGCCGTTTGGAAGCGTCTTGCGGATGAGGCGGGCTTCGATGTTTGCAGGCGACGGATCGAACGCATCGCCAAGGATCGGCACCTTGCCGCCCGTGTAGCCGGCGAGCGCCTTCGAAAGGTCGGGGACGGGCGGGATCTCCGCCCGGACCGGCTGGTCGGTCGGGATGAATGTGCCCATTACCCGGTTGGCCGGCTTCAGATAGATCGCCGCAACCCTGCGCACGTCTTCCACGCTGACTTTGCGCAGGCGGTCGCGGTAGAGGTAGAACAGGCGCCAGTCGCCGCTTGCGCTGAATTCCGACAGGCTGGAGACCAGCGCCAGGGAATCGATCTGGATCTTTTCGAAGTCGTTGAGCAATGCGATCTTGGCGCGCGCCACCTCATCTTCGCGAACCGGCTCGGCGGCGAGCTGCTCAGTGGTCGACAGCAAGGCTTCGCGGGCGGGCTCCAGCGGCTCGGTCTTGCGCAGGACCGCGCCGAAATACATCATGCCCGGATCGTGGAGCGCGCTTTCGCCGCCCCAGATCGTGCTCGCCAGCCCCTTCTGGACCAGCGCACGATGCAGCCGACCCGTCGGCTGCGTGGCCAGCACATGCACGAGCACGTCGATGGCGGGGTAGTCCTCGTGCCCGCCGGACGGCACCCGGTACAGCGTTCCGATCATCTGTGTGTCGCCTGCGCGCCGCAGCACCACGCTGCGCTCGCCGTCCTGCGTCGGCTCGGTCGTGTACAGCCCCGGCAGTTTGCGCGTGGGCCTGGGCAGCGAGCCGAAATGCCTGGCGACCATTCCCAGCGCCTGGCGCTCGTCGAAATTGCCGCCCACGACTAGCACCGCGTTGTCGGGCTGGTAGTAGGTGCGGTAGAACGCCTGCAGTCGCTCGATCGGCACGTTCTCGATGTCCGAGCGCGCGCCAATGACCGAGTTGCCGTAGTTGTGCCAGCCGAACGCGAGCTGCATCATGCGCTGGCGAAGCACGCCGCCCGCGTTGTTCTCGCCGGATTCGAATTCGTTCCTGACGACCGTCATCTCGCTGTCGAGGTCCGACTTGCGCACATACGCGTTGACCATCCGGTCGGCCTCGACCCCGAGCGCCCAGTCGAGGTTTTCGTTCGACGCCGCGATCGTCTCGTAATAATTGGTGCGGTCGTTCGACGTGGATCCATTGAAGCGCACGCCCCGCCTGGAAAACTCTTCCTTGAGCTTCGGGTTGGCGGGCGTCCCCTTGAACAGCATGTGCTCGAGCAGGTGGGCCATGCCTTTTTCGCCGTACCCCTCGTGACGCGATCCGACCATGTAGGTGATATGGACCATCACCGAATCGACCGAACGGTCCGGGATCATCAGCACCTTCAGGCCGTTGTCGAGGCGGTATTCGGTGACACCTTCGATACTGGTAACCCTTTGCGGTTCAGCCGCGAATGCGAGGTGCAGGGTAAGGAGGAGCACGGCGGCGAACGCGAGCCGCGGCAGGGATCGGGAAAGGGTCATGGGAAGTAGGGGGTTCGTCGAGGAGGTTCGTCGAGGGGGGTTGGATCAACGCCGGGCCGGTAGGTTCAAACTCATGTGCGGGCGCCCAGGGCGACGAAAAGATGGAGGGCGAGCATACCTGCGGCAATCGTCAGGAATGTACGCCGGAGGTACCAGGCCACGCCGATCGCGACGAGCCCTGCCATGAGGTGGGCGTTTGACGCAGAGACATGGATGGTGCCGGACTGTACCAGCAGGGCGGGTGCATAGATCGCCGTCAGCACGGCCGCGGGCACATAGCGCAGGGCACGGCGCAACAGCGCCGGCAGCTTCACCCGTTCCGGGAGCACCAGGAAGGACGCGCGCAGGGTGAGCGTAATGGCGCCCATCCCGAGCATTGAGAGCCAGATCGTGGCGAGCGTCATGATGGCGATTTGCGTGCCGCCTTGGGCTCGACGAGCAGCCCGGCGGCAATCCCGGCTACGGCTGCGCACACAAGTCCGAGCCGCATGGGCAGGCCATTCGTGATGATGACCGCGGAACCGGCCGCGAGGGCCGCTGCCACCATGGCGCGGTCGCGCAGCAAGGGCACGGACATTGCGACGAAAGCCAGAGGCGCGGCGAACTCCAGCCGCCAATGGTGCGGAATCGCGGCGCCGGCGATCACGCCGAGGACGGTGGCAACTTGCCAGGTGAGCCAGATCGGCATCGCCGTGCCGAGGCAATACCAGTGCTTGCCCGGCTCTTCGGGATGCTGGGTGTAGCGGGTGATGCACAGCGCATAGGCGTTGTCCGAAAGCATGTATCCCAGTCCCAGGCGCCAGCGCAGCGGCAGGCCCGCAAGGTGGACGCGCATCGACGCGCTGTACATGACGAACCGCAGGTTGATGAAGAACGCCGTGACCAGGATGACGGCCACCGGCGCGGCGGCGCCGAGCAGTTGCGTGGCCGCCAGCTGCGAGGCGCCGGCAAAAACGACAAACGACATCAGGATCGATTCCAGCGACGGAATTCCACCGGCCGCCATGGCCACGCCGGTCACCAGGCCGAACGGAAATACGCCCAGCAGCACCGGAGAAGCGGCGCGCAAACCCGCGCGGAAGACGGCAAGATCGGAAGAGGTCACGGAAGTGCGGATTCTACCGGCGAAAGGCCTTGAAATCGGCGGGCGCCGCCCCCAACTCGAGCGCACCGACTCCATACAAGAAAGGCAAACGGCAATGTCGCAGACCGCTACCCGGGAAACCCTCGGATTCCAGGCCGAGGTGAAGCAGCTGCTCAAGCTGATGATCCATTCGCTGTACAGCAACAAGGAAATCTTCCTGCGGGAGCTCATTTCGAACGCCTCCGACGCGGCGGACAAGCTGCGATTCGAGGCGCTGGCCGACAATTCGCTGTACGAATCGGACCCCGACCTGCGGATCCGGGTGGCGGTCGACAAGGACAAGCGCACGATCACGATTGCCGATAACGGCATCGGCATGTCGCGCGACGAGGTCATCGCCAACATCGGTACCATTGCGCGCTCCGGCACGCGCGAGTTCCTCGATCGCCTGACCGGGGACCAGAAAAAGGACGCCAACCTCATCGGGCAGTTCGGGGTGGGGTTCTATTCCTCCTTCATCGTTGCGGACAAGGTCACGCTCACCACGCGTCGCGCCGGCCTGCCTGCGGATGCCGGCATCCGGTGGGAATCCGATGGCGGCGGCGAGTATTCGATCGAGGCTGTCGCCCGCGCGGAGCGCGGCACCGAGATCGTCCTTCACTTGCGCGAGGGCGAGGACGACCTGCTCGATGCCTGGAAGATCAAGTCGATCGTGCGCAAGTACTCCGACCACATCAGCCTGCCCATCCATCTCGCCGGGGAGGATGCGCCGATCAACCAGGCCAGCGCACTCTGGGCGCGCCCGAAGGCGGACGTGACCGAGGAGCAGTACAAGGAGTTCTACGCCCACGTCGCGCACGATCCCGACCCGCCGCTCGC
>JBBQNG010000031.1:0-24870 GCA_038329645.1 Burkholderiales bacterium
AAGCTCGAAGGCCTTCAGCGCGAACTCGTCGTACGCCGTGACGAACACGAGCTGGGGCACGGGTTCGCCTTCGTCCAGCCGGTCGGCGAGCTCGACGGCGACTTCGAGGCCGCTCAGCCCGGGCATGCGGATGTCGAGGAAGGCCACATCGGGGCGCTCGGCCTCGATGAGGCGCAGCGCTTCAAGTCCATTGGGCGCCACGGCTACGACTTCGAGCTCCGGCCATGCGGCAGCGAGTGCCGCCTTCAGGCTCGCGGCCAGCAGCGGTTCGTCTTCGGCAATGAGGGCGCGCGGGTTCATTTCTGCAGGGGCAGGCGCAGCGTCACCTTCACGCCGCCGCCGTCATTGTCGCCGGTTTGCATCGATGCGGCGGCGCCGTACACCGCAGCCAGCCTTTCCTTCACGTGCGCCAGGCCCACCCCCGTTCCGGCCGACTTGCTCGATCCCAACCCGAGGCCCGTGTCTTCGACCACCAGCACGAGCTGCTTGCCCTCCTCGCGCGCGGAAACCCGGACAACGCCACCCTCGACCTTGGGCTCGAGGCCGTGCCGGATGGCGTTCTCCACCAGCGGCTGCAGGAGCATGGGCGGCAGCTTCGCGTCGGCCAGCGCCAGCGGCATGTCGAGCTCATACGCCAGGCGCTCGCCCATGCGGATCGCGAGGATTTCGAGGTAGCCCTCGAGGAGCGCGAATTCCTCCGCGACCGTGTCCCACTCGTTGCGCGTGGTCGCGAGCGTTGCGCGCAGGTAACTGTCCAGGTGGTGCAGCATGGCCTGCGCTCGCGCAGGGTCGACGGTGATAAGGGCCTGCAGGTTGGCCAGCGTGTTGAAGAGGAAATGCGGCTCGATCTGCGCCTGGAGCAGCTTGAGTCGAGCCTCCGCGGCGCCGCGCTCGCTCGCCATGAGCTGCTCGCGCGACCAGAAGTAGAAGCAGCCGCTGAGGCCGGCCGCGGCGGTCAATACGAGGAAGCCGAGGACCGCATTGGGCTCGAGCGTGCGGGGTCCCCAGGGATTGCCAAGGAGGACGCTGGCGACGAAGCTGCCGCCGAACCATCCTATCGGGGCCGCAAGCAGGGCCAGGCCGATCATTGGGAGAAACGCGGGCGCACCGTTCGGCCAGAGCATCCTGCGCGGCAGGTCGATCGATGCGTACGTGAGCAGCCCAATACACTGGCTGTACACGAAATTCTCGCCGAAGCTGTGGCGGTGGCTGCCGTACAGCGTAATTGCAGCCGCGATGACGGTGCTGAATACCACCGTCGCGACCAGGTAGCGCGCGATGCCCGATTGATGGACGTAGGGCATCGCGGCCGTTTCAGCGCACGCCGGGGTTGTTGGCAGCCTGCAGGCGGCGCAGCTCGCTTTCGACCATGCGCTCGCGCAGCCCGGATCCGGACAGCATTACCAGCAGACCGTGGATGGCCAGGCCGATGGCCCAGCCGCCGAGCGGGAAGGCGAACCAGGAGACGCCGGGCGTGGTGCGCTGGTTGATGAAGAACAGCATTGCGTTCACGGCCACGAACACGGTGAGGTGAATCATGAAGCCGAACTTGGCCGCAGCGCGGCGGCGTGCGATGCGAATCAGGTCTTTTTGCTCCATGGTGGTTCCTTTGCGGCAGATTGTAGGGCCAGTTGACGCCGCAAGTTTCAGGGCTGGCGGGCTGCCGGGCGATGGGAATGCGACGGAACGGCCGTTTCGGGGAGCGAGTTGCAGGCGCGCGCGACGAGCGAATGGAGGGGGGCGGGGCTACACTTGCGCCAGGAGGACTCACCATGATCCGAACCGGCACCCCGGACGCGGCGCTTGCAAATCGCAAGAAGCACACTCTTGCCAACGGCACGGGCTATTTCAAGCGCGACCTGATCGCTTCGCCGGCGGGCGAGCGGCTCGCCCCGCAATCGTTCCTGGTCGAGCAGGACGCCGATTCGGTGATCCTGCCGCACTTCCACCTGCAGAACGAGTTCCAGGTCGTGGTGCGAGGCGGGGGGACCTTCGGGCGCCACGCGGTGCAGCCGTTGAGCGTCCATTATGCCGGCGCGTATACAGGCTATGGGCCGATCACCTCGAACTCCGAGGGCCTGTGGTACTTCACGCTGCGCCCGAGCATGGATTCCGGGGCCAAATTCCTCCCCGAGAGCCGCGACGAAATGAAAAAGGGCCCCAAGCGCCAGCTGCTCGGCGAGCCGCTCGATGTCAGCGACGACTGCTCGCGATTGTCCGCGCCGTCGTGCGTCGAAGCTTTCGCGCCGCAGGCCGACGGGATTGGGGCCTGG
Organism: Burkholderiales bacterium; assembly: GCA_038329645.1. Classification (GTDB taxonomy): domain Bacteria; phylum Pseudomonadota; class Gammaproteobacteria; order Burkholderiales; family SG8-39; genus SZAS-79. The sequence continues at coordinate 2,274 of JBBQNG010000031.1, forward strand.
TTCCTGCGCATCCCGCCCAACGGGTCCATGACGGCGCCCGCGCTTGCGGGCGGGCTGGGGCGGTTTTACGTCATTGCCGCGGGCAGGGCGCGTGTTGCCGGCACCTGCCTTGCGCGTTGGGCGACCGCGTTCGTCACGCCCGATGAAGAACCGATGACCGTAAAGGCCGAAAGCGACGGCGCCGAAGTGCTCGTGCTGCAGTTTCCGCAATGAAGATCCTTGTTGCAGTGGTCGCGCTGGGCTTTTGTGCAATTGCGCAGGCGCAGGGATTCCCGAACAAGCCGCTGCGCCTGATCGTCCCTTTCCCGCCCGGCGGCGTCACCGACATCAGCTCGCGCGTCGTCGCGCAGAAGCTCTCCACCGAAATAGGCCAGCCGGTGGTGGTCGAGAACCGCGCCGGCGCCAGCGGCGTGATCGGTGCAGAACTCGGCGCGAAGGCCGCCGCCGACGGCTACACGCTCACGATGGGGAACATCAGCACCCTGGCGATCAACGCGGTGACCTTTGCAAAGCTGCCTTACGACCCGGTGGCCAGTTTCGCGCCGGTCTCGATGGTGGCGATCCAGCCGCTGGTCATCGCCGTGCATCCTTCGGTCCCCGCGCAGACGCTGGGCGAGCTGGTGGCGCTGGCCAAGGCGCAGCCCGGCAAGCTGAATTTCGGCACCGCGGGAAGCTCGATCTACCTGGCGGTCGAGTTCTTCAACACCGCGGCCGGCATCAAGATGAACCATGTGCCGTACAAGGGCAGCTCGCCCGCGATCACCGATCTCATCGGCGGCCAGCTGCAGGTGTTGTTCGACCCGTTCTCGTCGCTCTATCCGCAGGTGCGTTCGGGCAAGGCGCGCGGCCTCGCGGTGACGACCCTGAAAAGGTCGTCCATGGCGCCGGCCCTGCCCACCGTGGCCGAGCTCGGTTATCCCGGCTTCGACGTGAGTTCCTGGCAGGGGATTGTCGTGCCGGCGGGCACGCCGAAGGACTTGGTCGAGCGCCTCAACCGCGAGCTGGTTAAGGTCCTCGGCTCGCAGGAGGTGAAGGACCAGTTCGCCCAGCACAGCGCGGAGGCGTCGCCTTCCACGCCGGAGCAATTCGGCGCCTACATCAGGCAGGAAATCGCGCGCTGGCAGAAAGTCGCCCGCGACGCCGGAGTGAAACCCGAATGAGCGATCGAATGAAACCCGACCTCGTCATCCGCGGCGCGACCGTCTATGACGGCCTGGGTGCCCCCGGTCGTGTTGCCGACGTCGGCGTCAAGGACGGGCGCGTCACGGAAATCGGCACGGTCGGCGCGGCGCGCGAAACGGTGGACGCGGCCGGCCTTGCGCTCATGCCCGGCATCGTCGACCTGCACACGCATTACGACGCGCAGGTCACCTGGGATCCGACGCTGTCGCCTTCGCCGTCGCTTGGCGTGACCACTGCGGTGATGGGTAACTGCGGATTCGGGATCGCGCCCTGTCCCGCGACCCGGCGCGACACGATGGTAAAAAACCTTTCGGTGGTCGAGGGCATGGACCTCGACGCGCTGCAGGCGGGCACGCGCTGGGAATTCGAGTCGTTCGCCGAATACATGGACCTGCTGCGCCGCTCGCACCCCTATGCGAACGTAGGCGTGTTTGCACAGCACTCGACGATCCGCACCGCGGTCATGGGCGAGGCCGCCTCGACCCAGGAGGCGCCGACGCAAGCCCAGCTCGGGCAGATGCAGGACGAGGTCCGCTCGGCGCTGGCCGCCGGTGCGATCGGCCTCGCGTCCTCGTTCTCGCCGAACCACAGCGGCCATGGCGGCCTGCCGATGCCCTCGACGATTGCGGGCGATGCCGAGATCCGCGCGCTGGCCGGCGTGCTGGGCGAGGCGAAGCGTGGCGTGTTCATGATGGCTACCGGGCCGCGCGCCACGCCGGAATTCATGGAAGGGATCGCCGCCGATAACGGCCGGCCGGCGTTCATCTCCACCGTGCTCACGATGTACAACGAAGCCGATCCCGCGCGCGGCCTGACCTATTACGAGAAATGCGCGGCGGCGATTCGCCGCGGCCACGAGGTGTACATCCAGACCAGCTGCCAGCCGCTGTCGTTCGATTTCACGCTCGAGGATCCCTACCTGCTGCTCACGCATTCGGCGTTCGACCGGATTTCGAAAAGGACCTCGGAGAACCTCGTCGACATCTACCGCGATCCGGAATTCCGCCGCCAGTTCCGCGCCGATCTTGCCAACCCCCGGCCCGGAATCCTGTTCTACGGCAACTGGGCCATGGTCGAGGTCGATGGCCGGCCGGTCACCGAAATCGCGGCAGAGCGCGGCGTGGATCCGCTCGATTGCTTTTTCGACATCGCGCTAGAGCAGAACCTTGCCACGCGTTTCGTCGCCAAACTGTTCCAGAACGTCGACAAGGGTGTGGCGCCGCTGCTGCAGCACGAGGCGGGGGTGGTGGCGCTGTCCGACGCCGGTGCGCATCTCATCTTCATGTGCGATGCCGGTTTCGGATTGCATTTCCTGCGTCACTGGGTGCGCGAGACCGGCACATTCACGCTGGCCGAAGGCGTGCGCAAGCTCACCAGCGACCCGGCTTCCAAGTACCGCATCCCCGGCCGCGGTCGCATCGAGCCGGGTGCCTGGGCCGACCTGCTGCTGTTCGATCCGGCGAAGGTAGGGCTATCCGGGCTCGTAAGGCTGCACGACCTGCCGGGCGGCGGATCGCGCATGATCAGGAAGCCCGAAGGCGTGGCCGGGGTGTGGGTGAATGGGACGAGAGTGTTCGATGGGAAGGACTACGTGACGCTCGCGGAAGGGCCGGGGCAGGTGCTGGATCGGTTCGACTCGTAAAAGCCGGTGGGAGACAAAATGAGAAAAATAGCGATTCTGATATTGGCAGCGTTCTTGTCCTGCCAGGCTTTCGCCCAGTACCCTTCCAAACCCGTCCGCATGATCCTCGCCTTCCCTCCGGGCGGGCCGACCGACATCAACGCGCGTATCTTCGCCCTCAAACTGGGCGAATCGATGGGGCAGCAGATCATCGTCGACAACAAGCCCGGCGCGGGCGGCAACATCGCGGCGGCGGAGGCGGCCAAGGCGCCCGCCGACGGCTACACGATTTTCTACAACACTTCGGCGATCTCGATCGCGCCGTCCTTGTATTCGAAGCTCAACTACGACGTGCTGAAGGACTATGCGCCGGTTGCGCTCACGGCGACCGTTCCCCTCGTGCTGGTGGTTAACCCTGCGTTGCCGGTGAAGAGCGTGCAAGAGCTGGTCGCCTATTCCAGGGCCAATCCGGCGAAGATGAACTACGGGTCGTCGGGCTCCGGAACCATCACGCATCTGGCAGGCGCGCTGTTCGCCACGCAGATGGGGCTGACCATGCAGCACATCCCCTACAAAGGGAGCGCGCCCGCCCTGGTGGACGTTGCGGGCGGCCAGACGCAGATGATGATCGACACGATCAACACGGTGCTGCCTTACGTGAAGGACAACAGGTTGCGCGCCCTCGCGATTGCGATCACGCGACGCTCGGCTGCGCTGCCTGACGTCCCGACGCTTGAGGAGGCGGCGAAGCTGCCGGGATTCGAGATGAGCGCTTGGCAGGGCATCGTCGTGCCCGCAGTCACGCCCAAGGACGTCGTAGCGCGCCTCAACGCCGAGGTCAACAAGGCGGTGCAGAACGCGGACCTGCGCCAGCGGCTCGCGGCGCAAGGCGCCGAGCCGCTGGGCGGAACCAGCGAGCAGTACGCGGCCTACATCCGCTCGGAGCTGGGGCGCTGGACCAAGGTGGTCAAGGACTCCGGCGCAAAGGCGGACTAAATGCTGCCATATTCGGCCTGACAACCGCGCCAATGCTGGCTCTACAGTCGAATTGCTGCCATCGCCTGCCCGGTGCGGACGGCACTGTTCAGGCCCGCAGGACGAGAAGCTTCGCGCGCTCCCCGCCCGCGAGGGTGTCCACCGGTGCGCCGAGCGCCTTGCCCTTGATGTCCCACAGGGCGGTGTCGATGGCCGACAACGCCAAGGTCACCATGCCTCCCGTGCCGGCCCGCACCCGCAGCGCGATCAGATTGTCGCGCGCCTGTTCGAACTGAGCGCCGGCGGGGAATCTACGGTTCAGCTACGCTCGGCGATGTGCTCGAGTTGCCTGCTCAGGCCCCACGACAGCACGAGGAACACTATCAACATGACCAGGCCAAGGCCGGAGAAAGCATCGTTCATCAGCTTCTCCGATACGTGGCCAAACGCATGACCAGCCGAAAGAACGACACCCGACCAAAGGCCGGCCGCGACGAAATTGAACGCGAGGAATATGGGCCAAGGCAATCGCGACATGCCGTAGGCAAAACCGGCGACGCCGCGAATGCCATGAGGAAAGCGATGGAACAGGATCAGCCAGACATAGTAGCGATCCACCAGTCGGACCACGATCTGGCTGGTGCGGTGAAGCCGTGGAAAACGCGCGAGCCAATGGTTGCCGAAACGCCGCCCGATCCAGAAGCGAACTGCATCGCCCGCAAAGCTGCCCGCCCAGACGATCGCAATCAGCACGCCAAGGTCGAGAACGCCTGAACTGGAGGCATAACCGGCGAAAAGTGCAAGCAGCAGGCTGTGCGAGGCAGCGGACGCGAAGATCAGGCCGTAGGCCGCATCCTCGTGCTGGCGCAACAATTCAAAGAACGCGGCAAGATCGGTCGGGAAGAGCAATTGCGAATGCCAGGTTCCGAAACGCTGATCATAGCGTACCGGGCCGGCATCACTTATCGGTTGCTTCACTCTTGCCCGCGCTTTCGAAGGGTAGACTTCGTGCTCGATCCGGGAGAAGAAATGAAGCATTCGACCTTCATCACCGCGGTTCTTGTCACGGGCCTCGCCGCGCTCGCATTGCCGTTTGCCACGTTCGCGCAAACCGATTGGCCGCAGAAGCCGGTCACAATGGTGGTGCCGTATCCGCCGGGCGGGGTGAACGACGCGGTGGCCCGCGTTTATGCCAACAAGCTCGCGGCCGAATTCGGCAAACCGATGTTGATCGACAACCGCGCGGGCGCGGCAACGACCGTTGCCTCCAACTACGTCGCCAAGGCGCCTGCCGACGGCTACACCATCTACGCCGGCGGCACGTCGCTCGTGATCAACCCCACGCTTACCGGCCAGGTTCAATACGACCCGCACAAGAGCTTCGAGCCCGTGTCGCTGATGTCGTTCACGCCCTTCATCCTGCACGTCAACACGGCTTTCCCGGCCAGGAACATGGCCGAACTGATCGCCCATGTGAAAGTGAACCCAGGCAAGTTCAATATCGCAAGTTCCGGCATCGGCGCCACCAATCACCTGATCGCGGAGCTGTTCAAACTGCAGGCCGGCCTCGACATGATCCACGTACCCTACAAAGGGGGCGCGCAGGCAGGCCAGGACGTGGCGGGCGGCCAGGCCCAGATGATGTTCTCGGCCGCGCTCGAGGCAAAACCGATTCTGGCCACGGCCAAGACACGCGCGATTGCGATCACCAGCGCAGTGCGCTCGCCTGCTTTCCCAGAGATTCCGACGGTGATCGAGGCGACCGGGATCCGGGATTTCGCGGTGGTGTTCTGGCAGGGAATGGTGGTGCCGGCCGGCACGCCCCGGGCCATCGTCGACAAGCTCGAGAAGGCGATCGCCAAGGTCGCGGCCGATCCCGACATGATCGAGCGCTTCAAGCCGCAGGGCGTGGAGATCCACGCGTCCACCCAGGCGGAGTTCAAGGACTTCCTGGGCAAGGAAGAGGTGCGCTGGACCAGGCTCATCAAGGAACGAAACATCAAGCCGGAGTGATTCCCGGCCGCCCTGAGCGGGGATCTCAAGGAACCGTTCGGACGCCCGTGCCGAAGCTACCAGGGCGCGATCAGTGGGATGCGCTCGCGCCCGTTGCGCCGGTAGGCGGCGAAATCGTGATCGAGGGTGAACACCTGCGAATCGCGGTGCAGTTCACTCATGCGCACCAGGCAGGCATCGGCAAAGCTCATCGGCGTATCGGCGTATTTGTGCAGCAGCCGTAACGTGGCTTCGCGCTCGTCCTGAAAATCGAACCTGACTTCGAGCAAACCCCGCTCGATGAGCGCAGCGAGCGCGTCGCACCCTCCGGAGACGCCTTGCAGAAGGTAAAACGCTTCCGACAGAACCGCTTCGCAGGTCAGCAGAGGCGCCGGTCGCGCCGCCAGTTGCACCCGCGCCCAAGCATGCTGCCGGTCGCGCTTTCGCAGCGCCGCGACCAGCGGCCCCGCGTCAACGAGAACGAGAGCGGCCATAGCCGCGCAGCCGCGCCTTGTTCGACGCGAGGTCGGCCGGCGCCCGGTCATCGTCGATAACGAGATCCTGCATGCGGTCCCACACCGAGCCAACCGGGGTCTCGGCTCGCGCCAACCGCTCGCGCACGATTTCCGAGCGCGACACTCGGCGTGCGCGTGCGACGGCCTCTATCTCAGCGATAAGGTGATCCTGGAGCTTGACGGTAACGGTGCGCAACGGCATCCATCAATGGTAATACCAAGTTGCCAAATTCGCAATACTTGACCTTCATGTGGCGATTGAATCAAGACGCCAGCCAGCACCTCAACAGCACCTCGGCACCACCTCAACATCGCCCCAGTACATCGGCATGACTAAATTAAATAGTCTTTTAATAAAGTCCTGACTAATTTAACAGGCCCGTTACTATAGCCAGATGGAGCGCTATCTCACCAAGCTGATTGCCCAAGACCTCAAGCGCAAGCTGGTGTTTGTCACCGGCCCGCGTCAGGTCGGCAATACCACGCTGAGCCAGGAGTTGGGCAGACCCGTTTGCCGTTACAACATCTCAACTACGACATCGCTGCTTGGAATGGGAAAAACAGGGAGAAGCCAGCAACCGACAACTGGAGACCGGCAAGCATTGACGGGCAACCGACCAGTCCGCGCAGCAACCATTCGACTCTTGCGGACCGAGACCAGGGGTTTGCAGACCCTTCCCGTAGTGGAGCCAACTCCGTTCATCTAGCGGATGGCAAATGCCTCTCCCCGGCCGCATGCGCGCGCCGGCCAGAAGCCGGCGCGCCCGACTCGCGACGGGCGTCGGGACACCGGCGGCTCATGCCGCCAGCTTCGCGATTTCGATCACCTCATTTGGCATTTCGATTTCGATCGTATCGCGATTGAGATCCGCGATTTCATCCAGCGTCCGCACCGCGATCGTCTGCTCCAAAGCGAACTTCTGCCGCAACCCTTCGAGTAGATCGGGACCCGCCGTCTGCAACGTAACGACGAGCGCAGAGCGACGCGAGAGCCAATCGGACTGATCGACTTGCATCGGCAGGTCATGCATGCTTGCCGCGCGCACCATATCCGGCTTCTGCCCTTCGATGACGGCCTTGTAGAGCGATGCGCGCCGGTTCGCGCCTTCGACCCGTGCCAGTTTTCCGGAAATGCCGAGTTCGGCGTTTCGAATCGCGAGCGTCGAACGGATGATTTCCACCGCCCGGGTACCCACCTCGACCAGCACGAGGTCTTGCTCTGCGCGGCGCGCTATGTCGGCGGCCTTTTCCTCGATGCTGTCCTTGTTCCATGAAGAAACGGTGGTGTCGGTGAACGCGGCCTTGATACGCGTCTCGCATTGCTTTAACGCCGCGTTGATGCGCTCGGTCACCTTGTGCCAGCGCGTGAGAGTCAGGTTGAATTTCATCTTTCGTGCCTCCTTTCGAAACGGGATGCACGCATGCTAACGAGCGAGTACGCGTCGGGCCAAGCAAAGGTCATGGAAAATAACGCAACTGTTGCATACGCGAGACAAATGTGGTAACAATGTGGCTACCGTGACGCTACGTTGACGCTACGAGGAGTTCAAATGAGCCTCTCAACCGAAATTCGATGCCGCATTGACCAGCAACTCAAGGACGATGCCCAAAAGGTACTGGATCATCTTGGCCTGAGCATCAGCCATGCAATCCGGATCTTTCTTCGCCAGGTCGTGCGCACGGGCGGGCTTCCATTCGATATGAAGGCCCCACCGCAGGCGCGCGCGCCACGCGCAACTTACGCGGTCAAGAGCAGGAAACGAAAGATGCCCAAGCGCAGTTCGGCGCGGTAAGGGGCCTTCAACCTCGGGGCCGCCGCAAAGCGGGCGCCGGATGCGTCAACCTAGGGAAGCCCGAGTTCCTCGCACAACCGGATATAGGGCACCACCGTCACTTTGCCGGTCGAATAGTGCCGTTCCCCGAGATGGGTCTGGTAGAAGCGGGGGATCGGCGTTCTTTCCGCGAAATAGCGCAGGGCGGGCCCGATCGCCTTGTCGCCCGACTTGCATTCGACGGCGAACACCGGCTTCCTGTTCTTCAGCACTACGAAATCCACCTCGCGCTTGTCCGTATCGCGCAAATACCGAAGCTCCATCGCGTAGCCCTGCGTGTCCTCCATCCAGTGGCAATACTTGAGAAGCTGGCTGGCCACCATGTTTTCGAACCTCGGCCCGGCTGCCTCGACGCTCGACCAGTCCCACAGGTAGAGCTTCGCCGACTTCTTGACGGCACGCACCCTGGGCGACCCGTACGGGGCGATCCGGAAGCAGACATAGAGGTTTTCGAGGATCTGTAGCCAGCGCTCGGCGGTCTTGTGGTCGATCTGGAGATCCTCGCGCAGGCCCCCGACCGAAAGCGGCGAGCCCACCTTCGAAGGCAGCATCTCGGTCAGGTGTTCGATGAGGCTGATCTCGCGCACATGTTCCAGATCGCGCAAATCCTCGCGGACCACCCTGGAGATCCGGTCCCTGTGCCAGATGCGATGCCCGGCCTCGCTCTGCGCGAACAGCGGTTCCGGAAAGCCGCCGAATTTCAGCAGCGCCTCGAGGTCGGAACGCGATGGCCTGCGGCTCAACTCGCGCAGGGAAAACGGGTGCAGGCGAAAGTACCTGTAGCGTCCGGCAAGCGAATCCCCGCCCTTTCTGTAGTAGTCGAGCCGGGCGGAGCCGGTGACGATGATCCTGCGCCGGGATTTTTCCGTGTCGTAAATGCCCTTGAGCAGGTTTCTCCAGCGGCTGTACTTGTGGATCTCGTCCAGGAGCAGCAATGCTTCACCCGCCGGGAGTTCCGCGCGCCGAAGCCGCGGCGGAACCCCGGGATGATCCCAGTTCATGTAGGCCGGATGGGTTGCATCCGCGTCCCTGCCCAGGAAGCCCAGGGCAAAGGTCGTCTTACCGACCTGGCGGGGCCCGCCGACGAAAACCATCTTGCTTTTCAGGCCTTCGGCGACGTCACTTTTCAGATAGCGAGGGGTGTACATAGAATGGATCATAGTCCATTTTACTCATGAGTAAAATGGACATCACTCCGTGGCGCGCGCCCGCGCGCATAGTCGATCAGGCTGTCCTTGCCGGATCCCGACGGGTCGACGACATAGAGGAGGCGTCCTTTCACGCTGGCGCATTCTACGGCGCGTAGAATCGATTCGGACATGACGGATTCCTTACGCCCGGTCGGCGACTCCTGTCCTCGATGATGGCGCGCCTGACGCACCAGCGCGGCCGCGCGCTGCTTTCAATCGCCGGTATCGCGCTGGGTGTCGCCCTCGGGTTCGCGGTGCATCTCATCAACGCCGCGGCGCTCAACGAGTTCTCGCTCGCGGTGCGCTCGATGGCCGGCGATGCGGACCTCGAAGTACGCGGGGGGCGTACCGGTTTCGCCGAAGGTCTTTATGCCGCGATCGCCCGGGTCCCCGGCGTGGCCGTCGCGAGCCCGATGCTCGATCTCGAGGTTGCGCTGGCCGATGTCGGTGGCACCAGCCGAGCGTCGATCCGGTTACTTGGGATCGACTCGCTGCGCGCGGGCCAGGTGCAGCCTGCGCTGTTCGCAGGCGAGCCGCGCCGGGTGTTCGACCTGATGAAGCCCGATACTGCCCTGCTGTCTGCGGGGGCGGCCGCCGCGCTTGGACTCAAGGCCGGCGACCGGCTTGCGCTCCTGGCGGGCAGCGGACGGGTGGAGCTCGAAGTCACCGGCGTCGTTTCCGGCCTGCGCGGCAATGCCGCCTGGACCGACATCGCCACGGCGCAGTGGCGGCTGGGCCGGCTCGACAACCTCAACCGAATCGACCTGCGCCTGAATCCGGGTGCGGATCTCGCGACGGTGCGCGCGAAAGTGGCGGCTATGCTGCCGCCCGGCGCCTATGTCGCCGAGGTCGAGCAGCTCGAAGCCCAGGGCGCGAACCTGTCGCGCGCCTACCGCGTCAACCTCAACGTGCTTGCGCTGGTGGCGCTGTTCACAGGCGGGTTCCTGGTCTTTTCCGCGCAGGCGCTCGAGGTCGCGCGCAGGCGGGCCGAGCATGGCCTGCTGCGCGTGCTTGGCCTCACGCGGGCGGGCCTGGTCAGGCGGGTGCTGGCGGAAGCCGCGATCATCGGTGCCGCCGGCAGCGGCTTTGGCCTCCTGTTGGGATATGCGCTTGCCGGCGTTGCGGTGCGCGCGGCGGGCGGCGACCTGGGCGCGGGCATGTTCCGCGGCGTGACGCCCGAAATCGGGTTCGCGCCGCTGGCCGCGTGCGGATTCTTCATTGCCGGAGTTTTCATTGCAGTTGTAGCCGGGTGGCTGCCCGCACTCGATGCGGCAAGGGCGTCGCCGGCGCGCGCGCTGAAGAGCGGCGACGAGCAGCAGATGTTCGAGAAGGTCGTCTCCGTGTGCCCCGGTATTCTGATGATCGCCTCGGGAGCGGGACTGGCGCAGCTTGACCCTGTCGGCGGCATCCCCTTGTTCGGTTATGCGGCAATCGCCCTCATCCTGCTCGGCGGAATCGTGCTCATGCCGCGCGCCGCCACCGCGCTCCTCGCGCTTGCCGGCCTGCCGCGGGCAGTACCGCTGGGGCTCGCACTGGCCCAATTGCGCGGTGCGCCCGGCCAGGCCATGGTGAGCCTGGCGGCCATCGTCGCGAGCTTTGCGCTCATGGTGGCGATGGCGATCATGGTGGCCTCGTTCCGCGAGTCGGTCGACGATTGGCTGAATGCGGTCCTGCCGGCGGATTTCTACCTGCGCACCTCGCACCTGGGCGACACCGTCTTTCTCGATCCGCGCTTCGAAGCCGGCGTGCGCGAGCTGCCGGAAGTCGCACGCGTGGAGTTCCTGCGCAGCGACAGGCTCACGCTCGACGCATCGCGTCCCGTGGTGAACCTGATCGCCCGCGATTTGCCAGGCGGCCCGGAAAAATCGCTGCCGCTTCTCGGGCCCGCGCGTGTACCGGTTGCGGGTGACCCGCCGCCGGCCTGGGTGAGCGAGGCCGTGGCGGAAATCTACGGGTACAAAGCGGGGACGCGCATCGACCTGGCCCTTGGCGGCGAGCGCCGACCGTTCATCGTGGGGGGGATCTGGCGCGACTATGCGCGACAACACGGCGCAATCGTCGTCGACCGTGCCGAGTACGTGAAGCTCACCGGCGACACGCGCGTCAACGATGCCGCGCTGTGGCTCAGGCCCGGCGTGGGGGACGCGCAGATCGAGGCGGCGTTGCGTGCCCTGCCCGGCGGTGCCGTCCCCGACATGGCCGGCCCGGGCGAGATCCGCAAGGTTTCCCTGAGGGTGTTCGACCGCAGCTTTGCAGTTACCTACGCGCTCGAAGCCGTGGCGGTGCTCGTCGGCCTGTTCGGCCTGTCTTCCAGCCTCGGTGCCATCGTGCTCGCGCGCAAGCGCGAGTTCGGCATGCTGCGGCACATCGGCATGACGCGCGCGCAGATCGGCAGGATGCTTGCGTTCGAGGGAGCGCTGCTGGCTTCGTTCGGCGCGGCGGCCGGACTGGCGGTGGGCTGGGTGATCGGCTTCATCCTCATCCGGGTGGTCAACCGGCAATCGTTCAACTGGGGCATGGAGATCCACCCGCCCTATGGATTGCTTGCGATGCTCACGCTTGCAATGGTCGCCCTCGCCGCGCTGACCGCGTTCTGGTCCGGGCGCGAAGCGATGGGCATGGGGCCGGTGCGGGCGGTGAAGGAAGACTGGTGAGACGCCGCGCATTCCTTGCCACGCTCGGTGCGCTGGTGACGCGCGCGGGATGGCCATCCGAAGTGTCCTATCCCGCGGTTACGGCCGGCCGTACGCTGGTCTTCCCGCGCGACCACGGCGCCCATCCCGATTTCCGCACCGAATGGTGGTACGTGACCGGATGGCTGAAGACTCCGCGCGGCGAGGATCTCGGCTTCCAGGTGACGTTCTTTCGCACGCGCACGCCTTATGCGAGCGACAACCCGAGCGCGTTCGCGCCGCGCCAATTGATCCTTGCCCACGCGGCACTGGCCGATCCGAAACTCGGTCGCCTGCGTCACGACCAGCGCGCGGCACGATCGGCTCTGGGCGTGGCGGGTGCGGACGAAGGCACAACCCGGACATGGATCGACGCCTGGCGCCTCGCGCTCGAGGGCAATGCCTACCGCGCCGTGATCCCGGCGCGCGATTTCGGGCTGGATTTGGCCTTCGCATCCGATCGCGCGCCGCTACTCCAGGGGACGAACGGCGTGAGCCGAAAGGGACCCGGGGAAGGCGAAGCGAGCTACTACTACAGCCGTCCGGGCCTGACGGTGACCGGATCGATCGAGCGGGGAGCGGGCCGCGAGCCGGTGATCGGCCGGGCGTGGCTCGACCACGAATGGTCGAGCCAGTACATGGCTTCGGGTGCGGCCGGGTGGGACTGGATCGGCATCAATCTCGACGACGGGGGTGCGCTCATGGCTTTCCGCATGCGCGGCAAGGACGGCGGCGTCCTTTACGCGGGCGGCACGCTGATGAGGCCGGATGGCAGCACCCGGGCGCTAGGTCCGGCGGAGATCACTTTTACGCCGTTGCGTCAGTGGCGTTCGCCGCGCACCGGTACCTCGTACCCGGTAAGCATTAGGGTGCAGGCGGGCGACGCGGCATGGCGCGTCGAGCCGCTCCTCGACGACCAGGAGCTCGATTCGCGCGTTAGCACCGCGACGATCTACTGGGAGGGCGCGGTGCGCGTGTTTCGCGAAGGCGGCGTAGCTGGGCCGGCCGGCAGGGGATACTTGGAGCTGACCGGGTATTGGCAGCCGATGCGCATATGATGGCAGCATTTCGGCTGGAGAAGAAGTAAATACAAGGGGTTTACAAATAAAATGGCAGCAATGGAGGATCCAGCATGAAGCACGTTCTCATCATCGGCGCGGGCGCGATCGGTGCCTACCTTGTGCGCGAGCTTCACCGGATGTATCCCGACGCAAAGCTCTCGTGCATCGACCGGAGCGATTTAGTCGAGGCGGTGCGCAAGCGGATGCGGCAGATCGCCGGGAACTCAGTCGAAGTGTATGACAGCGTCGCCGCGGTCCCGGCGGGCGTCGAGCTTGCGGTCGAATGCGGCGGGCACGCGGCGGTAACCCAGCATGGCGAGACCTGCCTCGACAAGGGTTACGACCTGCTGGTGGCCTCGACGGGCGCGCTGGCGGACCAGGCGCTGTACGACCGCTTGGTGGCGGCCGCCCGGCGCAACGCGCGCAAGCTGCTGATCCCTGCCGGCGCGGTCGCGGGAATGGACGGGCTTGCCGCGGCGCGCCTGGCCGGCATCGACTGCGTGCGCTACACCTCCCGCAAGCTGCCGGTGGCGTGGAAAGGCACGCACGCCGAAAAGCTCTGCGACCTCGAAGCGATAACCCAGGCCACCGAGTTCCTGCGCACCGACGCCCGCCAGGCGGCGACCCTGTTCCCGCAGAACGCGAATGTCGCGGCCACCATTGCGCTGGCCGGGGTGGGCTTCGAGAAGACCGAGGTCTCGCTGAACGCGGACCCGGCAGCCAAAGGCAACACCCACCTCGTTGAAGTGGAGGGCCCCTGCGGCAGCATGCGCATCGAGCTCACCAACAAGCCTTTCCCGGACAATCCCAAGACTTCGATGCTCGCCGGGCTGTCATTGCTGCGCGTGATCCGCAACCGCACGGAAGCCGTGCAGATCTAAGCCCTGGCCGACCCTTTGCAGCAGGCCGAGGTTGATATCGCGAGCGATGGTCCAGCCTTCGTAGATGAAGGCCGAGTACAGGTCCACGCAGCACGCCCCGGCACGCAGTATCGCAAGCACGTCGGCTGCGTTGCGGATGCCGCCGTTGCCCTTGATCGAAATGCGCCCGCGCGCGATGCGCGCCGCGGCTTCGACATTCGCGAGGCCCGCCTCGCGGATCGCGCCGCCGTGGAGCGTCCCCAGTTTGGTGCCCAGGCCGGGTTCGGGCACCCGCCGCCCGCCGCCGATCTTCAGGCCCTCGACACGGGCCGCGATGCAGCGCTCGACCAGCTCGGCCATCCTGTCGGGAGACTGCGTCGTGTCGTTCGGCACGCGCACGATGGCCGGCTTGTGGCGCGCTTCGATGCGTTCGAGGACTTCGGCCAGGAGGCGCAACTCGTCGAAGTGTTCGCCCGCCGCTAGTACGTTCGGGCACATCAGCGAAATCTCCACTGCATCCACATGCGGCTCGACGTCGAAAAATCCTTTGGCAAGCTCCTCTGCCCCGAAGCCGCCGATGTTGGCGATGACGGGGACTTTTCGTTTGCCCAAGGCGCGCAGCCGCTTCACCGCATAGGCCAAGCCCTTGCTCGGTACGCCCATCGAATCGGCAAGCGAGCCCGTCTCCGGATAGCGCACCAGGCGCGGGAAGGGGTTGCCGTACCGCGCCTCGGGCATGATCGAGCCGACGGTCAGGAACCCGAACCCCAGCGCCGAGAGCGCCGGCAGCAGGTCGCAATTCTTGTCGAAGCCGGCGGCGAGGCCCACCGGCCCGGGGAGGTCGAGACCGGCGAAGCGTGTGCGCAGTCGCGTGTCGGACACTTCGAGGTGTTCGGCGGCCGCCAGGGCCTGCCAGGGCAAGCTCCATTGCAGCGCGCGCAGCGCGAGCGCATGGCTCGCATCGGGTGATAGCTGGAAAAGGAGCGGGCGTACCGCGGAGCGATAGAGGGACATGGCGCTGGCCAGGCGAAAGCGGCCTAGAGCGTTTCGCCGGCGCCGGTGGTGCGCGTGGACGTGTGCCAGGGGATGGCGAAGCGCTCCGCGATTTCGATCGCCATGAAGAGCACGATGCCGATCAAGGTCAGGCCGACCAGGCCCGCGAACAGCAGCGGCGTATCCATGCTGCCGTTGGCCGACATGAGGAGGAACCCCAGGCCCGCCTCGCCGCCGACGAACTCGCCGACGACAGCGCCAACCACGGCCAGCGTGATGGCGATCTTGAGCCCGCCGAAGATCGAGGGCAACGCGTTCGGCAACCGGATCTTGAAGAAGGTCGCCGCGCCGCTGAGGCCCATGGAGCGGGCGAGCAGGATCTTCTCGGGCTCGATCGCCGCGAGCCCGACGACGGTGTTGATGACGATCGGGAAGAACGCGATCAGGAAGGCGATGAAGACCTTGGGCATCAGCCCAAACCCGAACCACACGATGAACAGCGGCGCGACCGCCATCTTCGGCACGGCCTGCGAGGACACGAGCAGCGGGTAGACCGAGCGCGCGAACGCCGGCCACAGGAAAGTCGCCAGCGCGAGCGGGATGCCCACCGCGACGCTCAGCAGGAAGCCGAGCACAATCTCGGTGGTCGACACCCAGCCGTGCCGGAGCAGCAGCGGCATCTTTGCGTGCATTACCGCGGCGATCTGGGTGGGCGGCGGGAGGATGTAGGCCGGGATGGCGAACGTACGCGTACCGGCTTCCCACAGGACAAGTACCGCAAGCACGAGGAGCGCCGGGTAGAGGATGCCGGAGAACCGGGCGCGCCGTTCCCGCTCGGTGCGCGCCTGCTGCACCCGTACCTCGACCTGCTCGATGGTCGGGCGTTGCGAATCGACTGCACCCACGGCTTGATCGCTCGGCTGTTTCATCGCTCAGTGCTCGCGCAGGACGCCGCTGGCGAGGAACAGGTCGCGGATCCGGCGGCTGTAGGCGGCGAATCCGGGCGTATCGCGCACGGCGAGCGCGCGCGGCCGCGGCAGGTCGATGTCGATCACGCTGTCGATGCGTCCCGGCCGCGGCGTCATCACCACCACGCGATCGGACAGGAACACCGCTTCGGCGATGCTGTGCGTGACGAACAGCACCGTCATCTGCCGGTCTCTCCAGAGCTTCTGCAGGTCGAGCGCGATCTGGTCGCGCGTGAGCGCGTCGAGCGCGCCGAACGGCTCGTCCATGAGGAGCTGGTGCGGCTTGTGGACCAGCGCGCGGCAGATGGACACGCGCTGGCGCATGCCGCCGGAAAGCTCGTGCGGGAACTTGTTCTCGAATCCGGCAAGGCCCACCTGTGCCAGCAGGGCGCGCGCGGCGGCCTCGGAAGCGGTGCGGTCCAGCTTCCTCGCCTCGGCCTGCAGCATCACGTTCTGCAGGGCGGTGCGCCAGTCGAGCAGCACCGGGCTCTGGAACACGATGCCGATGTCGGTCCGCGGCCGGGTCACGCGCTTGCCTTCCACGATCACCTCGCCGCTCGACGGGCTCGCCAGTCCCGCGGCGATCATGAGCAGGGTGCTCTTGCCGCATCCGCTGGGGCCGAGGATCGAGACGAATTCACCGCGCCGCGCGCTGAGCGAGACGTTGTCCAGGGCGCGCACCGGCCCGTCGCTGGTGGCGTAGACCTTGGACAACCCCTCCACGCGCAACAGGGCTTCGTCGAGCACCGCGCTCATCGCGCGGCCTTGGCAGCCGACGGCGCCAGCACGCCGAGACGCTCCCACGCGCCGATGACCTCGTCCGAAGTCGGAATCGCGCCGTAGTCCCGGTCGAAGCGCTTGAGGGCGCCGGTGTGGTCGCTTTCGCTCGCCGCCCCGCAGCAATCGGACACGATGCTGACGTAGTAATCGATGAAGTAGGCGTCGCGTCCAGTGGACTCGACGCAGGTGTCGGTGGCAACGCCGGTGAGCAGCAGGCTACGGATGCCGCGGCTTTTGAGAAGGCCGTCGAGCTCGGTGTTGAGCATCGCGCTGTAGCGGTGCTTGATCACCACCGGCTCTCCCGGCGCGGGCCGCACCAGGTAGAAATCGGCGCCCCAGCTGCCGGTCAGGCAGCGGGGCAGCTCGACGGCGCGGCGCGAATTGCGCTCGCGCATGGGCGCGGACAAGTATTGCGAATCGTAAATCGCCTGCACGAAGATCACGGGTACGCCCGCCGAACGGGCCTTGTCGATCAGGCGGACCAGGTTCGGGATGCGTTGCTGGACGGTCTTCACGTCGGCGCCTATCTGGTCGAAGAAACCGCCGTCGGCGACGAAGTCGTTCTGCACGTCCACCACCAGCAGCGCCGCATTCGCGGGTGAAGCCTTTTGCTCCAGCGTCGCGAGGAGATCGGCGTTATTTTCGGGGTTTGCGCTCATGCTGCCGCTCCCAGCCGCTCGAGCAGCCAGTCGGCGGTTGCGGGTTTGGAGCGGTGGTTGACGTTGTGGCAGCAGTGGTCGCCGTCCTCGAAGAGCATGAGTTCCGCCGGACCCGCGGCGCCGGCCACCATCTTCTCGGCATCGGTCCAGGGAAAGATGCCGTCGCGCTTGCCGTGCACGGCGAGGAACGGGCAGCGCAGGTTGCCCAGGACCGGGGCGAGGCTTACGCGGCGCGCATGCTGCTCTGCTTCCTCCCAGCTCGAAACGCCGAAGACGTACGCGAAATCTTCCTTCAGCAGCGCTGGCATCGTGTCCCAGTAGGAAAGGTCGTGGCATCCGCCGAGGACGGCGCAAGCGGCGATCTCCGGGACGGCGGCGGCCACTCGCGGTGCGAGGTATCCGCCGAAGCTGAAGCCCACTAACCCGATTCGCGCGCCGTCGATCCCGGGTTCCTTCGCGACGTGCCGGATCAGCGGCGCGACATGGCGCTCGTAGTCCTGGTCGAACGGAAGCCGCTGCCGCGTCTCTCCCTGGCCGGGTCCGTCGAAGCAAACCGCCGCCATGCCGCGCTCGAGCAGCAAGTTCGTGAAAGCGAGGTTCTCCTCCTTCACCGAATCCGCGCCTGGTACCACCACCACGCAGGGCACTTTTGCGCCGTGCACGCGGGGAAGCCTCAAGTAGGCGTGGAGCGGCGCTCCGGAGGGCGAAGGCACACTGAAGACGCGTGCCGGCGGCAGGAGGAAGCGGGCGCCCGACCTGAACGCAGCCTCCCGGCGGCGCGAAAGCCGGTCCTTGGTCGGAATGTCGTGAAACAGCACGAGCTGCCCGAAATGGAAGAACAGCGCGGCGAGCGCATACGATTCACCCGCGCTGACGTCCAGGCCCCTGCCTTCCAGGTCTTTTGCGTGCTGCTCTTCGCGCTCGCCTTCGGCCTCCCAGTTGCCCGCCCACGCTTTCCAGGTCGTCGATGCGCCGAGCAGCCGCTCGAGCACGCCCAACGGGATCCCCACGGCCGACAGCCGCGCGCGCCAGTGGACCCGGACCTGGGCGAGCGCGTCGTCACCGAGCATCGTCCCGGATCCTCCTATGCCTGCGGCGGCACGTACTCGGCGCCGGTGGGCACGAAGTCGTTGGTGTAGAGCTTCTGAGCCTCGAGGGGTGTCGTCACGCCGCCGTATTGCTTGAGCACGTCGACCGTCGCCGCCCAGTCCTTGTCCGACATCCAGCCCAGGGGCTTGCCGGCGGTATTCGGCGTCACCCAGGTGTTCCACGACAGCTCGGCCTCGCGGCGCGTGATGCGCACGTCGGTCGCGTCGGAATATTTTTTCACGATCGCGGCCATTTCCTCCGGCTGCGTGCGGCCGTAAAGGAATCCCTTGACGCTCGCGGCGACAAAGGCGCGGATCAGCGCCGGATCGCTCTTGAGGAAATCGTTGTGCACGATGATGCCGTTGCTCACGGCCGTGACGCCGCAGTCGGCGTACCAGAGGATGCGCGCCTTCTTGTTGCCGCGGATCTCGACGCTGGGCACGTAGCCTTGCGCATAGCCGGCGATCGCATCGACCTTGCCGGTGATGAGGGCCGGCGGGCTGCCCGCCGGGTCGACGCTGACGACCTTGACCTTGTCCGGGTCCAGGCCGCAGCCTTTGACGAACGCGGGCCACTGCTGGAACTGGGTGGCGCCGGTGGGGATCGCGACGGTCTTGCCCTCGAGGTCCTTGGCCGTCTTGATGCCCGATTCCTCCAGTACGACCACGGCGGTCGGGTTGCGGCGATAGATGCTGCCGACCATCGTGATGCTCATGCCCTTGGACACGCTGTTGCCGAGCACGAAGCCGTCGGAAAAGCCGAACTGGGTGTCCTTGTTGGCGGTGAGCTGGGCCGTCGACCCCGAGCCCTTGCCGGGGCCGACGGTGACGTCGAGCCCGGCCTGCTCGTAGTACCCCTTTTCCTTCGCCACGATGAAGCCCACGTTGGGGCCCTGGAAAAGCCAGTCCAGGCGCATCGATACCGGCCGCAGCTTGCTCTGGCCGTGCACGCTGATGAACGGGATCGCAGCCAGTCCCGCAGCCGCGCCGGCGCTGCGGATGAACTTGCGCCGGGAAATCGCTTTGTCGTTTGGCATGCTCACTCCTCCTTTTTTTCCTTCGACGCCTGCACCAGGGCCCAGATTCTCGGTGGCGAGAGGGGCAGCTCGCGCGGCTCGACGCCCAGCGTGCCGAGCGCATTCGCCACTGCATTCGCAACGACGCCACCGACAGGAACGATACCACCTTCGCCCGCGCCCTTTGCCCCGAGCGGGTTGTGCGGCGAGGGCGAATTCTCGAGCACGATGGCCCGGATATTGGGGAAGTCCGTGGAAGTCGGCAGCAGGTAGTCGGCGAGCGACCCGGTGAGGAACTGGCCGTTCTCGTCGTACTGCAGGTGTTCCATGAACGCGCCGCCGAGGCCCTGCACGACTGCGCCGACGGCCTGGCCGTTGGTGGTCAGCGGGTTGATGATGCGTCCCACGTCCTCGACCGTCACGTATTCGAGGAGCTCGACCCGTCCGGTGCGCGCATCGACGGCCACGTGCGCCGCCGCCGCGCCGTAGGCATAGGTGTGGTGGTGGTTTGCGAACGTGCCTTCGACCGAAAGCCCGGCGGCGCCGAGCTCGGCGAGCGCAACGGAGCGTCCGCCCTTTGAGGCCACGAGGCCTGCGCCCAGGTTTACTTCGGCTGCGCTGCAGCCAAGCTTTGCCGCTGCGGCTTTGCGGATCTCCGTCTTGAGATTGCCGGCCGCATCGAGGATCGCAGAGCCGCCCATCACCACCGAGCGCGAGTGGTACGAACCGAAACCTTCCTTGAGGTAGTTGGTCGAGCCGTGAAAGAGACGGATGCGGTCCATGGGCACGGTAAGCGCGTCGGAGGCGATCTGCAGGCACACCGTTTCGAGCCCCTGGCCGATGCTGGTCGAGCCGACGAACACGAAAATGAACCCGTCGGGATCGACGACCATGCGCGCGTTTTCGCGCGGCCCGGCGGCGCCGCCTTCGATGAAGCAGCCGATGCCCAGGCCGTGGTAGCGGCCGTCGACGAGGCGCCCCTGCAGCGTCGCTTTCTCCGGCCAGTTGAATTCCGCGAGGCAGCGGTCGAGCGTGATCTGGTAGTCGCCGCTGTCGAGCTCTTCCTTTTTCTCCGGCAAGTTGAGCGTCGCCAGCGGGTAGGGCATGTCCGCCTCAGAAGGCAGGTTGCGGCGGCGCATCTCTACCCGGTCGAGGCCCAGGTCCTTCGCGGCCATGTCGATGAGGCGCTCGCGGAAAAAGTCTCCTTCAAACCGGCCGGGCCCGCGGTACGTGCCGATCGGATTCTTGTTGGTCAGTATCACCGAGGAGTCGACATGGATGTTCGGGATGCGGTAAGGGCCGGACACGAATTGCGCGACGTTCCGCGGGGGAACGGCCGCACTGGTGCGCAGGTAGGCGCCCGCGTCCACCCACGCGTGGCCGCGCAGCCCGACGATCGTCCCGTCCATTTCGCACGCGATCTCGAGGTCAATGTCGATCTCGCGCGAATGGTTCGAGGTCAGCAGGTTCTCGCGCCGGTCCTCGATCCACTTGACCGGCCGGTTGAGCTTGCGCGCGGCGAAGGGGATGAGGAAATCTTCACAGTAGAACTCGCCGCGCACGCCGAAGCCGCCGCCAACGTCCGACTCGATCAGGTCGACGCATTCCTCCGGCAGGTCCATGTGGCGTGCGAGGATCTTGCGGGTCGCGAACGGAACTTTCGCGGCGCCGGATACGGTCATCTTCGTCGCCGCGCCATCCCATACCGCGAGCACGCCGCGCGGTTCCATGCAGACGGCGCTGTGCCTCTGCACCCGGAAACTCTCCTTGCGCACATACGGCGCGCGCGCGAAGGCCGCCGCGGCGTCGCCCTTGGCAGCGGTATAGGTGATCGGGATGTTGCGGCCGATGTCCTCGAACAGCAGGACGGCATTTTTGCCGGAGACATGCCGGTCGGGGACCGCGTCGATCGTATCGATGTCGACTTCGATCGCCTCGAGGGCGTCCTCGGCCAGGCCCGCCGAATCCGCCACGACCATTGCGAGCGGCTCGCCCACATAGCGCACCTTGCAGTCCGCAATCACGGGTTGGCCAAACGGCTCAAGCTCGGGTAACGGCGCCAACCGCAGCGATACGCGCGGAACAGTACCGCCGGAGTCGCGCGCCACGTCCCTGGCGGTGAAGATCCCCCGGACGCCCGGCATCTTCAGCGCCGCCGAAACGTCGATCGAGCGCAGGTGCCCGTGGGCGACCGAGCTGCGCAGGATCGCCGCGTGCAGCAGACCCTCGGGATGGAGGTCGTCGACATACTGGCCCTTGCCGCGCAGGAGGCGAAGGTCCTCGAAGCGTTCGACCGGCGTGCCGACCACTTTGGCGGCAAAAGCCCCATCGGTGTTCGTCGTGCTCATCGTGCGGTCCCCGTTTTGCGGTAGGCCGCCCGAGCCGCATAGACTGCCTCGACGATCGGGATATAGCCGGTGCACCGGCATAGGTTGCCCGACAAGACCTCGCGAATCCTTTCGCGGGTCGCCTCGGGCTCCTCGGTCAGTAGCGCGTGGGCCGTGGTGAGCATGCCGGGCGTGCAGAAGCCGCATTGCAGCGCGTGGTGCTTGCGAAACTCGGTCTGCAGCGGCGAAAGGCTCTCCTCCTGCGAGAGGCCCTCGACCGTGAAGACCTTCGCGCCCTCGGCCTGGGCCGCGAGCATCAGGCAGGACCGCACCGCGTCGCCATCCACGATGACCGTGCAGGCTCCGCAGACGCCGTGCTCGCAGCCGACGTGCGTCCCGGTCTGCATGAAATGGTGGCGGATGCAATCGGCGAGCGTGGTGCGCGCCGGCACCCTGGCCTCGACGGGCTTGCCGTTGAGCACGAAACGCGTGGTGAGGGTGGGCTGCATGGAAGTTTCCGAAATGGTCATGACGACGCGCGCTGGAGGGCGCGTTCGAGGAGGGTGGCCACCAGCGAGCGCCGGTAGTCCGCGCTCGCGTGCAGGTCGCTGGGTGGGTCGACTTCCGCCGACGCGGCAGAGGCCGCCGATTGGATCGCCGCTGCGTCGACTTTTTTGCCGTTGAGCGCCGCTTCGGCTTTTGCGAGCCGGTGCGGCTGGGTGCAGGCGCCGATGACGCCGATGTGCGTGTGGGTTGCGCGCCCGGCTGCGTCCTCGTCGTAGAACGCGGCGAGGCCGGCGATTGCAAAATCCCCGCGCCGCAGCGCGAATTCCTCGAAAGCCCAGCGCCGCGCCGCGGGCCAGGGC
>JBBQNG010000032.1:0-24153 GCA_038329645.1 Burkholderiales bacterium
CGAGGGCATGTACGTGCACCAGGTGCGCGAGCTGACCGAGAAGTACAAGCGCGGCGGACGCGTGGTGGTCGGGCACATGGCGAAGCTTTCGCTGCTGCCGCCCGATGAGGTGGCCAGGATCGCGCGCGGCCTCGCCGATGCGGGTGTGGCGGTCACGGTGCTGCCGGCCACCGACCTCTTCCTCATGGGCCGCGACCAGGACCACAGCGTGCGCCGCGGCGTGGCCGACGCGAACCTGCTCTGCGAGCACGGCGTGAACTGCTCGCTGTCGTCCAACAACATCCTCAACCCGGCCACGCCGTTCGGCGACTGCTCGCTCATCCGCATGGCCAACCTGTACGCCAACATCGTACAGCTCGACCGTCCCGCGCAGCTCACCGAGTGCTTCAACATGCTGACCGAGCGCTCGGCGCGGCTGCTCAACCTGAAAGACTACGGGCTCAAGGTTGGCAATCCTGGGGACGTCGTGATCATCAACGCCGAGTCCCCGGTGCAGGCCGTCTCCGAAATCGCCCAGCCGCTGGCGGCTTTCAAGGGCGGCAGGCAGACCGTCCGCTGGAGCGCGCCCGAGTTGCTGCGGCCCTGAGCGCTCGCGCCCGGCCGAACCTTGGGAAAGCTGCTTTCGGGACTCCTTCACTGGGTGGGCGGCAAAGCCGCCGCGCTGGTCCTGATCCTTGCCGTCCTGCTGGCGGGCGCGTGGGTCGGCGAAGAATCGAGGAAGACCCAACAGCAGGAAGTCCTGCGCGCCGTCCTCCTGGAGCACCGAGGCAGTCTGCGCGAACAGGTCGCCGAGCTCGAGCGCACCGCCGGCGAGCGGGCGCGGCAGGCGAAAGCCGCCATCGAGACGATTCGAGCGCAACTCGCCCAGCGCGCCTCGCTGCTCGAGCGCGCGCGCGCCGAGCGTCGTACGGTCTGGGATGAGCATCGCATTGCCCGCAATATCCCGATGACCGACGCGTGGACCAGGCTCCGGCTGCTCGATGCCGAGATTGCGGCCTACGAGCAGGCCGTGCAGCAGGCGGCGAAGTTGGACGCGGCGCGGCAGAAGGCGCTCGCCAGCGTAGGCGAGGAAATCGAGGGCAGGAAGCGCGAGATGGCCGCGCTCAGCGCGCAAGTGGCCGGCATCGATGCGGCGCTCGGCCAAAGTACGCTTTCGCGGCTGAGGACGCTTGTGCGCGAGCAGCTTCCGGTCGCCCTGGGCATCCTGCTGGGCATCATCCTGGTGCCTGTCGCCATCAAGGTGTTTTTCTACTTTGTCGTCGCGCCATGGGTGACGCGTCGAGCGCCCATCCGGCTGCTCCTGCCGCCCACCGGCGCCATCACACCAGTGGCGGGCGGCCCCCCGGACACGCAGGGCCGCATGTCGGCAGTGTCGCAGTCGGTCGTGCTCGGCGAGCACGAGGTCCTCGTCATCCAGCCCGACTACCTGCAAAGCACTTCGGTACGCGCGCCGAAACGGACCCAGTGGCTGCTCAACCCGGCGATCCCATTGAGCAGCCTGCTGTCGGGAATGTACCTGCTGACGCGCGTGGGGTCGTCTGGTGCCGAGCCGGTCGTGATCTCCGCGACGAAGGATCCGCTGATCGAAGTAGGCCTCGTGGAACTCGCAGAAGGCGCGGCTTTCGTGTGTCAGCCCCGGTCGCTCGCCGGGGTGATCCACGATCCCCGCCGTCCCCTGCGCATCACGCGCCACTGGCGCATTGGCAGTGTGCAGGCGTGGCTCACGCTGCAATTGCGGTTCCTCGTGTTCCACGGCCCCGGGCTACTGGTGCTCAAGGGGTGCCGCGGCATCCGGATCGAATCCGCGGGAACCGGGCGCCTGATCAACCAGGCGGCCACGCTGGGCTTCAGCGCCGACCTCGCCTACGCCAACACGCGGTGCGAGACCTTCGTCTCCTACTGGACCGGCAAGGAGGATCTCTTCAATGACCTCTTCACCGGCGAGCATGGCGTGTATGTCTACGAGGAAATGCCGGACCTCAAGCGCGCGAGCGGCATCACAGGGCGCGGGCTGGAGGGCTTTTCGGACGCGCTGCTGAAAGTGTTCGGGGTGTAGAGCGCAGTCCTGAATCGTACCGGTACCAGTACATGAATTGGCTTGCGAGCCAGCACTGTGCCCCGATCTACGTATTTAAATGTACTAAAATTATTTGATCAGAAGCGCGCCCCGAAACTCACTCTCAGCATGTCATGCCCGCTGAAATTGGCGTTGGGGTCATAGACGACACGCCCGAAATACGGCGCGCGATCATAGGTGACGCCCAAGCCGTTTCGGATCACACGTTCGCCGCCATCGCCCAGCGGGCCGCGCCGCTGCGCCACGTCGATGGTCCAGCGATTGGCGGTGCCGTCCGACGTCCTCAGGACCGCATGCACGACCGTTTGTCCCGTGCCGAGCCGGTCGTCGTGGATCGCATAGACGCTGGCACGCATCGAGTTCGGCAAATCGGCTACCGCGCCGACAGTCACCATGTCGTTCGGATCGAAATTGAGGTTGTAGTAGGGCTTCAGGTTGGTGCGCCCGAAGCCGACCAGCGGCCTTACGCTGCCCGCGCCGATCTCCGCCTGCGTGGCATAGCCAAGGAAGCCGTGAGTCGCAGCCTGGCCGGATAACAGCAGCTTGCCCCAGCCGAATGAGAGCGTCTTCTCCAGCCCTCCGCGCGTCTGCTCGAACTCGTTCGCGCGCCTGTAATAGCCGAGCCAGAACACCGTCGCATCGAGCGTGCCGCGCAGGTTGAGGTCGATGCCGTCGTGCTCCAGTTGCGCGCGGTGCTGGGTGTAGGTGAGCTTCCAGTCGATGGCCTCGGCGATCGATTCGGCGCCGCGCGCCGCTGGAGCGAGGAGCGAAATCACCCATGGCAGGATCGAAAGCCAGCGATTTATTCTCGTCAAACCGCGGAGCGAAGGTGATGAGATTCCCGGAGCGTAGCAGGAATTGCGGGCACTCCATGAGTCCGCGCGGCCGACTCCAGGAAACGCTCAGGAAACGAACGGCCGCATCTTACCGTTTACCGGTATATCGTACGCGAATGATCAATGGCGGGTGTGCTTCGTCTGGCAAGGAAAAGGCGTATTGGACGTAGAGATTGTCGACTATCACTGAGAGGCAACCATGAACACTCGAGCCCCGAAGAACGGCATGCGCGCGGTACACCCCGGGGAAGTGCTGCGCGAAGATTTTCTTAAACCCCTGGGCATGAGCGCCAACGCGCTCGCCAAGGCGTTGCGGGTTACCGCCTCCCGCATCAATGACATCGTGCTGGAACGCCGCGGCGTCACAGTGGATACAGCCATGCGGCTGGTGCGCTATTTCGGCGGCGACGTTCAGACATGGTTGAACCTGCAGACCGCTTACGATCTCAAAGTGGCCGAAAAAACTATCGCGGCGAAGATCGCAAAGGACGTCGAGCCAATGGCGGCGTGAGGCAGTTCGTTCGGGGATCGTAGTCTGCCGATGAATATTCTTTCGGCACGCAGGGCTTGAAAAGCGGCGCTCGGGAAGCTTCTTAATAATTTCGGAAATGTACCGATACAGATACAAAAACTGGCCTGGAAGCCGCTCCTGGAGCGGATCTTGCAAAACGAATCTTCTTAATTCTGCGTCTATACCGAGCGCTCCTGCGTTCAGTTGCAGCGCAAGTTCGCCGCATTCTCCACCGGCTTCCTGCAATCCTGGTCGTTGACCTTCCGGTTCTCGTCCATCGCAGGCGCGGGTCGCGAACTCTCCATGCCCCGGTCGCGGCCGAACAGCCAGCCCAGGCCCACCGCGCCGATGATCGAGTCGACGCCGGGCACATTCGCGAAGCGCACCCCGGTGCCTCCCGAGGAGAACGAGCCGCCCGGGCCGACGCTGGACGAGGTGGCCGACTTGCCCGAATTGCCGAACTGGAAGCCGAGGTTGGCGTTGCAACCCGCGAGCAGCGCGGCGGCAGCGAGGCAGAGGAGGAAGCGTTGCATGGCCTAGTCTCGCGCCGCGCGGCGCAGACGGTCAAGTACGGCGCGCCATTCGGGAGCGTCCGGCGGCAATTCGATAAGGATCATTTCGGCGCCGGCAGCGTCGAGCTCGCGCAGGGCTGCGTAGAGTTTCTGCCCGTACGCGGCCGGATCCCGCGGCATGCGCAGCCAGAAATCGACGCAGTCATCGGGTGTGCGGAAAGCAAGCACCGCTGCCTTCGTACCGAGCCGGGCAATCCCGGATTCGAGCGCGGTCCCGGAAACGAGGCGCGCCGGCGTGCGCGGCGCGTAGTGCGCGGCAAGGCTGCCTGAGACTCGGGGCGCTTCCGCGTCCGGCATCGACACGGTCGTGCCAAGCGTAACTTCCAGTTCTGCCGCGCTGATTCCGCCCGGCCGGAGCAGCACCGCGCCGCCGCGCGATACGTCGACAATGGTCGATTCGATCCCCACCCCGCACGGCCCGCCATCGAGCACCAATTCGACGTCATCGCCCAGATCCTCGCGCACATGCTTCGCGGTGGTCGGCGAAATTCGCCCGAAGCGGTTGGCCGAAGGCGCCGCCAGCCCGCCGCCGAACGCTTCGAGCAGCTCGCGCGCGAGCGGATGCACGGGCACGCGCACGCCGACCGTGTCCTGCCCGCCCGTGATGAAGTCCCCGACTTGCGGCGCGCGCTTCAGGATCAGTGTGAGCGGGCCGGGCCAGAACCGCGCGGCGAGCTTCCGCGCGGATTCCGGGACTTCGCGCGCCCACGTGAAGGCGCCCTCCGCATCGGCAAAATGAACGATCACCGGGTGCTCGCCCGGCCGGCCCTTGACCTCGTACAGTCGCGCGATGGCCGACTCGCTGGAGGCATCCGCGCCCAGGCCATAGACCGTTTCAGTGGGAAACGCGACCAGCCCGCCGCGCTTGAGGATCTCCGCGGCGCGCTTGATCTGCGGGTTCACGCCTTGGGGAGCACCGCGCTCTTGACGGCTTCGGACTGCTTCTTGCGGAAAGCGGTGAGCGCATCGGCGAGCTTCGCGTCCGACAGCGCCAGCGTCGCAATCGCAAACAGCGCCGCGTTGGCCGCACCCGCGTCGCCGATGGCAAACGTTGCGACCGGAATCCCCTTGGGCATCTGCACGGTGGAGAGCAGCGAATCCATGCCATTGAGGTGCTTGGAGGGCATAGGCACGCCGAGCACCGGCAGCGTCGTGTGCGCAGCGACCACGCCGGCGAGATGCGCCGCGCCGCCGGCGCCCGCGATGATGCATTTCATGCCGCGCCCGTGCGCGGCCTTGACGAATTCCTCGACGAGGTCGGGCGTGCGGTGCGCGGACATCGCCCGCGCTTCATACGCGACACCGAATTCATCAAGGACCTTTGCCGCCTGCTTCATCACTTCCCAGTCGGAAGTGGAGCCCATGAGGATGCCAACGAGGGGGTTTGCCATGATCTCTTTTGCTGAAGGTTGTGGTTAGGAAAGCTTCTTGCCTGTGAGCCTCTCGAGCGCTTCCTGATACTTTTGCGAGGTCTTTGCGAGCACTTCGGCCGGCAGCCCGGGCGCCGGGGCTTTCTTGTTCCAGGTCAGCGTCTCGAGGTAGTCGCGCACGAACTGCTTGTCGAACGATGGCGGACTGATGCCGACCTTGTATTCGCTCGCCGGCCAGAAGCGCGACGAATCGGCCGTGAGCACCTCGTCGATGAGCACGAGGTTGCCCTTCTCGTCCAGGCCGAACTCGAACTTGGTGTCGGCGATGATGATGCCCCTGGTGGCGGCGAAATCGGCCGCTTCCTTGTACAGGCGCAGGCTCACGTCGCGCACTTTCTTCGCCATGTCTTCGCCGACCAGCTTCGCCATCTGCGCAAACGAAATGTTCTCGTCGTGCTCGCCCATCTCCGCCTTGGTGGCGGGCGTGAAGATCGGCTCGGCGAGCTTGGCCGCCTGCTGCAGGCCCTTGGGCAGCTGGATGCCGCACACCGCGCCGGTCTGCTGGTAGTCCTTCCAGCCCGAGCCGATGATGTAGCCGCGCACCACCGCCTCGACCGGCAGGGGCTTGAGCTTCTTCACCACGATGGAGCGGCCGCGCACCTGCGCCTTTTCGTCGTCGCCCGACACAACGCTCTCGGGATCGATGCCGGTGAGGTGATTGGGCACCAAGTGGGCGAGCTTGGCGAACCAGAAATCGGCCATTTCGGTGAGCACGCGCCCTTTTTCGGGGATCGGGTCGCCGAGCACGACGTCGAAGGCCGACAGGCGGTCCGAGGTCACAATCAGCATCTTGTCGCTGCCCACCGCGTAGATGTCGCGCACCTTGCCGCTGGCAATCTTGGGCAGGCTCTTGATACTGGATTCGTAGAGGGGCTGGCTCATCAGGCGGCGCTCTTTTCGAGTTGCGAATTCCACTTGCCCTGGGCGGCAAGACCGTTCATGCGTGCCCGGTGGGCAAAGGCTTTTTGCGCGGCGGCGTAGTTTGCAGCCTTGCCGCTCCATGCCTTGAGCGCCGGATTCTGCAGCGCGCGCGAATAGGAGAACGTCAGGGGCCACGGCGCACCCATGCGGTTCATGGCGTCGAGGTGTGCGGTAGCGTTTTCATCCGACTGGCCGCCCGACAGAAATACAACGCCAGGCAGCGATGCGGGCACGGTGCGCTTGAGGACGCGCAAGGTCCGTTCGGCCACTTCGGCCACGCCCGCCTGGCGGGAACACGTATTGCCGGACAAGACCATGCTGGCTTTGAGGATCGTATGCTCGCCGGCGACTTTGTAGGCGGCCAGCGCGGCAAAGGTCGCGCGCAGCGTGGCCTCAGTTACTTCCTCGCAGCGCTCGATGGTATGGCTGCCGTCGAGCAGCACTTCGGGCTCGATCATCGGCACGATGGACGCGGCCTGGCATGAGGCGGCGTAGCGCGCCAGCGCGTGGGCGTTGGCGTAGATGCAAGTGTGCGACGGGATCAGGTGGGAATTTGATTCGCCGATTGTGATGACCGCGCGCCACTTGGCGAACCGCGCGCCCAGCTTGAAGTACTCCGCGAGGCGCTTGTCCAGGCCGTCCAGCCCCTCGGTGACTTTTTCCCCGCCGGCAGTGAGCGGGATGTTGACCACGCCCTTGTCCACCTTGATGCCGGGGATCATGCCGTTCTTCGCGAGGTAGGCCGGGAAAGTGGCTCCGTCGTTGCCGCTCTGGCGCAGCGTCTCGTCGTGCAGGATCACGCCCGAGATGTGCTGGCCCACGCCCGGGGTGGTGAAGAGCAGCCCGCGATAGGTGCGGCGGTTCTCCTCGGTACACTCGACATTGACCGACTGGAACCGCTTTTCGCAGGTGCCGGCCGACTCGTCGGCGGCAAGGATGCCCTTGCCCCTGGCGACCATGGCAGCAGCGGTT
Source organism: Burkholderiales bacterium (assembly GCA_038329645.1). Taxonomy (GTDB): domain Bacteria; phylum Pseudomonadota; class Gammaproteobacteria; order Burkholderiales; family SG8-39; genus SZAS-79. The sequence continues at coordinate 7,320 of JBBQNG010000032.1, forward strand.
TTGGAAAGCAGCGCACTATCCATAGAGGTAAGGTCCTTGTTTGCTGGCGATGCGGATTCCGGAAGGCCGGAATTTTACCCGCAAGCCCCGCGTCGAGCACGCCGGGACAGGTTCTGGTGGATAATGCGGCCCCTTGACGCTGCGGCGTGCTCGGAAAAATCACAAGGCTTAACTGATGATACGGATTGAAAACCTGACCAAGACGTTCGGGCTGAAGAAGGCGGTGGACGACCTGTCCTTCTCGGTCGAGCGCGGCGAGGTTCTCGGCTTCCTGGGGCCGAACGGCGCCGGCAAGTCCACCACCATGCGCATGATCACCGGCTTCCTGCCGCCGACGGCGGGCCGCATCTCCATCGGCGGCCACGATGTCGCCGACGACGGCCTGGCGGCCAAGCGGCTGATCGGCTACCTGCCCGAGAACGCGGCCTCCTACCCGGACATGTCGGTCGAAGGGTTCCTCGGCTTCGCCGCGGAATTGCGCGGCCTCGCCGGCGATGCGAAGAAAAAAGCGGTCGGACGCGTGGTGGATCTGTGTTTCCTCTCCTCCGTGCTGCACCAGCAGATCGACACGCTCTCCAAGGGCTACCGCCACCGCACCTGCCTTGCGCAGTCGCTGATCCACGACCCGGACGTGCTCATCATGGACGAGCCGACCGACGGCCTCGACCCCAACCAGAAGCACGAGGTCAGGAACCTCATCCGCGAGATGGGCAGGACCAAGGCGGTCATCTTCTCCACCCACATCCTCGAGGAAGTCGACGCCGCCTGCACGCGCGCGATCATCATCGACCGCGGCCGCATCGTGGCCAACGGCACGCCCGAAGAGCTGCGCGACATGTCCGACCTGGCCGGCGCGGTGACCTTGTCCGCATCTGGCGCCGACGAGGCCAAGCTCGCGGCCCTGCCCGAAGTCGCCCGGGTCGAACACCTCGAGTCGCACTGGCTGCGCGTGTACCCCAGGGACAAGCACGCCCCGGTGGCGCTCGCGCAGGCGGTGATGGATCTCACCCGGCGCGAAGGCTGGCAGGTGCATTCGCTGCACACCGAGGAGGGGCAGCTCGACGAGGTGTTCCGCCGCATCACCCTGCCCGATACGGTGAAGAAATGAACGCCCGCATGCATGCCAACTCTTCGATTGCCAACATCCGGGCCATCGCCAAGCGCGAGCTGTCCTCCTATTTCACCTCGCCCGTGGCCTACGTGTTCCTGGTGATCTTCCTTCTTTTGGCCGGCTTCTTCACGTTCACGGTCGGCAGCTTCTTCGAGCGCGGCGAGGCCAGCCTTTCGGCGTTCTTCGCCTGGCACCCCTGGATCTACCTGGTCCTGGTGCCTGCGGTAGGCATGCGCGTCTGGTCCGAGGAGCGCCGCTCCGGCACCATGGAGCTGCTGCTCACCATGCCGGTCAACGCGTGGGAGGCGATCGTGGCGAAATTCCTCGCGTCGTGGGCCTTCCTTGCGATTGCGCTGGCGCTGACTTTCCCGATCGTGATCACGGTCAACCTGCTCGGCAGCCCGGACAACGGGATGATCGTGGCCGGGTACGTCGGCAGCCTCTTTCTCGCCGGGGCCTACCTCGCGATCACCTGCATGACCTCGGCGCTGACCCGCAACCAGGTCGTCGCCTTCATCCTGTCGGTGGTGCTGTGCCTGTTCCTGATCCTCGCCGGCTTCAACCCTGTGACCGACATGATGACGCGCTGGGCGAACCCGGCGCTCGTCGAGATCGTGGCGGCGTTCTCGGTGATCACCCATTTCGACGGGTTCCAGAAAGGCGTGATCGACACGCGGGATCTTTTCTACTTCCTCTCGGTGATCGGCTTCGCCCTGTTCGCGACGTCGGTGATCATCCGCAACCACCGGGCGGGTTAAGCGAATGAACCAGCAGATGAAAAAATACGAAATCTTCCTGTTCTCGGCCGTGGGCCTCGCGGCCCTGTTCATCATCCTCGTCGCCTTCAATTACCTGGCCTCCAGTGCTGCCGTGCGTGCCGACCTCACCGACGGCAAGCTCTACACGCTGTCGGACGGCACCAGGAAGATCCTGCAGAAGCTCGACGGCCCGGTGAAGCTGCGCCTGTACGTCTCGCAAAGCGACAACGCGATACCCGTGCAGCTGAGGAGCTTCGCGCAGCGCGTCGAAGACCTCGTGCGCGAGTTCAAGGCGGTGGCCGGGCCCAACCTGATCATCGAGAAGTACAACCCCAAGCCGGATTCCGACGAGGAAGACGCAGCCCAGCTCGACGGCGTCGAGCCGCAGACGCTCTTCACCGGCGAGCAGTTCTATCTCGGCCTGTCGGTGAGCCGCCTGGACCGCAAGCAGGCCCTGTCCAACATCTCGCAGCAGCGCGAAAGGCTGCTCGAGTACGACCTGATACGGGCGATTGCGCGCGTGGCCAATGCCGAGCGCCCGACCATCGGCGTGATGAGCGCGGTGCCCGTGCTGGGCGAGCCGGTCAACATGATGACGCGCCAGGCCAACGAGCCCTGGGTGCTCGCCAACGAGCTCAAGCGCGATTTCAACGTCAAGGCCGTGCCGATGAGCGCGGAAGCCATCGACAAGGATATCAACGTGCTGCTCGTGATCCAGCCGCGCGACATCATGGAATCCGCCGAATACGCGCTCGACCAGTTCGTGCTGCGCGGCGGCAAGCTGATCGCCTTCGTCGATCCGTACATGTTCTTCGACCAGCAGCCCAACCCGATGATGCCCAACATGCCGGGCCAGCCGGGCTCCTCGTCCCTGCCGCGCCTGTTCAAGGCGTGGGGCGTGAACATGGACCAGGGCAAGGTGGTCGCGGACGTGACCTACGCCTCGGGCGCCGGCCAGCGTTATACGCCGACGGTGATCACGCTGAACAAGACCGCATTGAGCCGCGACGATGTCGCGACCAGCCAGATCGACACGCTGCTGCTGGCGTTCTCCGGCGCCTTCGACGTGTCCAAGCCCGCCGAAGGCCTCAAGGTGACGGAGCTCGCGCGCACCTCGCCCAATTCGATGCTCGTCGACAACATCGTCGCCTCGGTGTCGGGTGACGCGGCAATGAAAGGCTTCGCGCCCGACAACAAGGCCAAGCCCCTCGCCATGCGCCTCACCGGCAAGTTCAGGACCGCCTTCCCGGAGGGCAAGCCGGCGCCCTTCAATCCGGACAAGGACAAGAAGCCGGTGGAGACCGGGCCGCAGCTCAAGGAGGCCGCAGCCGAGAACTCCGTGGTGCTCGTGGCCGATGCCGACATGCTCGCCGACGGCGCCGCGGTCGAGGTGCAGAACATCCTCGGCCAGCGCGTGGTGGTGCCCTCCAACGGCAACCTGGCGCTGGTGCAGGGCATGATCGAGCAGCTCGCCTCGGGCGACGACCTCATGAGCCTGCGCAGCCGCGCCTCGAGCTTCAGGCCGCTCACCGTGGTGCGCCAGATGGAATCCGACGCGCAGAAGCAGTACTTCGGCAAGATCAAGGAGCTCGAGGACGAGCTGCAGCAGACCACCGAGAAGATGCAGAAGCTGCAGAAGCAATCCGGCGGCACCAAGTCGGCTCAGATCATGTCGCCCGAGCAGCAGGCCGAGCTCGACCGCTTCAAGAAGCGCGTGATCGAGACTCGCCAGGTGCTCAAAGAATTGCGCAAGACGCTGCGCCAGGATGCCGAAGCGCTGCAGTTCTGGACCAAGGTCGTGAATATCGCGGTGATGCCGGTGCTCGTGGCCCTCTTCGGGATCGGATTTGCGGTGATGCGGCGCCGCCGTGCAGCTGCGGCGGGAGCGGCGGCATGAACAAGCAATTCCTCGCCATCCTCGGCGTGCTCGTGGTCGTGATCGGCGGCACCGCGCTGCTCGTGTTCAGGCAGGGTGCGTCCGAAAAGCCCGCGGTGACCTCCCAATTGGGCCAGCCGCTGCTGAAGGGGCTCAAGGCGAGCGAGGTGGCGAGCATCGCCATCCGCGAGCCCAAGGCGACGCTGACGCTGGTGAAGAAGGACAACCGCTGGACGATTGCCGAGAAGAACGGCTTCTCCGCGGACCTGGACAAGGTCACCGACCTGGTGGTGAAGGCGATCGAGCTCAAGGCCGGTCAGGTCGAGCCGATCGGCGAGAAGGACCGTCCCCGCCTGAATCTCGCCGATCCCGGCAAGGAGGGTGCCGGCACCGAAATTACCTTCAAGGCCGCCGACGGCAAGGTCCTCGCCGCGCTACTGGTCGGGAAGAAATACTTCAAGAAGGAGCCCGAGGGCGATGCGGCGAAGGCCCAGGCCGACGGCCGTTTCGTGATGGTGCCTTCCGACCCCAAGCAGGTCTATATCGTTTCGGACCCGCTGCGCCTGGCGAGCGCCGCGAGCAGCGACTGGATCTCGAGGGAGGGCGTCGCCATCGAACGCGTGAAGAGCCTCGAAGTGAAGCCTTCCGAGGGCACCGACGGCTACAAAATCGAGCGCGTCACCGATGGCATCGACTGGAAGCTCGACGGCCCCGCGACCCCGCAGAAGCTGGACGTATCGCGCGCGAATGCGGCGTCCTACAGCTTGAGCAGGATCGACATCGAGGACCTCGCCGCCGCGGAAACCGTCACGGGCCTGGACAAGCCCACCGTCGTCACCGCTGCTACGTTCGACGGCCTCACCTACACCCTGCGCCTGGGCAACGTCGAAAAAGACCGGATGTTCGTCAAGGTCGAAGTCGAAGGCACGCCGGTGCGCGAATCCACGCCACCGAAGGCGGACGAAAAGGCCGAGGACAAGGCCAAACGCGAAAAATCGCAGGCCGACGAAAAGAAAAAGCTCGAGGAACGCGTCGCGCGGGAGAAGTCGCTCAAGGACTTCGTGCTTGTGGTTTCGGCGAAGAAACTTTCCGACACGCTGAAAAAACGCAGCGAGCTGCTCGAGCAGAAGAAGCCCGAGGCCAAAGGTCCCGCCAAGAAGTAGCGCCAGTTACCGAGGATTGGGTGTCCGACTCGACGCCTGGATTTCCACCGATTCGTCCCCGTCGCCTAGCCACACCTGGCCGTCCTGGATCGTGCAATTGAGCTGCATCGTGCGTTTGGCCAGCCTCGCCAATCCCTGGATCGCCGCCTGCGGCAGGTCGATCACCTCGAGGTTGTCCGAGCGCGTCAACGACTCTCCGGACTGTTTCCACCACAAGTCGGCCCCGCGCCCGTAGCTGTAGACGATCACCCGAGTGGCGCGGCCGCAGGCGCGGCGGATGCGCTTCTCGTCGGGCAGGCCGACATCGATCCACAGCTGGATCGCACCGGTGAGATCCTTCTGCCAGAGGTCGGGCTCGTCGTCGTTGCCGATGCTCGACCCGAACACCAGGGCGTCCCCTGCATTCAGGGCGAAGGCCAGCAGCCGGACCATCATGCGCTCGTCGTTTTCCGAAGGGTGGCGGGCCAGCGTGAGCGCATGCGTCTGATAGTAGTTGCGCTCCATATCCGCGATCTGCAGTTCGGCGCGAAAGATGGTTGCCTTGAGAGCCATGCCGCGATTGTAGGCGTAAGATGGTCCACAGCTTCACTCAGGGATACGAATTAGATGCACTACGTAACGGCAGGCCAGGGCAATCCCCCGATTGCGTTCGTGCATGGATTCGCCTGTACGCACATCGACTGGCAGCCGCAGATCGACTTCTTCAGCGCCACCAATGCGGTCGTCGCGGTCGACCTGCGCGGGCACGGCGACACGCCGGGCGACTCGCATGACTGCTCCATCGAGAAGTACGGGCAGGATGTGGCCGATCTCCTGGGTGAGCTTAAGTTCCCGCCCGCGATCCTGGTCGGGCACAGCATGGGCTGCAGGGCCGTGCTGCAGGCTTACCTGTATGCGCCCGAGCGAGTCGCGGCCATCGTCCTCGTCGACGGCAGCCGCCTGGGCTTCGGCGACCCGGTGGTGGCCGAGCGGGTCATGAACGAGCAGCTGCGCGCCACCGGCTACGGCGTGTTCGCACGGCGCCTGTTCGAGGAAATGTTCATCGTCTCGAGCGACCCCAAGCTCAAGACCACGCTCATGGACCGCGCGCTGCAGCTGCGCTCCGAGATCGGCAGCACGCTTTTCCCGCGCATGGTGGGATGGGACGCCCGGCGCATGGAAGCCGCGCTCGCGGCCGTGCGCGTCCCGCTCATGGTGATCCAGAGCACCACGATGAACGCCGAACGCATCCGTGTGTCCCTCGCGCAAGGCGCGAGCTCGCCCTGGCTCGACCTGGTCAAGTCCCGCGCGCCGGGTGCGCGCATCGAGATCGTTTCGGGTTCCGGTCATTTCCCCCAGCTCGAGGCGCCGGAGAAGGTCAACGCACTGCTGAAGGACTTCGCCGCCAACCTCGCCTAACGCCGTCGAGCCGCTTTCTTTTTCGCTGCCTTCGCAGGCGCATTTCTTACCGACCTTTTCGGCAGCGGCGCGGGGTTCGCCACCGATTCGACGTGCGTGAAAGCGCCGCCCTGGTACACCCCCCCCACGTGATGCTCCTTCTCGTCGCGCGCGAGGATCGCGGGGGCGTCGATTTCGCTGTCGTACTGCGGCCTGTAGCCCAGCCGGTACGCGTTCGAGTTGTCGTACCACGAGCGCGCGTTGCCTGAAACGCCGTAGACGATCTCGAACCGGATGTCCGGGTGCTCGATCCCGATCGAAACGAGCTGCGCCAGGTCGCGCGGGTGGAACTGAATCGAAAGGCGGCGCTTGTCGATCGGCTTGGCGTTCACGTTGCCGATGCGCATGAGGAAAACTTCCAGGCCGTACTTGTCGGAGTACAGGCTGCCGAGCGCCTCGCCGAAGACTTTCGACACCCCGTAGCGGCCGTCGGGCTTGATGTAGACGTGGTGGTCGATCTTCTGCGTGCGGGGATAGAAACCCACCGCATGGTTGCTGGTGGCAAACAGGATCCGCTTCACGCCGTTGCGTCGCGCGGCTTCGAAAACGTTGTAGCAGCCGATGATATTGGCCTGCAGGATGTTCTCCCACGGACCTTCGACCGAGTAGCCGCCCAGGTGCACGATGGCGTCCACACCTTTGGTGATGCGCAGCGCGTCGGCCACGCGCGAGATGTCGGCTTTGGCAAAGGTCTCGCCCCTGGCCTTTTTGTCCAGCGGCCGTAAGTCAGACAGCCGCAAGGCGTACTTGCCGGCGAGCTCGCGCCGCAGGTGGCTGCCGACGTCGCCTGAGGCGCCGGTGATGAGGACGGTCTTCATGGGTTTGCGTTGCCTTCGCGGTTGCGCCTAGAATTATCCAGCCGGTTAATAAAGATACCAGAGGCCGGCATCCGTACATCGAGGAGACAAAAATGTTCACTTACCGCCTGGCGGCGCTTGCGGCCGCGTTTTATCTCGTCACCGGCAGCCTGCCCGCCGCGGCGCAACAGAAGATGGTCTGGAAAGCCACTGATGTGCACCCGCTCGGCTACCCAACGGTCGAAGCGATCCAGCGGATGGGCAAGAAGCTGGAAGCGGCGACCAACGGCCGCATCTCGATCCAGATGTACCCGTCCATGCAGCTCGGCGGGGAGAAAGAAATGATCGAGCAGGCGCAGGTCGGCGCGCTGCAGATCGCGCGCATCTCGGTCGGCGCGATGGGACCGGTCATCGACGACCTCAACGTGTTCAATTTGCCCTTTATCTTCCGCGACGAAGCGCACATGCGGAAGGTGATCGACGGCCCCATCGGCCAGGAGCTGCTCGAGCGCGTGTCGAACGCGCCGACTTCGCGCCTGATCGTCCTGGGCTGGATGGACGCGGGCACGCGCAATGTCTATTCGAACAAGCCGGTCACCAGGCCCGCCGATCTCAAAGGCATGAAGATCCGCATGATGGGCAATCCGCTGTTCGTGGAAACCATGAATGCCATGGGCGGCAATGGTGTGGCGATGGGTTTCAACGAGTTGTTCGGTGCGTTGCAGACCGGTGTCGTCGACGGCGCGGAAAACAATCCGCCGACGCTCCTCGCTCAGAACCACTACCAGGTCAGCAAGGTCTACAGCCTCACCGGCCACCTGATCATTCCGGAGATTTTCGTGTTCTCCAAGCGCACCTGGGAGACGCTGTCGAAGGCCGACCAGGATCTGGTGAGGAAGGTCTCGCGCGAGGCCCAGATCGAGCAGCGCCAGCTGTGGGACGCTTACGTCGGTGAAGCGGAAACCAAGCTCAAGGCCGCCGGCATCAAGTTCGTCGAGGCGGACAAGCCGGCCTTCTACAAGGCGACCCAGCCGATCCGCGACAAGTACGGGGCGAAATACGCGGTGCTGTTGAAGCGGATTGAAGACACCAAGTGAAGCAGGGGACCTTTGCAGGTCCCCCGCACCCCCTCCGCACGGGTTTGGGTTGAAACGCCGCTACGCGCAGGCGATGGAGTGGCTGTACCTCGCCTGCGTCATCCTGTCCGGCATCGCGATGGTGGTGATCACGCTGATCATTCCGCTCGGCGTGTTCATGCGCTATGTGAGGAACAATCCGCTCGCCTGGCCCGAGCCCGCCGCCGTGATCATGATGGTGATGTTCTCGTTTCTCGGCGGTGCCGCGGTATACCGGGCCAACGTGCATATCGCGGTGGAGGCGCTGCTCAACGCCGTCGGGCCGCCGGTGCGGCGCGCGATGCTCTGGGGGGTCGATGCCTGCATGGGGATCACGGCCCTGTTCATGCTCGGCTATGGCGCGCACCTGTGCCAGATCACCTGGCACCAGACGATGGCGGAATTTCCCGAACTCAAGCAGGGCATCGTCTACCTGCCGATCCCGGTCGCCGGCCTGCTGACCCTGCTGTTCCTGATCGAGCGCGTCTGGGTGGGCGCCCCGCCCAGCACCTCGGTCATGTACAGCGATCAGGCCGCGGAACTGGAATAAGCCCATGGACGTACTGATCCTGCTCGGCTCGTTTACGCTGCTGTGCGCGCTGGGCGTGCCCGTCGCGTACGCACTGGGGCTCGCGGCCATCGTTGCCGCCCTCTGGGTGGACATCCCGCTCGAGGCGGTGATGCTGAAGATTTCGGATGGCACCGACGACTTCGCGCTCCTGGCGATCCCGTTCTTCGTGCTGGCCGGCGCCATCATGGCCGAGGGCGGCATGGCGGTGCGCCTCATAAACCTCGCCAAGGTGTTTGTCGGCGCCATTCGCGGCGGGCTGGCCCTGGTCAACATCCTGGCCTCGACGCTGTTCGGCTGCATCTCGGGCTCGTCGGTGGCCGATACCGCCTCGATCGGCTCGGTGATGATCCCGCAGATGGCCAAGGCCGGTTACCCGCGCGTGTTCGCCACCAACGTCACGATCTGCGGCTCGGTGCAAGCGCTCATGATCCCGCCATCGCACAACGCCGTGATCTACTCACTCGCCGCGGGCGGCACCATTTCGGTCGCGCATCTTTTTCTCGCGGGCGTCTTCCCGGGATTGCTGTTCGGCCTGTGCCTGATCGGGCTCGTGCTGTGGATTTCGCACAAGCGCGGCTACCCCAAGGGCGCGCCGGTCGCGTTGCGCGACGTGCCGAAGATCGCGCTCGACGCGCTCTGGGGCCTGGTAACGGTCTTCATCATCATGGGCGGCATCCTCTCGGGGGTGTTTACGCCGACCGAATCGGCGGCCGTGGCCTGCGTGTACGCTTTCCTGGTCACCTTCCTCGTCTACCGCGACTACAAGTGGCGCGACCTGCCGCACCTCGTGCATCGCGTCGTTAAAACCGTCGCGATGGTGATGATGCTGATCGGATTCTCGGTCGCCTTCGGCTACATGATGGCGATCATGCAGATCCCCGCCAAGATAACGATGTTCTTCCTCGGCATCTCGGAAAACAAATACGTCTTCCTGCTGCTGGTGAACATCCTGCTCTTACTCCTGGGGACCTTCATGGACCTCGCGCCGATGCTCCTGATCTGCACCCCGATCTTCATGCCGGTGATCGCGAAACTCGGCATCGACCCGGTGCATTTCGGCATGATCATGATCCTGAACCTGGGCATCGGGCTGATCACCCCGCCGGTGGGTCCGACCCTCTTCGTCGGCTGCGCGATCGGCAAGGTGACCATGGAGCAGGTGTCGAAGGAGCTGTGGCCGTTCTACGGCGCGATGTGCCTCGCGCTGCTGCTGGTCACCTACGTGCCCGCGATTTCCCTCTGGCTGCCGGGCCTGACGAAGTAGCCGGAACCAGGGCGCGCCACGCCCCCTTGCCGGTAAAGATCCTGCGCGCCTGCGCCTCGAGCTTGTCCATCGCCACATTGAAGCCGGCCAGTTCGGGTTGCGTGAGCACGCTGAGGAACCTTTCCTCCATGACGCGCCGGATCTGGTCGATTTCCGCAAACACGCGCCGCCCGCGCGCGGTCAGCGTAAGCACGATGCGGCGGCGGTCCTCGGCGTCGACCTTGCGCGCGACCAGGCCCCGCTCGACCAGCCGGTCGACCGCGCGCGTGACCTTGTCGGGATCCACGCTGGTGCGCTCGGCGATGCCGCTGGGAAAGATCGGCTCGTAGCGGCCGATCAGCGACAGGGTCCGCCAGCCGCCCACCGTGAGGCCAAGCTTCGTGTAGAGGTCCGACATGCAGCGTGTGCTGAGCGCCGCCATGATCGAGAAGCGATAGGCGGTGCGGTGCTCGAGATCGAGGCCGGCGTTGGCGGCCGAGGTCGTGGTCTTGGTCCTCATGCCTACTCCTGCTTCAGGCCGGCTTTCTGCACGACCTGGCGCCAGCGCGGGATTTCGGCGGCCATGAAACGGGCGATTTCCTCCGACGTTCCGGGCGACGTCTCCATGCTCTGCTTGCCGAATTCGGCCTTCACCGCGGGATCGCGCAGCGCCTGGCCCGCAGCTGCGTTCAGTTTCGCGACGATCTCGGGCGGCGTGCCCGCCGGTGCGAGCAGCGCCCAGAAGAACACCGTCTCCACCCCGGGAAAGCCCTGTTCGGCGAAAGTCGGCACGTTCGGCAGCCCGGGCAGCCGGCTCGGGCCGGCAACGGCGAGCGGCTTCGCCTGGCCGCGGAACATGTAGGGGCCGGGCATGCTGTCGAACAGCATGTCGATTTCGCCCGCGATCACCGCAGTCCATGCCGGCGCGCCCCCCTTGTAAGGCACGTGCACGATGTCAATGCCTGCCGCCTGCTTGAACATTTCCAGCGCGAGGTGGTGCACGCTGCCCTGACCCGCCGAGCCCGCGTTCAGCTTGCCGGGATTTTTTTTCGCCATGTCGACCAGTTCCCGCACGTTGCTCACCGGCAGCGAGTTCTTCACCGACAGCACGAACGGGCCGCGCGTGACCTCGATGATCGGCGCGAACGACTTGAGCGAATCGTAGGGCACGGTCTTGTAGAGCGCTGGCGAAACCGCCAGCGCACTGGTGGTACCCAGCAGGATCGTATAGCCGTCGGGCGCGGCGTGGGCGGCGACGCCCGACCCGATGGTGCCCCCGGCGCCGACCTTGTTCTCGACCACGACGCTCTGGCCGAGGTATTGGCCGAGAGCCGCTGCGACCTGCCGCGCGACCGCGTCGACCGAGCCACCCGGCGGGAACGGCACGATCATCGATACGGGCTTGGCCGGGTACGCCTGGCCGAACGCCTGCGTACCCGCAACGAGCGTGGCGACAATGGCGAGGAAACGCAACAGCCTCATCTCAATTCTCCTTGGGTTGTGCGGCGGCAGTGCCCTTGCGCAGCGTGGTCGGAAGAACCACGTCGCGGCCCTGCGGGCCCATTGCGCTGTGGCCGCCGTCGACGCGAAGGCAGCTGCCGGTCATGAATCCCGCGTGCTCTGAGCAAAGGAACAGCACGGCATCGGTGACTTCCTCCATCTTGCCGACGCGCCCGAGCATATGCAGGCGATTGCCCCAGTAGGCGTACTGCTCCTGGGTTTCCTTGGGCGCGGTGGCCTGCCAGGGCTTCGCGGTCCATCCGGGCATCACTGCATTGACGCGGATACGGTCCGCAGCGAGGTCCATCGCCTGGCTGCGCGTCACCTGCTCGATGGCGGCCTTGGTGGCCGGGTATACCCAGCGCGAAGGCAGGCCCACGTGCGCCGCCTCGCTGCTGAAGTTGACGATGCAGGGCCATGCCGATTTGCGCAGGTACGGCAGCGCTTTCTGCATGAGCACGATGCCGCCGAACAGGTTGATGTCGAAGCCGGTCATCCACCCGGCGCGATCCGCTTCGCCGCCCTTGTCGGCATAGGTGCAGGCCGAGTTCACCACGAAGTCGATGCCGCCGAATTTTTCAGCCGCGTAGGCCACCAACGCTTCAATGTCGGCGTCGTTGCGCAGGTCCGTGCGCTTGAATGCGCAACTCGCCCCGAGCTCCTTTGCGAGCGCCGCGCCCTGCTCATCCAGTACATCGGCCGTGACGACCTTTGCGCCGGCCGCGACGAAGGCGCGCGCGAGCCCCGCGCCGATGCCGCCCGCGCCCCCAGTGACGACTGCAACCCTGCCGCTGATGCCCTTCATCCAAAAATCTCCTTATACGATGATTGAAAGCCGGCCCTGCGGGCGCAGCGTTTCCATGTCGAGGATCGTGCGCTTCTCCTGGATGCGAAGCTTCCCGTCCCCTTCCACGATGCAATGCTCGTGCCGTCCGAAAAAAGTGTCGGTCACACCCTGGCTCGTGCGGTAGGTAATGAAACTGGACTCGACTTTCACGCTGTCCGCCGCGCGTTCGAGGAAGCGCACGTTGCTGATCAGCCTGCGCGTCTTCGATCGCGGGTATTCGGCGTGAGCAGTCTTCTTGCCCAAGCGCTTGACCCGCTCGGTCAGGTGGTGGCCGTCGTCCGCGATCAGGTAGAGCGAGGACTCCGGTGGCGCATAGGGATCGCCCGAGGTATTGGGCACGAGGTAGCGGCAGTCCTCGGTGAAGAGGTTGCGCCACTCTTCGAGCCGCCATTCGTTGAGCAGCGCCGCTTCGAGGATCAGGAAGTCCTCGGCTTCCACGCGCGTAAGCGCCTCGAGCAGCGCCATCGCCTAGCCCGCCCTCTGCATGAGCCGGTCGCGCCACTCGAGCCAGAACACGCGCTGCGGCAGCTCGTCGGTCGCATCCGGCTCGCGGCCGAGGCCCTTGGACAGGTCGTTCCACGGCGCTTCGCGGCTCGCCGCAAAAGCGCGCTGGCAGGACTCCAGGGCTTCGATGTCGTCGGGCGTGGCAAAGCCGCCGGGGCCGAGGAACTCGAGGAAATTGGTGAGGCGCCGCTCGAGCGCCGGCTTGCCGAACTCCTCACCCGGCGCAATCGCCCAGACGCTGACCTCCATGTAGTCGACCGCGGCCGGCTGGAAGGTGCGCAGAGTGACCGACATGATGTCGTTGATGACCAGGTTCGGGAAGATGAGCAGGTTGCGCGCACGCGTGGCCATACGCTTGGCACGCTCTTCGCCGTTTTTGGCGACCAGGCGCTTGTAGATCCCGTCGATCTCGACTTTGGCCTCTTCGCCCCACACCGGGATCCATTGCGCGATCGGTCGGCCGTAGGACGCCTCGCGCTCCACGACCGCATGGCCGTTGCCGAGATCGACGCTCGCGCCCATCACCTTGCCGCGCACCATCGTGCCGCCCGAGTTGGTCTTGACGAGGTCGAGATACGTCGGATGCAGCGTGACCACGTGCAGGATGTCGGTGCTGTTCTCGGCCAGCAGCTTCCAGTTGGCGCGCGCGCTGTATTCCTGCGCTTCACCGACCACTTTCATGCCCTCTGTGGCCTGGTCCATGACGATGTCGATGTATTCGCGCGCCCCACCGAGGTAATCGTGCAGGCTCCCGGCCTGCGGGTCGAAATTGAGGAACCACAGGCCCCGGTAGGATTCGAATCTCGGCACGGGGACCATGTCATTACGGCCCGGCTCGTTGAACTTCGCGTGATAGGTCTCGGCCTCGGCGATGCTGATCACCTTGCCGGTGTTCTCGAACGCCCAGCCGTGATAGATGCAGGCAAACAGCTTGGCGCTGCCGCTTTTCTGCCGGCAGACCTGCGCGCCGCGGTGCGGGCAGACATTGAGCAGGCAGCGCACCACGCCGTCGCGGTCGCGCAGGAAAATCACCGGCCGGCCGGCAATCCGCCGTGTAGCGAAGTCGTTCGGCTTGGCGAGTTCCGAGTCGTGGCCGACAAAGAGCCAGCATTTCGAGAAGATGGCGTCCATCTCGGCGGCGTGGAGCGCCGGATCGGTGTAGCTCGAGCGCGCCACGCGGAAGCGGCCGCCGTCCTCGTTGATCTGGAATGCGGCGTCTGCCCGCGGTTGTTGCATGCGTAACCTCCAATCGAACCGATTTTCGCGTAGATGATTGCATTGCGCAATACCGCAATACTTGAATAACGCAACTATTTCCGACATACTAATACTTGGGTAATGCAACTACTTTTCTATTACCGCGAATGCACTAAGGGAGATTGAGGCCATGAAGCGCGGCTTTTTCCTGCTTTTCTGTATCGGGGCCTTCGCGAGCGGCGAGGCCGCAGCGCAGACCGTGCTAACCGTGTCTTCGTGGGTCTCGCCCACCCAGATCCTCGCCGTCGCCCAGAAGGAATGGTGCGACCTGCTCGAGAAGAACACCGCGGGGAAGATGAAGTGCAACGTCCTGCCGCGCGGCGTGGCCGCTCCGCCCGGCACCTACGACGCGATCAAGAGCGGATTGGCGGACGTCTCGTTCGCGGTCAACGGCTATACGCCGGGCCGCTTCGTCCTGACGCAGATGGCCGAGCTGCCTTTCCTGGGTAACCATGCCGAACCCATTTCCGTCGCCTACAACAGGGTGGCGTCGAGGCACCCGGAGTTTGCTGCTGAGCACGAGGGTACGAGAATCCTGGCGCTTTTCACGCACGGCCCCGGCGGCGCGCTGAATACAAAACGTCCGGTCGCCAGCGTGCAGGAATTCCAGGGCCTCAAGTGGCGTGTCGGAGGAGGCATGGTCAACGACGTCGCCAAGGCGCTGGGGCTGAACGCCACCCTCAAGCCGGGCCCGGAGTCCTACGAGCTGCTTTCCAGCGGCATCATGGACGGTGCGTTGTTCGGGGCCGAAGCCCTCGAGACATTCAAGCTCGAGAAAATCATCAAGCATGCGACGCTCTTCCAAGGCGGGCTGTTCAACACGAGCTTCGTGTTCATCATGAACAAAGTGCGCTACGACAAACTGGCCGCCGACGAGAAAAAAGCCGTCGACGCGATTTCCGGCGAGACGGCGGCACGAATCTTCGGGCGCCACTGGGATGCGGTCGACAGGCGCGGCCTGGCGCTGATGCAGGCAGGCAACATACAGGTCGTCAGGGCCAGCCCTTCGTTCCTCGCCGAAGTCAGGGGCAAAACGGCGCCCCTGGAGCAAAAATGGCTGGGCGACGCCGCCGCGAAAGGGCTCAAGGAACCGGCCAAGGTGCTGGCCGAGTTCCGCAGCGAAATCGCCAAGCAGGAAAAGTAAGTCTCTGCGAACCACAATCGGCTCGAGGTTTTCTGCGGCCTGCTCTCCGGAGCGTCGCTGTTCGCGATCATGGCGCTCACTTTTTTCGATGTCGGCGGGCGAAAGCTCCTCGATCACTCGATCCCGGGCTCGCTCGAGCTGACCGAGCTGCTGATGGTCGCGGTGATCTTCGCCGCACTGCCGCTCGTCTCCCAGAAGGGCGAACACGTGGTGTTCGATTCGCTGGACCACTATCTCCCGGCGGCCGTGCTGCGCGCGCAGAAGGCGATCGTGCATCTTGCGTGCGCGCTGGCGCTGCTGGCCCTCGGCGTACTGATGTGGAGGACAGGCGGCGAATTCCTGCGCAGCGGCGAGACTACAGCCCAGCTCAAGCTCCTCAAGGCGCCGTTCATCTACGCCATGGCCGCTCTCTGTGCGCTCACCGGCCTTGTGCACGTCGCCCTGATCGCGCACCAGCCCGCAGATCCGTCTCAGGGTGAAGGCTCGGTGCTGTGACCGAAGCGCTGCTGGGCTTCGGTGCCGTTTTTGTTCTCGCACTGCTGCGTTTTCCGCTGGCTTTTGCGATGGGCGGCGTCGGCATCGCCGGCATCGGCCTGATGCGCGGATGGGATCCGGCGCTCGCCAGCACCGCGCAAGTGGTCTACGAGACGGGATTCGCCTACACGCTCTCGGTGATCCCGCTGTTCATCCTGATGGGCAACTTCGTAGCGCGTGCTGGCCTCGCCCATGAGCTCTTCGATGCGGCATACGCGTTCGTCGGCCACGTGCGCGGCGGCCTGGCGCACGCGACCATTGCGGCCTGCGCGGGCTTCGGCGCCATTTGCGGCTCATCCATTGCGACGGCGGCAACCATGAGCAAGGTGGCCTACCCGTCGATGAAAAAGCTGGGCTACAGCGACTCGCTCTCTCCCGGCGTGCTCGCTGCCGGAGGCACGCTTGGCATCATGATCCCGCCGTCCACCATCATGGTGATCTACGGCATCATCACCGAGACGAACATCGGCAAGCTTTTCGCGGCGGGCATCATTCCTGGGTTGCTCACCGCGGCATTGCTGATGACGGCGGTCTCCGTGATGACGCTGCGCAATCCCGGATACGCGCCCGCAGGCCGGCGCTCGTCGTGGCCCGAGCGCTGGCAGGCGCTGCGCGGCATCTGGGGCGTGGTGCTGCTGGCGATCGTGGTGCTGGGCGGAATCTACGGCGGTTTCTTCACCGCCACCGAAGGCGCCGGCTTCGGCGCGTCCGGCGCATTCCTCTTTGCCTGGACCCGCGGCCGGCTGACGCGGGCGGTCCTGTTCCGGGTGCTGGTGGAATCGGCCCGCACCACGGCCATGCTGTTCACGCTGCTGATCGCGGCCACGATCTTCGCCAACTTTGTCAATTTCACCACCATGCCCGGCGACCTCAAGAATGCGATCACGCACATGGGCCTGTCGCCGAGCATGATCGTCACGGCCATGATGGAGATCTACGTCGGATTGGGCACGGTGATGGAAGAGGTGAGCATGGGG
>JBBQNG010000033.1:0-23963 GCA_038329645.1 Burkholderiales bacterium
AATTGCCCGGAAACCCGCACCGGGAGCCACTCTTGGCGAATAAATCCGCGCAATTCCTCGATCCGGAGTACCCGCTCTCCCAAAACTCGGCTATATTTCCTGTCGGCGCGCCGGCCGCGCCCAACCTGGAGGGGGAGGTCCAAGTGCTCGCCACGCAGATTCGCCAAAAAGACGGCATCTTTTACTTCGCCAGCGTTCCCGCCAAGGACCTCCTGGGCAAGGTGAGGTTCATCAGCCGCTTCTACGGCGAGGGCGAGGAAATCGCCCCGGTGAAGATCTCCGCCGACGACGAAATCGCCCAGTTCATCGCCAAGATTGAGCGCACCGACAAAGCGTTCCAGCGCACCCTTTCGAAGGCCAAGGTCAAGCAGCTCAAGAATTTCTACGAAACGGCGATTACCCAGCCGCCGATTCCCGGCACGGTCCTCCTCTTCACCTCGGAAAAACTCGGATTCCGCACCGCGGGCGTCGAGGGCATCGGCCATCTGTCCGAGCCGCAGCAAAAATTCCTCATCGTGGACGGCCAGCACCGCCTCGCGGCGCTGCGTTTTCACCTCGACGACCGGCCGGACGAAGCCGCAGCGATCAATGGTCCCTGCATGATTTTCGACGGCCGCAGCGAAGACTTCGCCACCGAGATGTTCGTGATCATCAATTCGACCCCGACCCGGATCAACAAGAGCCACCTGGTCGACCTGTACGAGCGGGTGTCCTGGGCCGAGCCGCACCGCAAGTTCGCCTCCCGCATGGTCGGGGCGCTGTACAGCGAGGGCGACAGCCCGCTGCGCTACCGCATCAACCGCCTGGGGGGGCGCAGCCAGAAGGACAAATGGATCCTGCAGGCGGAGCTCTTCAACGAGCTGCAGCGCTGGACCAACCGCGAGTGGCGCAAGATCCAGATCGCCGGTGGCAGCGCCAAGGAGGCGGGTCGCTACTACGGCATGCTGCGCGATTTCCTCAAGGCGGCCGAGCGGGTCTGGGACGACGCCTGGGGCCACGAGGGCTACATGGTCACGCGGCCGGTCACCATCAAAGCGATGATCCGCGTCTGCGCCGACCTCGCTTACGCCGACGCCGAGCCGGTCGAAGGCCGTGTGAACCGCTGGGAAAAGCGCCTCTCGCCTTGGCGCGACCAGATCAAGGCGTTCCGCGCCGAGGGCTTTTACGAGCGCTTCCCTGCCAAAGGCGAAGTCGAGCGCGTCAGCCGCGTGCACAAGGAACTCGCCCGCATCGCCGGAATCGAAGTCCGGGCGTCGAAAGCGGGCTAGCCAGTCCGCACCAGGAACCCGGCCCGTTTCAGTCGGGCTTCGCGCCCGTCTCCCTGACGATTCGTGCCCAGCGCGCCGTTTCCTGCTCGATATGACGCGCAAAGGCCTCCGGAGTCCCGGCAATCACGGTCATGCCTTGGACGTTCATCAGGTTATCGCGAATGTCCGGCAAGCCAAGGATCCTGACCATCTCCGCATTCAGCTTCGCAATGACTTCAGCCGGTGTGCCTGCACGGGCCAGCGCGCCGAACCACGGCGCGACGTCGAAACCGGGCAATCCCGATTCGGCGACGGTCGGGAGGTCGGGCGCAACGGCCGCGCGCCCCGGGCTGGTGACGGCGAGTCCCTTCAGCTTCCCTGCGCGCACCTGGGGCAGCGTCGAGGATACGGTGTCGAAGGTCATGCTGACCTGACCGGCGAGCAGGTCCTGCAACGCAGGTCCCGGTCCCTTGTAGGGAACGTGGACAATGTCGATCTTCGCCATAGTGCGGAAAAGCTCACCCGCCATGTGGCTGGAAGTGCCCGCGCCTGACGAGGCGAAATTCAGCGTACCCGGGCGCGATTTTGCGAGCGCCACGAGGTCCTGAAACGAGTTGGCGGGTACCGAAGGATGAATCACCAGCAAGTTGGGAACAGACACGAGCAGGCTGATCGGTGCGAAGTCCCTGACCGGGTCGTAGGGCAGCTTTGGCAGCAGGCTCGCGTTGATCGCATGGGTATTGATGTTGCCCATCAACAGCGTGTAGCCGTCGGGCGGGGCGGCGGTGACAGCCTGGCAGGCAATGAGGCCGGAGCCGCCGGGGCGGTTTTCCACCACCACGGGCTGCGACCAGCTTTCGGTCATGCGTTGCGAGAGCAGCCTCGCCATGCGGTCGGTAACGCCGCCCGGCGGGAACGGCACGATGAAGCGCACCGGGCGCGAGGGATAGCTTTGGGCGTGGAGTGGGGCTGCGCAGGACCACAAAACCAGGGCCAGCAGCAAGGCCGCTGTCGCGTGCTGCCGGATTGCGTTCATGCTCAAAAGATAGCATCTTTGGCCTTACCGCTGAGCGATCCGGTCCAGCCCATTCATCGAGGAGCCACCCGCCATGCCCAAGTTCGTGATCTCGCCGCATTTCCGGCTGCAGGAATGGGTCGCCGAGGAAAAAGGATATTTCTCCGCCGAAGGGCTCGACTACGAGTTCCGCGACAACTACGGCCCTGGCGACGCCGCCAAAAAGCATGCGACCCCGGACAAGTCCGGCGCCTACCAGACCTTCGAGAAGGGCCGCGCCTGCGACGTGAGCGGCGCGTGCCACTGGACGGTGAACGTCGCCGCATCCACCGGGCACGGCAAGCTCTACGGCGACGCTTACTCGGTGTCCCCGGCCGCGGTCTTCGTTCCGCCCGAATCCGCCATCCGCTCGCCCGAGGACCTGAAGGGCGTGCCGATCTCGGTCGGCTTCCAGTCGGGCAGCCACTACGCCACCCTCCAGGCGCTCGAACAGTACATGCCGATCGGAGAGATTGCGCTTTCGTTCGCCGATGGCCTCCTCTTCAGCCGCCTCGAAAAATTGGTCGACCGCGCCGTGCCGGCGGCCTGCGTGTTCAGCGGGCCATACTATTTTCTCGAGCAGCTGGGATTCCGCAAGATCATCGACACCACCTTCATGATCGCGTCGATGGTCACCGGCACGCCCGATCCGGAGGACCTGCGCAGGTACTTCCGCGCGCTACGCCGCGCGCAACGCGACATCGACCTGCGGCCCGAGCTGTATACGCACCACTACAGGAAGGAATTCCCCGAGCGGTTCAGGGACGCCATGGATACGCGACGCTGGGGACCGGGGGAGCGCATCGTCTTCGAGCCCTACACCAAGGAGGTCTATGACGAGTCGTTCCTCTGGATCGCCGAGCGCAAGATCTTCCCTGAAGGGCAGATGGGGGCGGGGCGCTATGAGGACGCCGTCATCTCGGTCGGGGCCTGACGCTAATCAGTCAGCACTGCTGCAGTAACCCGGTACGGGGCCAGCAATTCAATCCGCCGCAAGATGGCAATGCGGCTGGCCGGGCGAGCGCGCATGAGCGATGCAGAACTCCCCGACCCAGTCTTCCATCGCGCGCGCCGTGCGCAACGAGCTTTGGTTGGCCCGGTCCAGCCGTTCACGTGCCGCTTCAGCGTCGCGCCGCATCTTCGCCTCGTCCACGCCGAGGACCTTGCCGTCGCGCAGCACGAAGCGCCCGTCGACCATGACGGCATCGACCGCGGTGCCGCTCTCGCCGTTCACCATTTGCAATAGCGCGTCGCGCAGCGGAACGTAATTGATGTGCCCCAGGTCGAGGAAGACGAGATCGGCAAATGCATTCGGGGCGATGGCGCCCAGTTCGCCGCCGAACCCGAGCACACGCGCGCTGCCCGCAGTCGCCAGGCTAAAAGCTTCCGCCGCAGTGAGCCATTCGCGGTAATCCGGCCCGCGGATGCGCGACAGGTAGGACGCGAGGCGCGTGGCCTCGAACATGTTCTGCGTATCCGAGGTGTTGGCGGCGTCCGTGCCTATTCCGACCGTGACCCCGCAATCGAGCATTGCACGCACCGCGGCGAGCCCCGAACCGAGCCGCAGGTTGCTCAGCGGATTGTGGGCGATCGTACCGCCGGCATCGGCGATGCGGCGCATGTCGTCGCGATCGATCCAGATCGCGTGGGCACCGCTGAAGCGCTCGCCCAGCAGCCCAAGTCCGGCGAGATGCGCAGTCAGGCTCATGCCGTAGCGCTTCCTCGCGATCACCGCCTGCGTGGCCGACTCGGCCAGGTGCGTCTGGATGCCCACCGCGAACTCGCCGGCAAGGTCGCGGCAGCCGGTCAGGAAATCGTCCGAGCAGTGCATCGGGATCGTCGGGCCGAGCGCCGGCCGCACAAGGTCGCGATCGAATGGCCAGTTCTGCAGGATGGCGCGGCAGGCGCGCAGGCTTTCGGCATAGGGCGCGGTGGCCGCGCGCTGCGCGGTGTCGCGTAAGGCTTCGGGCAACGCGTCCACCAGCCCGGGATAGGCCTGGTACAGGGTGCGATCGGAGATCATCGGCGCGATCACTGCGCGCAGGCCGACATCGCGATAGGCGCGTCCGACGGCCTCGATCCCGTCGATCGAGGGTACCGGGTATTCGACGAACAGGTCGTATGCCGCAGTGCAGCCCTTGCGCACCATCTCCACGGCGCTCAACTGGGCGCTCAGGTACTTGTCCTCGAGCGTGCGCGAGCCGTTCAACGCGCCGCTGCCGGTCAGGAACATCTCCAGCGACAGGCGCTCCCCCACCGAGCCCTTGCCCAGGCCCCCGTGCGCGTGCGTGTGCGCATTGACCAGTCCAGGAATGATCAGCCGGTCCGCCGCATCGATGAACTCGGCATCGGCGGGAGACGCCATCCCGGGCGGGCCAATGGCGCGGACCCGGCCGGCCGTGATCAGCAGGTCAAGCGGCTCTGCGTGCGTCGCACCGGCTGCCAGCACGCGCCCATTACGGACTACCTTGTCGCGACGCTCAACCATTGTCCGCGCTGATCCCGCCCGCCCTCAGGCGACCGCCACGCCGGCCGGGTGGCCGGTCATGTGCCTGCCGATTTCCACTGTCCCGGCCTGCTCGCGTCCCGTCTCGAACACCAGGCGCCCCTCGAGCATCACCACGATGCGGTCGCCGAGCTCGAGCAATTCGTCCAGGTCTTCGCTCAACAGCAGCACTGCAGCGCCCCGATTGCGCGCCTCCAGGATCCGTTGCCGGATCTCGCGCGTCGCCGCATAGTCCAGCCCGAGGCAGGGGTTCTGCACGATCAGCAGGCGCACCTCGGCGCCCAGTTCGCGCGCCAGCACCGCACGCTGCACGTTGCCGCCGGAGAGGCTGTCCATGCGGGCGTGCGGTCCAGCGCAGCGGATGCTGAAACGCCCGATCAGGTCGCGTGCGCGCTCCCCAATGGCCACGCGGTCGATGCGCCACCCCGGGCGCGCGTAAGGCGGCACGTCGAAATCGCGCAGCGCCAGGTTCTCGGCCACCGATAGGGTCCTCACGCAGCTCGACACGAGCGGTTCCTCGGCGAGCAGGGACACGCCGCGTTCCCGCATTTCGCGCCGCGTGCGCCGATAGGCCGCGCCGTCCACCCGGATCGAACCGCTCTCCGGTTCGCGTTGTCCGGCCAGGACCTCGACCAGCTCCTTCTGCCCGTTGCCCGACACGCCGGCAACACCGACGATCTCGCCGGAGGCGACGTGCAGCGTCAGGTTGCGAACCGCCAGCGTGCCCCTGTCGTTCAACGCGGACACCCCATGCAGCTCGAGATAGTTTGTTCCCGCAGGGCGCTCGGCGCGCGCAGCGCTTGCGGGGGCCGGACGCACACCGAAAGTCATTTCGACCAGGGCATCGGTGTCGAGCGCCGCAACGGACCCGCCACCGGCATTGCGGCCGCCCCGCAGCACGGTGACTACGCTCGCATGGGCACGCACCTCGCGGAACTTGTGCGTGATGAGGACGACCGTCAGCAATCCCGCGTCGGCCAGGCGGCGCGCATGCGACAGGACCTCGTCGGACTCCTGCGGCGTAAGGACGCTGGTCGGCTCGTCCAGGATCAGCACACGCACGCCGAGATAAAGCTGCTTCAGGATTTCGAGTTTTTGCTTCTCCCCCGCGGCGAGCGACGCGGCCAGCGCGTCGGGGTCGAGGCTGAAAGGCATGCGCGCGAGAAACTCGTCGATTCGCCGCCGCTCGGCACGCCAGTCGATCACCGCAGCGAGGTCGGCGCGCGCGAGGATCAGGTTCTCGGCCACGGTCATGTTCGGCACCAGCGTGAAGTGCTGGTAGACCATCCCCAGGCCCGCGCCGTTCGCGGCACACGGGTCGCGGATCGAGCGCGCAGCACCGTCGATCCGGATGATCCCGGAATCGGCCGGGTAAAACCCCATCAGGCACTTGACCAGCGTGCTCTTGCCCGCGCCGTTCTCGCCCAGCAATGCGTGAAACGACCCCGGTTCGAAGCGCACCGACACGCCGTCGAGCGCACGCACATCGCCGAAGCGCTTGCACATGTTTTCGGCTTCGATGAGCGGCGGCGGGTTCGGGTGCATGGCGCTAGCGGTTGATCGAGAGCTCGCCGGGCGCGCCGACCAGCCGGTGGCGGCGTGACGAACTCATAGTCAGCATGACGAGCGTCAACGCGTACGGCGCCGCGCCGATCAGGTAGTAGTAGGCATTGACGCCGACGGCCTGCAATGCGGGGCCAAGTGCCGAGGCGCCGCCGAAAAGCAGCGACACCCAGAAGCAATTGAGCGGGTTCCAACGGGCGAAAATCACCAGCGTCACGGCCATCAGGCCCTGGCCGCTGGACAAGCCTTCGGCCCAGGTGCCGGGGTAGGCAAGCGAAAGGAACGCACCGGCGATCCCGGCGAACACGCCGCCGACCGCCGTCGCAAGCGTACGCGCGAGGTTCACCCGGTAGCCCGCGGTCCGGGCGGCCTCGGCATTGTCGCCGACCGCGCGCACGATCAATCCCCATCGCGTGTTGGCCAAGGCCCAACGCATCGCAAAGGCGACCGCGATGCCTGCAAAAAAGAGCGGGCTCACGTCAAGCGCAGAGCGGATCGCGGGCACGTCGCTCCATTCGCCGAGCGCGATCACCGGCAGCCGTGGAGCACGCGGTTCCACGAACGCCTTGCCGAGGAAGAAGGCCAGGCCGGTGCCGAGAATGAACAACGCGATGCCGACCGCGACATCATTGACGCGCGGCAGGTTGCAGAGCACCGCGTGCAGCAGGCCGAACGCCGCGCCCGCGCCCGCGGCAGCCGCGACACCGAGCCAAGGCGAGCCGGTCAGGTAGGACACCCCATAGCCGCTCATCGCGCCCATCAGCAAGGTGCCTTCGAGGCCAAGGTTCACCCGGCCGCTCTTTTCAGTCAGGGTTTCGCCAAGGCTGACGAGCAGATACGGGGTCGAGATGCGGATCGCGCCGCCCAGCACCGCGATCACCACGCCCCAACCGCCGAGTTCACCGGGGTTCATCCAGCTGCCCCGCGCGCCTGCAGTGGCTTGAAGCGGCCATACAGGGCGTTCGATGCCAACACGCAGACGAAGATGATGCCTTGCAGCACCTGGGTCGCAGCGTCCGGCAAGTCGAAGCGACGCTGCATCAGGCCGCCGCTGGCCGAGATGCCGCCCACGAGCACGGCGAAAAAAATGATGGCGAGCGGATTCTGACGCGCAAGGAAAGCGACCAGGATGCCGCCATACCCGAACCCGACCGCGAGCGAACTGCTGGCGGCGCCGTGCACCGCGACGATTTCAACCGCACCGGCCAGACCGGCCGCGGCGCCACCCAGAGCGCAGACCAGCAGCGTCAGGCGCCCGATCGGCAGCCCGACCAGTTGCGCGGCGCGCACGTTGCCGCCCAGTACGCCGACCGAGAATCCGAACACGGTGTACTTCAGCAGCGCGAACGCGGCAAGACAGGCGATCACGCCGAACGCGAGCCCCCAGTGAACGCCGATGCCAGGCAGGTTCCCCACCATGGCGCCCGGCGGGATCGGCCAGCTGGTGGCCTTGAGGGACACGGCCGGATCGCGCATCGGGCCGCTGACCAGGTGGTTGAGCACGGCGATCGCGATGTAATTGAGCAGCAGTGTCGAGATGGTTTCGTTGACCCCGCGCAGGTGCTTCAGCGCACCGGCCATCGCGATCCATGCGGCGCCGGCAATCGCGCCCCCGGCGCAGATCACCACGGTGACGACACCTGCGGGCAGGCCCGCCGCAGCGACCCCGGCAAGCACTGCGAACACCCCGCCCGCCACCAGCGCGCCTTCGCCGCCGATCACGAGGAGGCCGGCGCGCGCCGGAATCGCGGGGCAGAGCGCCGTGAGCATCAGCGGCGCGGCCTGTGTGAGGGTTGCCTGCCACGAGAACGGCGTGCCGAACCCGCCCAGCCAGAGCACCGAGTAGACAGCGAGCGGATCGCGACCGTTCGCGCGCAGGAACAGCGCGAACAAGACCAGCGCGGCCAGCAGCGCGCCCGCGGTGATCGCCGCGGTTTCCGCGCGCCCGGACATCAGCGGGCGAGGCCGGTCTTCCCGATGGCGCCTTCGACGAGGAACTTGACGCCGAGCTTGAACTTGTTGTCTTCGTTGTCGATCGTCTCGCCGGCCTTGAGGACGACATTGCCCTCGTTGTCCTTCAGCGGGCCGCGGTAAAGGGCGAGCTTGTCGTCGGCGAACGCCTGGCGCGCACGCAGCACTTCGGCACGCACCGCTTCGGGCACCGCCGCGCCGAACGGCGAGAGCTTCACCATGTCGCGCTTGAAACCCCCGCGCAGCAAGTTTGGATACGGGCCCTGGGTTTGCCAGGCGCGCACGAATTCCGCGCCCTTGCCCCAGTTCCACTCGGCCCCGGTCAGGAATCCTTTCGGCGCGAGCGCCGAAAGGTCGGTGTGGTATCCGCAGGAGTAGATGCCGCGGCGCTCCGCGGTTTCGATCACCACCTTCGGGCTGTCGCAGTTCCCGACGATGACATCGACCCCCTGGTCGACCAGGCTGTTGACCGCCTCGGCCTCCTTCACCGGGTTGTTCCAGTCGCCCGTGATCACCACCTGGCAGGTGGCTTTCGGGTTGACCGAGCGCGCGCCAAGGATGAAACCGTTGCAGTTGTTGAAAATGAAGTAAAGCGGTTTAGCGCCAATGAAGCCGATCTTGCCCGTCTTGCTCATGCGGCCCGCAGCGATGCCGCTGAGGTAATGGGGTTCTTCCATGTACCCGCGGTACCCGATGGTGTTCTTCGGGTCGCCGTCCTTCCACAGCCCGCCCGCATGCACAAACAGCACCTCGGGAAACTTCGGCGCCGTCTTCATGATGAACGGCCAGAACCCGAACGAGGTCGGGAACAGCACCTTCACCCCGTCCAGTCGAATCATGCTTTCCATGACTTTCTCGGATTCAGCGGTCTCGGGCACGTTCTCCTGCTCGAGGAGCTTCACCCCGTCCAGGCGCGCGATCTGGCGAGCAGCGACCCCGTGCGACTGGTTCCAGCCGTAATCCTGGCGAACGCCTGTGTACAGGAATCCCACGGTGAGAGGCTTAGCCTGCGCGCGCGCGAGCGACGGCAGCATGGCGGCGAGGCTGCCGGCGGCGACGATGTTGCCGGTCTTGGCGAGAAACTGGCGCCTGGAATTGCGGATCGGGCGGGTCACTTGAGTCTCCTTGCTGGGCGGTCTGGAATCGGAGTGGCTGATCGGACAATGGATGCATCGGTCAATGGATGCGCCTGTATGCGCACACATTGTAGACATGGATCGACGAACTGCGCGTCATTCACGCCCGCATCAGGAAATCGTAGGCCGAAAGAGTGTGGACGCGCACCACGTCGAGGAATTCGGCCACCGGCACGCGCTCATCGGGCGCGCCCATCCGGTCCGGGAGGCAGCCATAGACAAATGCCGGCACCCCTTTCGCCCGCCAGAACCGGCAGTCGGTCCCGCCCAGCGTGACGACCGGCACCGGGCGCACCCCTGCAAAGGCCTCGGCGTTGTCCTGGATTATTTTCAGCATAGGGTGATCCGGGTCCGAAGCCGTGGCATCGATCGTGTCCGGCGGCTCATCGAAAGTCACCTCGGGAAAGCGGCTCACGATCGCCCGGATCTCCTCGAGCACGCGCGCCCGCGATAGCCCGACAGGGAGCCGGAAATCGGCCTCGATGACGCAGTCGCCGGGCAGCATGTTCACTTTCACGCCGCCCTGCAGCACGCCGATGTTGACGCACAAGCGTCCTGCGGTTTCGACGGCGCCCCGCCCAAGCCCGCGCTCCATGGCCTCGTGCACATCGGCGCGCGCAAGCATGCGGGCAATCGCAGGCGGCGTTTCCGGGCGCAATTCCTCCAGCTTTTCGAGCTCGAGCACGAAACGCGCCGCAATCCTGGTCGCGCTCGCCGAAAGGTGCGGGTATGCCGCGTGCGCACCGGGGGTTTTCACACGGAAACGCAGCCAGAAAATACCCTTCTCGCCGAAACGCACGGTATAGCGGCTGCTCGGCTCGCCATTGAGCACGCAGTCGCCCAGCACTTCAGGGTGATTTTTCACAAGGTAGCCGCTGCCCCAGCGACCGCCGGTTTCCTCATCGGAAACGATGGTCAAGGTCACCCGCCCCTTGAGGCGGTCGCGAATCGCGTGGAGGTACGCGAATGCGAAAAGCGAAGCGGTGGTCCCGCATTTCATGTCGACGCTGCCCCGGCCAAAGACGCAGTCGTCCACGACATCACCGCAAAGCGGGTCGCGCGACCAGCGGCCCGGATCGCCGATCGGGAACACGTCGATATGCCCGTTGAGGACCAGATGCCGACCTGGCGACGCGCCCTCGATCGACGCGACGATGTTGGGCATGGTCTCCTGCGGGGCGACCACCCGGTGCGCGATGCCGTTCGCTTCGAGAAATCGGCCGATGAAGGCGGCGCCCGCCCGCGTGTCGCCCGGCGGGTTGGAGGTGTCGACGCGCACGAAGTCCTGGAAGAACTGCACCAGCCGCTCGCGCTCGACGTCAATCCTGCGGCTCAGCGCATCCCGGGCTTCTCTCATGGGAGAAGCGTTGCACAATGACCGGCGGCGGGCAAGGATGCTACTCTGGACACAGGCAATTGCCCGGGGAGAGTCAAGCGCATGGCGCACGATCGTTTCCGCCGCTTCAATACGTCGGGCCGCTGGCCCGGCCAGAGCATCGACTACGAAGTTTCGCTCGCTGTACGCGCAACCGGGCGCAACCTGTTTCTCGGCGGCCTCACCGGCTTCGACCTCGAGGGCCGCTTCCATGGCAAGGGCGACCCGGCAGTGCAGGCCGACCAGGCCATGAAGAACCTCAAGGTGCTGATCGAAGAAGCCGGCGGGAAGCCCGAGCACATCTGCAAGATCACTACTTACCTGCTCGACCGCGCCTATCGCGAGCCGGTCTACAACACGGTGGCCAGGCACCTGCGTGGCATTGCGCCTTGCGGCACGGGCCTGATCGTATCGGGCCTCGCGATGGCCGACATGCTGGTCGAATTCGACGTGGAAGTAGTCATACCCGTAGTCCTACGGTAGTCATAACGGGGCCGTGCCCCGTTCGAACTCACAGGGAGATCACCATGCATTTCGCCAGGATCCTCATGCTTGCCGCGGCGCTTGCCGCAGGCCCCGCAAACGCCCAAAGCGTGCTGCGCGCCGTGCCGATCACCGACCTCAAGGTCCTCGACCCGATCTGGACGACGGCCTACACGACACGCAACCACGGCTACATGGTTTTCGACACGCTGTTCTCCCTCGACGAGAACCTCAAGCCCCAGCCGCAGATGGTCGAGCGCTGGGAAGTGAGCGCTGACCGGCTCACCTACACATTCACGCTGCGCGACGGCCTCAAATGGCATGACGGCCAGCCGGTTCGCTCGGCCGACTGCATCGCGTCCCTCAACCGCTGGGGCAAGCGCGACGTCATGGGCGGCACGCTCATGAGCTTCGTGACCAAGATCGAGGCCGTCAACGACAAGACCTTCCGAATGGTCCTGCGCGAGCCGGTCGGGTTTGTCCTCGATGCCTTGGGCAAGATCGACAGCATCGTGCCGTTCATGATGCCGGAGCGCCTCGCCAACACCGATCCGTTCCAGCAGATCACCGAGGTTATCGGCTCAGGCCCCTTCAAGTTCTCCAAGGCCGAGTGGGTGCCGGGCAACAAGGTGGTGTACCTGAAGAACACCGACTACGTGCCGCGGAAGGAGCCGGCCAGCATGGCCGCCGGCGGCAAGGTGGTGAAGGTCGACCGGGTGGAGTGGATCCTGATCCCCGATCCTGCGACCGCAATTGCCGCGCTCAATGCGGGCGAAGTGGACCTCTTCGAGCTGCCTCCGCCGGACCTGCTCAAGCTCCTGCGCCAGAGCCCGAATATCGTCATCACCAATTCGGACCGCCTCGGCAGCATAGCGTTCATGCGGCTAAACCACCTGCACCCGCCGTTCAACAATCCCAAGGCTCGCGAAGCGATGCTGTACGCGACCAACCAGGCGGACTACATGCTCGCCGCGTTCGGCGACCCGCAGAACTGGAAGCGCTGCGTGGCCATGTTCGGCTGCGGCGGGCCGAACGAATCCGCAGCCGGCAGCGATGCGCTCAAAGCCCAGAACATCGCAAAGGCGAAGCAACTCCTGCAGGAATCCGGCTACAAGGGCGAGCCGGTGATCCTGCTCGATGCCGTCGATATTTCGTTCCTACACTACATGAACCTCGTCGCGGCCGAGCAGCTCAAGGCGGTCGGCCTGAACGTGCAGGCGCAGGCGATGGATTTCGCCACGCTCACTGCGCGGCGCTCCAAGAAGGACGCCCCGTCCGCCGGCGGATGGAACGTGTTCCTGACTGCGGCGCTGGTAAGCGGCATGAGCGACCCGCTGGTCAACGCCTATGCGGGCACTGCGTGCGACAAGGCGCTCTTCGGCTGGCCCTGCGACGAGCGCCTGGAAAAGCTGCGCCTGGACTGGGCCAAGTCTTCCGACCCCGCGGCAAGGAAAAAGCTCACCGACGAGATCCAGGCGCGCCACATGCAGGTCGTCACCTACGTGCCGCTTGGCCAGTACGTCGAGAACATCGCTTACCACAAGCGCCTGGTCGGCGTGCTGAAGAGCCCCGCGCGGCTCTACTGGAATATCGAGAAAAAGTAAGCCTAATTCTTGCGGATTGTGATGGGTGCGGCTTCGTAGACCACCGCGCCGCCCTTGATCACCGCGAGGCAGGGATTCTGCGCGATGGCCGCGGCGATCTCGCCGGGATAGCGGGCATCCCACAGCGCCAGGTCGGCCACCTTGCCGACTTCGATCGTGCCGCGGTCGTGCATGCCCAGCGCACGCGCGCTCACCCGCGTAAAGGCAGCAAACGCCTCCTCGGTCGTGAGGCCGAACAGGCGGCAGGCCATGTTCATCATCATCGGCGGGGACATGGTGTTCGAGCTGACCGGATTGCAGTTGGTGGCCAGCGCCATCGGCAAGCCGTACTTTCGCATCAGCCCGACCTCGGGACGATGCGTCTCGCCCATGGTGAAATGCGCCCCCGGCAGGAGGGTGCCCACGACGCCTGCGTCGGCAAGCGCGCGGATCGTCGATTCGGATGCGAATTCGAGATGGTCGGCCGACAAGCCGCGGAATTTGGCGACCAGGTCGGCGGCCTTGTAGTCGCGGTACTGTTCCGAGTGCAGCTTCACCGGCAGCCCGTTGGCGGTGGCCGCCTCGAAGAGCCGGGTGATCTGGGCGTGGTTGAATCCCGTGGGATCGCAAAAGCCGTCGACGGCGTCGACCAGTCCTTCGCGGATCGCCGCCGGCAGGATCGTGTCGCAGAGCATTTCGACGTATTCGTCATGGCGCCCCTCGTACTCCGGCCCCACGGCATGGGCGCCGAGGAAAGTGGAAACCACGGTCAACGGTAGGTTTTGCCCCAGCTTTCGGCTGACGCGCATCGAGCGCATCTCGGACTCGAGGTCCAGCCCCGCGCCCGACTTGCTCTCCATCGTGGTGACGCCATGCGCCATGAGCTGCTTGACGCGCTTTTCGCTCACGGCGTAGAGCTCTTCTTCGCCGGCCGCGCGGGTCTTGCGCACGAGGCCGGGCACGCCACCGCCGGCCGCGATCATCTGGTCGCGCGTGCCCCCCTGGGTAAGCAGCTCGAAATCGCTGACCCCGTCGCCGCCGTAGACGATATGCGTATGCGGGTCGACCAGGCCGGGCGTGAGCAGATGGCCCTGGCCGTCATGGACCTTGCGCGCGAGCGCTTTCGGCTCCCCGGGCAGGGCGGCTTGCGCGCCTACCCAGGCAATCCTGCCGCCTTCAGCGGCCACCGCGCCTTCGCCGATCAGGCCGAAAGGTGTATCGCCGGCCATGGTCGCCACCGGAATGTTTAGCCAGAGTGCATCCCACATCGCGGCTCTCCTCTCTTTGACAATTCGCTTCACGGCGTATAAGAAAGTAAAACTTTATTATCCTAAGATCCGCGCGCTGTTCGGATCTTCTGTCATGTTCTTTTCCAATTTCAACAAATCATCCCGCCGCGCGCGCTTCCAGCGCGGCGACTGCGGGAAGGGTCTTGCCTTCGAGGAATTCGAGGAAAGCGCCGCCCCCGGTCGATATGTAGGAGATCCTGTCGGTGACGCCGTACTTGGCGATCGCCGCAAGCGTATCGCCCCCGCCGGCGATCGAATAGGCCTTCGAATCCGCAATCGCATGAGCAAGCGTCTCAGTGCCGCCGCCGAACTGGTCGAATTCGAACACCCCGACGGGCCCGTTCCACACCACCGTCCCCGCCTTTTTCACGATTGCCGCCAGGGCCGCTGCGCTCTGCGGGCCGATGTCCAGGATCAGGTCGTCCGGCGCCACGTCGCGGATCGGCTTGGTTTCGGCTTTCGCGGTGGCGGAAAACTCCTTCGCGCAGACTACGTCGATCGGCAACGGGATGCCGCCGCCCTTGGCCATCAGAATGGCCATGACCTTGCTCGCCTCCGCGGTCAGGTCGGGCTCGGCCAGCGACTTGCCGATCCGGCTGCCGGCCGCCAGCAGGAAGGTATTCGCGATCCCGCCCCCGACGATCAGCTGGTCGACCTTAGCGGCGAGTTCCGCAAGGATCGTGAGCTTGGTCGAAACCTTGGAGCCCGCCACGATCGCCACGAGCGGCCGAGCCGGATGCGCAAGCGCTTTTCCCAGCGCGTCCAGCTCCGCGGCGAGCAGCGGCCCCGCGCAGGCCACCGGCGCGAAACGCGCCACGCCGTGCGTGGTCGCCTCGGCGCGGTGAGCCGTGCCGAATGCATCGTTCACGTAGATGTCGCACAACGCGGCGATCTTTTTCGACAACGCCTCGTCGTCTTTTTTCTCGCCGACGTTGAAGCGGCAGTTCTCAAGCATCACCACCTTGCCGGGCTGCACGGGAGCGAACTTGCCTTCGACCCAGTCGTGGACCAGCGGCACGTCAACACCCAGCAGGCGCGACAGGTGCTTGGCCACGGGTGCAAGCGACTCGGACTCCTCGAACTTGCCTTCCTTGGGCCGGCCCAGGTGCGACACGAGCATCAGCCGGGCGCCCTGGGCGAGCGCGTGCTTGATGCCCGGCAACGCCGCCCGGATGCGGGTGTCCTCGGTGATGCGGCCGTCCTGGAACGGCACGTTGAAATCGACCCTGACGAGGACGCGCTTGTCCTTCAGGTCGAGGTCGACCATGCGCAGGAATTTCACGACGCTGCGCTGACCGTTACTTCGCGCTCATGAATGCGATGGTCGTGTCCAGCATGCG
This sequence comes from Burkholderiales bacterium, assembly GCA_038329645.1. Taxonomy (GTDB): domain Bacteria; phylum Pseudomonadota; class Gammaproteobacteria; order Burkholderiales; family SG8-39; genus SZAS-79. The sequence goes on from JBBQNG010000033.1 coordinate 15,548, forward strand.
GTTGGAGAAGCCCCACTCATTGTCGTACCAGCCGCCCACTTTCACCAGCGTGCCTTCGGCCACCTTGGTGAGCGTGGCGTCGAAAATGCACGATGCCGGGTTATGGTTGTAGTCGACGGAAACGAGCAGCTCTTTTGTATATTCGAGAATGCCTTTCATCGCGCCTCCGGCGGCCTCTTGCATGCAGCCGTTGATCTCATCGACGCTGGTTGCGCGCTTTGCGCTGAAGGTGAGGTCGACGATCGACACGTTGATGGTCGGCACGCGCATCGCGTAGCCGTCGAGCTTGCCGTTCAGTTCAGGCAGCACGAGTCCCACCGCGGCGGCGGCGCCCGTCTTGGTCGGGATCATCGACATGGTGGCCGAGCGCGCCCGGCGCAGGTCCTCGTGGTACACGTCGGTGAGCACCTGGTCGTTGGTATACGCGTGGATGGTGGTCATGAGGCCCGCGACGATGCCGATCTTGTCGTTCAGCACCTTCGCCATCGGCGCGAGGCAGTTGGTCGTGCACGATGCATTCGATATCACCGTGTGCGAAGCCTTGAGCGTGTTGTGGTTCACGCCGTACACCACGGTGCCGTCGACATCCTTGCCCCCCGGGGCCGAGATGATCACCTTCTTCGCGCCGGCGGCGATGTGGGCGCCGGCCTTTTCCTTGCTCGTGAACAGGCCCGTGCATTCGAGCACCACGTCAATGCCCATCTCTTTCCACGGCAACTCGGCCGGATTGCGCTTCGCGCAGACCCGGATCTTGTCGCCGTTGACCACCATGTACTCTCCGTCCACTGTCACGGTGCCGGGAAATTTGCCGTGGGCCGTATCGTATTTCGTGAGGTGCGCATTGGTTTCGGCGTTGCCGAGATCGTTGATCGCGACGATCTGCAGGTCATGCTTCTTGCCCCCCTCGTAGTGCGCGCGGAGGATGTTGCGGCCGATGCGGCCGTAGCCGTTGATTGCTACCTTGAGTGCCATTCTTGCAGCTCCCGATTGATTGACGCGGATTAACGCGGGGACAAAACCTGCTTCACCGCCGCCGTGACGGCCTCGGCGGTGATTGCGAAGAATTTGAACAGCTCGGGGGCCGGCGCCGACTCGCCGTACCGGTCAAGCCCCACCACCGCGCCGTCCAGCCCGACGTACTTGCGCCAGAAGTCCGTGACGCCCGCCTCGACCGCGACACGCGCCATGCCCTTGGGCAGCACGGATGCGCGATACGCGTCGTCCTGCCGGTCGAACACGCTGGTCGAAGGCATGGAAACCACGCGTGCGGCAATCCCGGCTTCGGCCAGCTGCTTCTGCGCGGCCAGTGCAAGCGGCACTTCCGAGCCGGTAGCGAGGATCGCGGCTTTCGCATCGGCCGCGTCCGACAGCACGTAACCGCCATGCTTCACGTTGCCGAGGGTCGCCTCGTCACGCAGGCAGAAAGCAACGTTCTGGCGCGAAAACAGGAGAGCGCTCGGCCCATCCTTGCGCTCGATCGCGCCCCCCCACGCAACGGCCGATTCGACCGTATCGCAAGGGCGCCATACGTCGAGGCCCGGCATCAGCCGCAGGCTCGCCGCATGTTCCACCGCCTGGTGCGTCGGGCCGTCCTCGCCCAGGCCGATCGAATCGTGCGTAAACACCCAGATCGCGCGCAGCTTCATTAAGGAGGCCAGGCGCAGCGCATTGCGTGCGTAGTCGGAGAAAGTGAGGAACGTCCCGCCATAGGGAATGTATCCGCCGTGCAACGCGATGCCGTTCATGATCGCGGACATGCCGAATTCGCGCACGCCGTAGAAGAGGTAATTGCCGCCGCCCTCCCTGGCGATCGGCTTGGAGCCCGACCACATCGTCAGGTTGGAGCCGGCCAGGTCCGCAGAGCCGCCGAAGAGCTCGGGCAATGCAGGCGCGATGGTTTCGATGGCGTTCTGCGATGCCTTGCGGGTGGCTATAGTTTCGGCCTTCGCGTTCGCGGCCGCGATCATCGCGTCACGCTTCGACGCAAAGTCCGGCGGCAGGTCGCCCGCCATGCGCCGCTTGAACTCGGCCGCCTCGGCCGGGAAGGCCTGGGCGTAGGCCGCGAACTGCTTCTTCCATTCGGATTCGCGGCGCGCACCTTTGCGCTTGGCGTTCCAGCCTTGGTAGATCGCCTCCGGGATAACGAACGGCGGGTATTTCCAGCCCAGCGCCTCGCGCGTGGCCGCGACCTCCTTGTCGCCGAGCGGCGCGCCATGCGCGCTTCCGGTATTCGCTTTTGTCGGCGCGCCCTTGCCGATGATGGTTTTGCAGCAGATCAGGCTCGGACGGTCCGTCACGCGCTTGGCCTTGCCGATAGCGCGATTCACGGTGTCGACATCGTTGCCATCGACGTTCGGGACCACATGCCAGTTGTAGGCCGCGAACCGCTTGGGCACGTCGTCGGTGTACCAGCTCTTGATGTTGCCCTTCTCCGAGTCGATCGAGATCTGGTTGTCGTCGTAGAACGCGATCAGCTTGCCGAGGCCGAGCGTCCCTGCGAGCGCGCACGATTCGTGCGAGATGCCTTCCATCATGCAGCCATCGCCGAGGAACGAATAGGTATGGTGATCGACGATCTCGTGTCCGGGCTTGTTGAATTCGGTGGCGAGGAGCCTTTCGGCGATCGCCATGCCGACCGCGTTCGAGATGCCCTGGCCGAGCGGCCCGGTCGTGGTTTCGACTCCCGGGGTAACACCCACCTCAGGGTGGCCGGGCGTCTTCGAATGCAGTTGCCGGAAGCGCTTCAGCTCCTCCATAGGCAGGTTGTACCCAGTCAGGTGAAGCACCGAATACAGCAGCATCGATCCATGCCCGTTCGACAGCACGAAGCGGTCGCGGTTGGCCCAGTGCGGATTCGCCGGGTTATGCCGCAGGTGCCGGGTCCAGAGCGCCACCGCGATCTCCGCCATGCCCATCGGCATGCCCGGGTGGCCGGAATTGGCGGCCTGCACGGCGTCCATGGAGAGGAAGCGGATGGCATTGGCGAGGTCGCCATCCGTAGCTTTCAGCGACGCTTGGGAATCCATGGCACTCCGTGGGAATTCGGCGGGAAACGAGGGCCGAATTATAGCCAATGGCCTCCCAGGCCCGGTCCGTGCGATGAAACACGCATTAAACTGGCGGCCATCATGACCATGCCTTTCACAAGCCCGGACAATTACGCCCACCTCGTGTCGCCCGAATCCGACGGCGACGCCCACTGGTTCGTCTTCCGCGGCGACCAGCTGCTGGTCGAAATGGGGCCGCCGTCGTCCGACCCGACCGACGACCTGCGCGTCAAAGCCCGCCCCAGTTGGGCGCGCCTGCCTTACGCAAGCGGTCTGGCGTCGCTGGGCATAGAGCCCGTGCGCACGCTTTATCTCGGAACGCTTGGCGGATCGCATTTGTATGCGGCCGAAGCACCGCGCGGGTCGGAGCCGCCCGCGGGAATGTCCTGGCAGGGCCTGCGCACGCTTTTCTCCGTGCTCGAGGACTCCCACTTCGCACTTGCGGGTCGCGCGGTGCAGCTGGTTGACTGGGACCGCAACCACCAGTTCTGCGGCCGCTGCGGCGGCGCGACCGAATCGAAGACCGAGGAGCGCGGCCGCGTCTGCCCTGCCTGCCGGCTGACGTTCTACCCGAAGATCTCACCCGCGGTGATGGCCCTGGTCGGCCGCGGCCGCCAAATGCTGCTGGGCCGCAGCCCGCATTTCCCGCCGGGAATGTTCAGCGCGCTGGCCGGCTTTGTCGAGCCGGGCGAGACGCTTGAGCAATGCATTGCGCGCGAGGTGCTGGAGGAGGTCGGCATCGAAGTCACGAATGTTCGCTATTTCGCCAGCCAGCCCTGGCCCTTCCCGAATTCGCTCATGATCGCGTTTTTCTGCGACTACGCTGGCGGCGAGATCCACCCGCAGGAGACCGAAATCGAGGCCGCCGAGTGGTTCGATGTCTTCCAATTGCCTAAACTTCCAAGTAAAATATCGATCGCCCGCCGTTTGATCGATGCCGCAGCCGAAAGGATGCGCACCGAAATCTGACGCCGGACTTGAAAAAAGTGTTTGCGAGCAGCATATAAAAGCATTGAGCGGGTGACAGTCCTCGCGCCGGCATGAGCCGGCGAGGGGCGGCCCAAGAGAGGTCCTGCACGAAGTGCACGGTTTTCGTTTTTTGGCCGCAAGGCGAATTGTGAGGCGCACCCTGGAGCGCAGCCTGTAACGGGCACCGGGTTGCGCCTTCGCGTTTTACGGAGGGGAACGAAGATGAACGGTCTGCACCTGATCGGCGACCTGAGCGGTTGTCGCTGCGATCCGAAAATCCTGCTCGACGGCGAGCGTTTCCGCGAGCAGTGCCTGCAGATGGTGCGCGATTCCGGCCTCACAATCATGGATTCGACCTTCCGCCAGTTCGAGGGGTCGGGATTCACGGGAACGGTGGTCCTCGCCGAATCCCACCTTGCAATCCACACTTGGCCGGAGCGCAGCGGCCTCACGCTCGACATCTACGTGTGCAACTTCAGCGGCGATAACAGCGAGAAGGCGCGCGCGCTGTTCCGCGCCCTGGTCGACCATTTCCAGCCTTCGGAGGCCGCGACCCACGAAATCGACCGCGGCGAGCACAGGCTCATGGAACCGCTGAACGCGTCCACGGGCTTCTACATCAAGGCCACGCGCCAGATCGGCGAGTGGCAGACCAAGTTCCAGAAGCTGTCGATCTACGACACCCCGCATTTCGGCAAGCTGTTCCGCCTCGACGGGTTCAACATGACCTCCGAGAAGGACGAGTTCGTCTACCACGAGAACCTCATCCACCCGGCCGCCACCGCGCACGCCGGCCCGAAGAAAGTGCTCATTATCGGCGGCGGCGACGGCGGCTCCTCGGAGGAAGTGCTCAAGCACCCGTCGGTCGAGCAGGTCACGATGGTGGAGATCGACGAGGAAGTCATCCGCGTCGCCAAGGAATACTTCGGTGCCGTGCACAACGGCGTGTTCGACAACCCCAAGCTGAGGGTGCTGATCGACGACGGCCTGCGCTTCGTGCGCGAGACGACGGAGAAATTCGACCTGGTCGTGCTCGACCTCAACGACCCGATGGGCCCCGCCGAGCCGCTTTACACGACCGAGTTCTTCCAGCAGTGCCGCGCGATTCTCGCGCCCGGCGGCGCGCTCACGCTGCACCTGGGCTCCCCCGCGGCACAGGCGGCGCAGGTCGCCGAGATTTCGGGCCGCCTCAACTCGGTCTTCCGAATTGTTCGGCCTTACACGATGTTCGTGCCGCTCTACGGCTCCCTCTGGGCCATGGCGTGCGCCTCGGACAAGCTCGACCCGAAGTCCTTTACGGCCGACGAGATAGACCGCCGGATCGAACACCGCAAGTTGATCCAGCTGCAGTACTACAACGGCGAGACCCACGAAGCCGTTTTCGCACTGCCCAATTTCGTGCGCGACATGGTCGCGCCGCCGCGGCTGCGCCAGCCCGCGCGCGGCGGCAGGCTCGGGGTGGTGCGCACGGCAACGAAGTAGGCGCCGGAGGACAACTCCCCGGCTGCAGGCCTACTCTTTCGCGGATTGCTTCGCCAGCTACTTCGGCGTGTCTGTGTACATCGGTTTGCCTTCGGACAGCCTGAGCCATCCCTTGACAACGCGGTAGATGAACCAGACCCCGGCGGCGGCAAGGATCGCAAATCCAACGACGACCACCGTCAGCAGCATGCCGAGCACTGCCCACAGCAGCATGAACCAGAAAGTGCGCATCTGCCACCTGAAGTGGGATTCATACAGCGTTCCGGCCACGTCCTCACGCTTCACATAGTTGACGATGATGGCGGCGATGAGCGATAGCCCGGTCAGGAACGACGCGGCCTGCAGCGCATACACGACCTGGGTGATCTGCTTGAGCGAATCGGGCGCCGCCGGGATGCTGCCGGGCAGATTTTCTGTTGTCATGGCCTGTATGCCTACGCTACGGTCGCGAGCACTTCTGCGATCGTGCTGACAATCTGGTCGATCTGCGCCTTCTCGGCGATGAGCGGCGGTGAAACGGCGATGGTGTCGCTGGTGACGCGGATCAGCACGCCCTTGTCGAACGCCTTGGTGAACGCCTCGAAGGCTCGTTTGCCGGCCGCTCCCTCCCGGGATTGCAGCTCGATGCCGCCCATCAGGCCGATGACGCGCAGGTCGATCACGTGCTTCGAACCTTTCAGTTGCCAGATCGCGTCTTCCCAGTACTTCGCCAGCGCCGCCGCGCGCGTGAGCAGGCCTTCTTCCGCGTAGACATCCAGGGTCGCGATTCCGGCAGCGCAAGCCATCGGGTGTCCCGAGTAGGTGTAGCCGTGGAAGAACTCCATGCCCTCCGGGCCTTTCATGAACGTCTCGTAGATCGCATCCGAGATCAGCACCGCCCCCATCGGGATCGTGCCGTTCGTAATCCCCTTGGCGGTGGTGATCATGTCCGGCTTCACGCCGAAGTAGTCCGCCGCGAAAGGCTTGCCCAGACGTCCGAAGCCCGTGATCACCTCATCGAATATCAGCAGGATGCCATGCTTCGTGCAAATCTGGCGCAGGCGCTCGAGGTATCCCTTGGGCGGGATCAGCACGCCCGTCGAGCCGGCCACGGGCTCGACGATCACCGCGGCGATCGACGATGCGTCGTGCAGGGCGACCAGCCGCTCGAGGTCGTCGGCGAACTCCACCCCGTGCTCCGGCTGCCCGCGGGTCATGAGGTTGCGCACCGGATCATGCGTATGGCGGATATGGTCCACGCCGGGAAGCATCGCCGTGCCGAAGGTCTTGCGGTTGCCGACGATGCCTCCCACCGACATCCCGCCGAAGTTGACTCCGTGGTAGCCGCGCTCGCGGCCGATCAGGCGGAAGCGGCCGGCCTCGCCGCGCACGCGATGGTAGGCCAGCGCAATCTTGAGCGCAGTGTCTGCCGATTCCGAACCCGAGTTGGTGTAGAACACGCGGCCCACGCCCTTGGGCGCGATGGCCGAGAGGCGATCGGCGAATTCGAACGCGATCGGGTGGCCCATCTGGAACGAAGGCGCGAAGTCGAGCTTCCTCGCCTGCGCGGCGATGGCCTCGGCGATCTTCGGGCGGCAATGGCCCGCGTTCACGCACCACAGGCCGGCGGTGCCGTCGAGGATTTTGCGCCCCTCGGGCGTCCAGTAGTACATGCCCTCGGCGCGCTCGAGCAGGCGCGGGGCCTTCTTGAACTCCCGGTTCGCCGTGTACGGCATGAAAAAGGCACTGCGTTCGAGATCCACTGCATTGCCGGCGCGATCGTTCATTTTCTTTCCTTTTCTCTCAGGCTGCCCTGGCTTCCCCGGCGACGACCGCCGCGGCAACCATTGCGTTGATGAGCACGCTCGCCCCGGCGGCGATCTCGTCGGGGCGGGCATTTTCCAGTTCGTTGTGCGAAAGGCCGCCTTCGCACGGCACGAAGATCATCGCCGTCGGCGCGACACGATTCAGGTATACGGCATCGTGCGCCGCGCCGCTCACGATGTCGCGGCACGAAAGCCCGAGGGCCTTTGCCGAAGCGCGCACGCTTTCGACAAGCTTGGGGTCGAAATGGCTGGGCGCGAAGTACAGCACTTCCTTCACGTCGATCGTCACGCGGCACTCGGCCTCGATCGCCCCGGCGGACTTGCGCAGGTCCGCGACCATGGCGAGGAGCGTCTCGTCCCTGGCGTTCCTCACATCGAGCGTCATGCTGACCGCGCCGGGCACGACGTTGCGCGAGTTCGGCGACACGCGCAGATGCCCGACCGTCGCACGCGCGTTGTCCGGATAGGTGCGCGCCACGCGGTTGGTTTCGATCACCAGACGGCTCGCGGCGAGCAGCGCATCTTTGCGCAGCTCCATGGGCGTGGGACCGGCGTGCGAATCCTGTCCGACGATCTCGACGTCGAACCAGCGCTGCCCGAGCGCGCCCTGTACCGCGCCGATGGTGGTCTTGGTGTTCTCCAGCACCGGGCCCTGCTCGATGTGCGCCTCGAAATAGGCGCCCACCTTGATGGGTTTGGCATCGCCACGGTAGCCGATTTGTGTGAGGGCGTCGCCGACGCTCACGCCGTCGACGTCCTTTTGCGCATGCATCTGGTCGGCCGAGTAGATGGAAGCGAACACGCCCGAGCCCATCATCGTCGGCACGAACCTGGAACCTTCTTCGTTGGTCCAGCAGGCGACTTCGATCGGCGCGCGGGTCTGGATGCCGAGCTCGTTCAGCCTGCGCACGACCTCCAGTCCGGCGAGCACGCCGTAGGCCCCGTCGAACTTGCCCCCCGATGGCTGGGTGTCGAGGTGGCTGCCGGTCATGACCGGCGGCAGCGAACTGTCGGTGCCTGCGCGCCGGGCAAAGATATTGCCGATCGCATCTACCCGAATGGACATGCCTGCAGCCTTGCACCACTCGACAAACCGGTCGCGTCCCTGGCGAT
>JBBQNG010000034.1:0-23758 GCA_038329645.1 Burkholderiales bacterium
CGGCGTCATCAAGGCGTCCGGCATTGCCACGGTCATCGTGGACAAGAATTTCCGCGCGGTGAATGCGATCACCGACCGCAACGTGATCCTGGTCAAGGGCGAGGTGGTGTATTCGGGACCGGCGGCCGAGCTGCGCGCCCGGCCCGAAGTGCATTTGCGCTACCTGGGCGTGTAAGGGAAAAAGCGGTGCTCGAGCTTAACGATGTCAGGAAGTCTTTCGGAGATCGGCTCCTGTTCTCAGGGGTGAGACTTGAAATGTCAGCAGGGGATTATGTCGCGATCCTCGGGGATTCGGGGTCGGGCAAGTCGACGCTGTTGAATATCATCGCGGGGCTGGAGCCTTCGGATGGGGGAAGCATACGGTTCGAAGGGCGTGAGCTGACCGGGCTCGATGACGATGAGTTGACGCTATTGCGCCGCGATCACTTCGGGTTCGTGTTCCAGGCTTTCCATGTGCTGCCGCATCTTGGCGTCGCGCAGAACGTGGGATTGCCGTTGGCTTTGAGGCAGGTCCAGCGAGTTGAAGTGGAGGCGAGGGCGGTCGCAGCTGTTGCTTCGGTGGGGTTGGCCGGACGTGAGGCGAGCATGCCGCGGGAGCTCTCGGGGGGAGAATTGCAGAGAGTGGCGATTGCGCGGGCGCTGGTTGGCAATCCAAAGCTGGTATTGGCCGATGAGCCGACCGGAAACCTGGATCCCGATAACGCACGGCAGGTGCTGGAGTTGTTCCGGGTGCAGGTCAAGGAACATGGGGCGGCGGCGATCCTGGTCACGCATTCGGACGTCGCGGCGGCCACGGCCGACCGGCGATTCCGTCTTACGCCGAAAGGGTTGGCGCTGCTACCCTGAAAGTCGCGGATATCAATCGGAAAAATAAACAGGGTCAGACCTCAATTTTTTGATTCGGAATGCAAATCAGGGGACCAAACATTGGTGCTTGTGCAACTTTTTTAGGGAGAGATTAAATGATTGCTTGGTGGCTGTTGCTGCTCGTAAGCCTCGCCTGCCTGGGCGTGGCCGGCTGGCTCTACATCCGCGCCCGTACATTCCTCGAGGGCGCGGTGACGACCGTCGGCATCGTTACGGATGTACTCAGGGAAGAATCCGTGGAAACCGACAGCGATGGGTTCCGCACGATCAACACGATGTTTCGTCCGGTCGTACGATTCTCGACTGAATCTGGCGAGCAGATCGAATTTGCATCCGGCGTTTCGACAAATTCACCGTCCTATATAAAAGGCGGACAGGTGCCAGTTGCGTACGACCCCTCGGATCCCCAAAAGGCAAAGATCAAATCGTTCTGGCTTGTCTGGGGTTTTGCCGTTTTCGCGGCGGCCATCGGGGGAGTCGGACTGCTCTTGGCGTGCGCCGGACTGCTGAAGTCAGTGGTGGAGCGTTAACTTGCCGAACCTCGGCAAGCCGGGCGTGGCGGGGAACCCGCCGGATACGCTGGCCGAGCCGACGAGCATCGTGGGTGTGCCGAACGGCGACATCTTCTTGTCGGAGGGCCACGGCGGACAGGCGCCCGAGCGTTCGGCAAGCAGGAAACGATCGGCCGTATAGCGGCGACGGGCAGACCTCGCAGCTAGGCCGTGCCGACCCGGAACGGCTGCTCTCGGCGGAGTGTTACGACGGCGCGATTTCCTGCGGCATTGCCGCGGCCGAATCGAAGACCTCGCGATATGGAAACAGCGCGGGCGTGCCGCCCGTGTGAACGAAGAGAATGGTCTCGTCGCGACGGAACCGCCCGCCCTTGATCATCGCGATCATCCCCGCGAACGCCTTGCCGGTGTAAACGGGATCGAGCAGGATGCCCTCGAGCCGCGCCACGAGCGATACCGCCTCAATCATTGCCTGCGTCGGCAGGCCATAAGCCTCGCCAACATGATCGAACTCCACCACGGTTGCCTCGTCGGGCACATCTGGCAGGCCGAGTTCCGCCGCGGTAAGCGACGCCAGCTCTGCTACTTCGTCACGATATTTCATCTCTTTCGCGAGAACACTGATGCCGTGGACTTTCGGAGCCCCGCGTCCAACGGAAGAAAATCCGCAGACGAGACCCGCCTGTGTGCCGCCGCTGCCGCTTGCATGCACCACATGATCGAATCTCAACCCTGCAGACTTAGACTGTTGCATGATCTCGAGGGCGGCCGCGACGTATCCAAACGTCCCGGGAGGCGCCGAGCCTCCGAACGGAACGATGTAGGGCCGGCGGTTCCTCGCGCGCGCTTTGTCCGCCAGGTCCTCCAGCAGTTTACGCACGTCGGCTCCGCGGTCAACGAAATACGTCGTCGCGCCAAGCAACCGGTCGAGCAACACGTTGCCGGAGACTTCATAGTCGGAGGAGCGAAAGGAAACCATACGCGCCAGAATCAATTCCGCCTGCATGCCGAACCGCGCGGCGGCCGCCGCAGTCTGCCGCGCATGATTCGACTGGATCCCCGCGGCGGTTAGCAGCGTGTCCGCGCCCGCGCTCTGTGCGTCGCCAATGATGAATTCCAACTTGCGCGCCTTGTTGCCGCCAAAGGCCAACCCCGTGGCATCGTCACGCTTCACATAAATGCGCGGACCGCAGAGATGGGCTGAAAGCCTCTCTAGCGGCTCAATTGGCGTCGGGAGATGGCACATCCTCGCGCGCGGACGTGAAGCTAATGGAACGGCTGGCATCGCGTCGGGCCCTTGACTTGCGTGCAGATGACTATAGCATCGGGAGTATCGGAATCAAGGGGGTGGCAGCGATGGTTAGATTCGTTGCTCGTTTGATCGGGATGTTTGGCATTTCCATTGTCCTGATTGGTGCGGTTGCGGCGAATCCGCCGGCCGCAAGCAGTACGCCCACCCGCGTGCTCGTCGGCCTGCCCCCCGGGGGAGCCTCCGACGCGATTGCGAGGGCCTTGTTCATGGAATTGGGCAAGAAGCTCAACCATACATACGTCATCGAAAACCGCCCCGGGGCTTCCGGTTCGATTGCCGCCGGGTTGGTGGCCAGGGCGCCTGCAGACGGGGCGACCCTTCTCTTTACGCCCAGCACCCACTCAGCCAATTCTATTCTTCAGCCCGGATTGCCCTTCGATACCGAAAAGGATTTCGTCGGCATTTCCATCGTCGCCACCACGCCGTACGTTCTCGTCGTTCATCCCAGCGTCGCCGCGCGAGACGTGAAGGAACTCGTGCGCTCGCTGAAGGCGAGTCCGGGCACCGGTACGTTTGCGGTGCAGGGGTTGGGATCGAGCCAGCATCTCGCCGCGGCACAGTTCAAGCGCCTGGCGGGCGTCGAGGCGGTGATCGTTCCGTACAAGGGAAGTTCGGCCGCGCTGCCTGATGTATTGAACGGGCGCGTGCCGATCATGTTCGACAACATTGCCGTCGCCGCCCCTTTCATCAAGGATGGCCGGCTGCGGGCACTCGCCATCACGTCGAGGCAGAGAGCACCGGGCCTTGCGGCCGTTCCGACGATGATCGAAAGCGGCTTTCCCGACTTCGAGGTCATCGGCTGGTTCGGTGTATTCGGTCCTGCCGGCCTGGGCAGCGACAAGGTCAATGACCTCGCGCGCGCTGTCGTCGAAATCAAAGACGACCCCGCCTTTGCGGCAAGGCTCGCGCAGATCGGCGCACAGGTCTCGAATATCAACGGCGAGCAGGTGGACAGGTTCGTTCGTGATGACATCCGCCGGACTCTGGAAATCGTACGCGCGGCAGATATCAAGGTGGAGTGAAAAGGGCGGACACGAATGGCGCAGGAAGGCGGTCCGCTTACAAGCCGAAGGCCTCCGTGTGTGGCCGGCGTTGAACGCGAATCCGTGACGATCCCGACCGATACGCAGGCGCGAAGCACGCGCTTGCCGGAAACGTGAGATGCAGCCTCCGGTCTACGGAAGGCGCGGCATGGTCATCTCCGGCCATCCGCTCGCGACGATGGCGGGATGGTCCATCCTGGAACGCGGCGGCTCCGCCGCGGACGCGGCCGTCGCCGCGGCCTCCGTCCTCACGGTTACGCTTCCGCAAGCGGTCACGATCGGAGGCGACTGTGTCGCGCTTGTTCACGATGCCGCGACCGGCAGCACGCTTGCGCTGAACGCCACCGGCCACGCACCTTTTTCGCTCGATGTGTCGAAGCTGTCTCGTGCGGATATCGATTCCGGACCGATGTCGCCCACGGTGCCGGGGCTGATCGCGGGATGGGCGTCGTTGCACGAGCGTTTCGGACGGCTGCCCTGGGCAAGCCTGATCGAGCCGGCGGCTGAAATTGCGGCGGAAGGATTCCCTGTTTCCCGCACGTTTTCCGCAACCCTCGAAGAGTACAAGGCATCGCTCTCGAGGGAGCCCTCGCTCGCCAACGACCTGCTGCCGGACGGGGCAGCGTTGCGGGAAGGCGCGATCCTGCGCCAGACGGCCTTGAGCCGGACGTTGCTGACAGTGGCACACGAGGGTCCGCGCGGATTCTACGAGGGAGCCATTGCGAAAGCGCTCACGGACTCGGTCCGCCGACGCGGCGGCGCGCTCGAATTGTCCGATCTCGCGAACTTCATCCCGGAATGGACTCAGCCGCTTTCGATTGCATGGCGCGGGCATGAGATCGCGGTCGTACCGCCGAATTCCTACGGACTTCTGCTTCTTCTTCAGATGAAGGTGCTCGGAAGCGTCGAGAAAGCGCTCGCGGCGGCAGGGCCGGCCTCGCCCGAAAGGCTGAAACTTCTGGTTGGTGCGGGTAAGGCGTCCTTCCAGGCAGCCGAACGGTGGATCGCCGACCCGCGGTTTGTCGACATACCCGTCGAGAAGCTGCTTCATGACACGCTCGCGCCGGACCTTGCACCCGAGCCGCGGGCCGGGCGCGGCGGCACGGCCGTCGTATCGGTCGTGGACAAGAACGGAAACGCGATCACGATCGTGCAGAGTGTTTTCACGTTGTTCGGAAGTTTCGTCCGGGATACGGTGACCGGCGTGTTGTTGAACAACCGGATGCGCGGCTTTTCGCTCGATCCGGCCCACGCCAATTGCATCGCTCCTGGAAAGCGCCCTGCGCACACACTGAGCCCCGCCATGGTGCTGTCGGATGGAAAGCCTCGATTGTTGCTCGGCACGCCCGGTGGCCCGGGACAGACGATCACGATCGCCCAGGTATTGGTGAACCGCCTTTTGCACGGATTGCCACTCAACGACGCGATTACCGCACCGCGGTGGTCGTTCGATCTCAGCGGCAATATCCTCGTCGAGAACTCGATGGCCGAATCTTCGCTCGCCACACTTGCTCAGGCGGGTGTTCGCATGCAACGGATCGAGGGGCTTTCACCATTCTTCGGCTCGGCAGAGGCGATCGAGTTGATGGACGGCGGAATCATGGTTGGCGCCGCCGATGCGCGGCGTGAGGCTCTCGTTCTCGGCGCATGATCCCGTCTACTCCGTCCCTGATCCTGCACAATTGCAAGGTCGTCACGCTCGATGACGGCGATCGTTCGGCGGATGCCGTCGCGATTGCCGGCGAACGTATCGCAGCGGTCGGCCGCAGCGACGAACTCCTCGCCCGCGCCGGCACGCAAACCCGTCGGATCGACCTCAACGGCAAGACGGTGATTCCAGGATTGATCGACGGCCATGCGCACATGGACCGCGAAGGGCTGAAGGAGGAGCTGCACTCGATTGAGGGCGTCGGCAGCATCGCCGATCTCATCGAGCGCATCCGCGATATCGCCCGCCGCGTTCCCGTAGGCGAATGGATCGTGACGATGCCGCTCGGCACCCCGCCGGAATATTCAGGGATGCCCGGTGCGCTTGCGGAGGGCCGCTGGCCGAACCGTCACGACCTCGATCAGGCGACGCAGGATCATCCCGTCTATATCCGATCGATCTGGGGCTACTGGCGGCACACGCTGCCTCTGGTCTCCATCGCGAATTCCCGCGCGCTCGCGGAATGCGGGGTGAGCGGAAATACCCGTCCCCCGGCGCCTGCCGTGACGATACAGACGGATCCGGCGGACGGAAAGCCCACCGGCGTGTTCATCGAAGAACAGTTCATGCCGCTGGTCGAACTAACGTTGATGAAGAGGGCACCTGCATTCACGGTCGAGCAGAGAACGCGGGCTCTGGCGCGTTCCATGGGCGTCTACAACAGCTTCGGAACGACGAGCGTTTTCGAAGGCCACGGGGTCGCCGCAGATGTGCTCGCGGCTTACCAGGATGTCTACCGGCGCGGGCTCCAGACCGTTCGCGCCAATCTGGTGTTCAGCCCGCCCTGGTCGCTCATCGCGAGCGACGAGACACGCGTCGAATTCGTCGGCGCCTGGATGAAGTTTCTTGCGGGACGCGGCTACGGTGATCAGTGGCTCAGGCTCAACGGCCTGTATGCCGAAATCGACGAAAGCCCCGAAAATCGGCTGCGCGCGACGGCATTGCCGCAGACCGGCTGGGCAGGTTTCAATTACGACGCCGGCCTGCCTGCCAAGGTACTGCGCGAGGTCTTGATCGAGGCGGCCCGTTGCGGCATACGCGTGGTGGGCCTTTGGCCGAATATGGTGGAACTATTTGCGGAGGTCGACCGAGTCGTGCCGATTGCGGACAAACGTTGGGTCTATAGCCACCTGAACGTTCTGAATCCCGACGGCATCCGGCGTATCCGTGACCTCGGACTCATGGTGACGACGCACACCAACCGTTACATTTGGAAAGAAGGCGGCAAGCTGCGCGATCGGGTCGGTCGCGCGCATGAGAACGATATCGTTCCCTTGCGCTCGCTGCTTGAGGCCGGGATTCCGGTATCTCTCGCGACCGACAATGTGCCACCGTCGCTGTTTCATCCGATTTGGCATGTTAACGCCCGCATCGAACGCAACGCTGGCGCCTGCATAGCGCCGGACCAACGCCTGACCAGACTCGAAGCCCTGCGGTGCGGTTCGTACAACGGCGCATTTCTGACTTTTGAGGAGAACGATAAGGGTTCGATTGAGACCGGAAAACTGGCTGATATGGTCGTTACGTCCGCGGATCCGCTGACAGTCGATCCATCGTTGCTTCGCCATATTGTAGCGGACATCACGATCGTCGGAGGCAACGTCGTTCATCAAAGGTCACAGGGAGGGATGCCGTCCGCCGGATCCACAGCGCCTGGTCGCTCGAATCCAGGCGGTCCGGCGCGGACCGAATAATCATCGAGCAAGGAGAACGCGAATGCAGGAGAGCAAGGGGGCGCGATTCGGTAGGGGCTTTGGCGGCTGGTTCGGCGGGTGGATCTTCGACCTGACGGGGTCGTAACGCAACGGACGCAATTCAATGTTTTGGCGGCCGACTGAAGGTATGCTTGGTGCCGGTGGCACCCGAGGAGACCCGCCGATGAGCATTCGAGCACTGATCCGCGTTGCCTTGGTCAGCCTGCTGGCCGCGACTGCTTCCAGTGTCGCCGCCCAGGCCTGGCCCAGCAAACCCGTGCGCGTCATTCTCCAGTTCCCGCCGGGCGGCTCCACCGACATCGTCGCGCGGGTCCTCGCGCAATCGATGTCGCAAGCGATCGGCCAGCCGGTCCTGGTCGAGAACAGGCCGGGCGCGGACGGCCAGATCGCGGCCGAGCTGGTCATGAAATCCGAACCGGACGGGCACACCGTGTTCCTCGCCTCGAACACGCCGATGATGCAGGTGCCGCTCCTGCGCAAGAACCCGCCGTACGATCCGATTGCGAATTTCACCTCGGTCTCGCTCGTCGGGCGTTACGTTTACGTGCTGGTGGTGAAGCCGTCGCTGCCGATTCGCAACGGCGCTGAGCTGATTGCTTACGCGCGTGCCAATCCAGGCAAGCTCAACTACGCGAGTTACAGCGGCGTCACGCAGCTCATGCACGCGCGCCTGCGCACGGGCGCCGGCATGGAAATGGCGCTGGTGCCGTACAAGGGCGAGGCCCCGTCGATCGCTGACATCGTCGGCGGGCATATCGACCTGACTTTTGCCACCCCTACGAGCACCCTGGCGCACATCCGCGATGGAAAGTTGCGGGCCCTCGCGACGCTGCTGCCGGCACGCGGCACGCTGCTGCCCGAAGTACCGACCGCCCAGGAGGCAGGCCTTCCCCCGCTCACTGCCGGCACTTGGGCCGCAATCTTCGGTCCGGCGAAGATGCCGCCGGAGACTACCGCGCGGCTCAATAGGGAAATCAACGCCGCCATCCGGCGCCCCGACGTCAAAGAAAAGGTCGACAAACAGGGCTTCGAGCTGGCCGGCTCTACGCCGGAAGAATTGAGCGCTTTCCTCGCCGAGCAGCTGCAGGCCTGGGCGCGCGCCTTCAAGGAAGCCGGGATGAACCCGGAATAACCGCGCCTATCGGCGCGCGCGCGCCGGGAAGGGAAGCTGGGGTTCGGCTTCAGCCGTGGCCGATCCATCCTGCCGCAGCGCGATGAATCCGTTTCCGCCGGGGGCCCCCGCGCTGCACGCGAACAGGGTGCCCTCGCCACCGCCGCCACCGCTGCCCAGTTCGCCGCGCTCCGGCATCACTATCCAGTGGCGCTGTAGCTCTCCACCGCCGTTGCCGCCGTCGCTCCTGGTGGAGGCGCCACCGCCTCCGCCGCTGCCGACCTTCATGTTATCGGCAACCATGACGCCGGACTCGCCTCCCGCATGGGGGCCCTTGTTGACACCCGGCTCGGCCGGCAGGGGCCTGAAGCCGGAGATGTCGCGCCGGCCGCCGTCGCCGCCGCTCGCCTTGCCGGGACCCTCGCCACCGTGTCCGTCTAGGTCGCCCGCGAACTTCTCGTTCCGGACCCGGCTGGGGCGCGCAAACGCGTCCGCGCCGGGCTTGCCGATGAGTACTTCGCCGGTGTCGACCCGAACCAGGCTGCTGGGACTGCCCAGCCAGCCGGGGCCGCCCGCGAATATGAAATTGGGGGTCGGGATGCACGCGTTACCGCCCAGGCCGCCCGCGCCGAGGGTGAGTTTGTATACGCCCGCGCTAAGATACACGGACTTCTGGAGCTCGCGCGCCCCTGCGCCACCGCCACCGCCGCCACCGCCGCCGTGGACATTCTGCAGCGTGCCGCCGGCACCGCCGTCACCTCCATCCGAAAGGTTGATGAGGTAGCGGCCCGCCGTGACGCGTGTCGCCGACGCCGGGCCCTGCGCATGGACCGTAAGCAGGCATTGCTGGTTGACCTGTCCGGGCGGCGCATTCTTCATCGTAAAAAGATGGCGTGCGCTGTCGTAGTTCGAAACGAGGCAATCGGGCAGCGCCGAGAGCGGCGGCGCGACTGGCGGGGCCACGGGGACCGGCTCGGTAGCGCAGCCCGCGGCGACCGCGGCCAGCACTGCAAGCGAAAAGGAGCCCGGTTTCATGCACGCAAGTTTCCTGCGTGCCGGGGGCCAGGTCTGTTCGAACCTTAACCAAATTGGGAGCGCAAACCTCCCGCGAGTAGGACGCAGCCCGACAGGATGAGCAGCACGAGGACTACTTTTTCGAATTTCGCGCTGTCCAGCACGTTGTAGACGCGGCGCCCTATGTACGCACCGATCACCGTCCCGGGCAGCGCAATGAGCACGAGCTTGCCCAGCTCCAGCGTGATGAGCCCGGTCCACACTTGGGCGACGAACGCGAATGAAAGGATGGCGGTGTTGAAGGCTTGCAGCACGGCGCGCCTGGCGTCCTTCTCCCAGCCGCGCAACCCCGACCAGATCGTCGGCAGGGGACCCGACAGGCCAGCCAGGCCGCCCATTACCCCACCGCCAAGGCCGACCAGCGCATCGGCCGCCTTGCCTCCCCCGAGCACGCGCGAGCGAACGCGCGCGGCGAGCGTGAAGCCGCAGTACACAACGAGGAGCAGGCCGACCGCGACCTTGAAGAGAGGCACCGAAATGAACGGCAGTGCGTAGGCGCCGAAAGGCACGCCGATCAGGCCGCCCGCGATGAACGGCGCGCAGCGCCGGAAATCTATCGCGTGCCAGATCGACGGCAGGGTCTGGAACTGCCCGATGAGGGAGCACACCACCACCAGCGGGCTCGCGAGCGCCGGCGTGAGCGCGTAGAGCCAGATGGGCAGCGCGGTGATGCCGGTGCCGAATCCGGTCAGCCCCGAAACGAACCCGCCCGCGAAGGCGCCGGCGAGAACGATCAGGGAAGTCGACAGCACGCGGGGCTACCGGCCCCTGAACGCCGGCGTGCGCTTCTCCATGAACGCGGTGCGCCCCTCGCGATAGTCTTCGCTGTCGAAGCATTTTCGGTAGAGGGCCTCCAGCCGCTCGCGGTCCCACTTCGACGGGTCGCCGGCGAGCATGTCGATTGTTTCGCGTGAATGGTGGATCGAAAGCGGGGCGTTGTGCGCGATCGTTTGCGCGAGTTCCATCACGGATTGCTCAAGCGCCGCGGGCTCGACGAGGCGGTTGACGAGCCCGGCCGCAAGCGCTTCGGCCGCGCTGAACTGGCGGCCGGTGAACATGATCTCCTTGGCCACCGAAGGGCCGACCAATGCCACTAGGCGGCGCAGGCCTTCGGGGGAGTAGGCGACGCCAAGCTTCGCGGCCGGAACGCCGAACTTGCTCTCCGGCGTGGCGATGCGCATGTCCGCGAGCAGCGCCGTGGCGCAGCCGCCGCCGATGCAATAGCCCTGGATCATGGCGATGAGCGGTTTGCCCATCTCGAGCAGCGCGGTGCGGGCGCTGTCCGAATTCGTGTGATAGGCCTCTTCGGCCTGGGCGCTGGCACGCGCGGTGGCGAATTCGCTGATGTCGGCGCCTGAGGCGAAGGCCTTGCCGCCCGCGCCGCTCAACACGACTACGCGCACTGAGTCGTCCTTGGCGAACAGGCTGGCCGCCGTCCTGACGGCGGCCCACATTTCCATCGAGATGGCGTTGCGCTTTTCGGGCTGGTTGAAGGTGATCCAGCCGATTGCCTCGGACTTGCGCGCAAGGACTTTCGGGGTGGGCAGGGCAATGGCGGTGAATATCGAGTCGTTCATTGGCGTTCTCCTCGGGGCGATTCTATGCCAGAACAAATGAAACACCCGGGCAATCGCCGAATCTTCTTCGGCTATCATCGAAGCACCTGTTCCCGGCCTTGTCCACAATGAAGCTTGCGACTTTTGTCACCCGGAAGAGCCCCCACTATCATCGGCTGGGGGTCCTGTCCGGCAAAAGAATGCTCGACCTCGCGCAATGCGCGCTGTCGGTCCAGACCATGAAGCAGCTCCTGGCGCGCGGCAAGGAAGGTCTCGACGAGGTCCGCCGGCACCTCGACGAGCCCAAGCCCGGCGCGCTGCGCGATTTCGACGAAATCTTTTTCCTGCCGCCGATCCCCGACTCGGACAAGTTCCTCTGCGTGGGGAAGAACTACCGCGCCCACCTCGAGGAGCTCAGGCGCACCGACCTCATCAAGGAAACGCCCGGCGAGCCGACAGGCTTCGTGAAGCTCAATTCCTGCCTCGTGGGGCACGAGGCCGAAGTCGAGCGCCCCGCGAGCGTAACGCACCTGGACTACGAGCCCGAGCTCGTGTTCGTCATCGGCAAGCACGTGCACGGCGGCAAAAAGGCCGATGCATTCGACTGCGTGGCGGGCATCACCATCCTCAACGATTTGACGTGTCGCGATACGCAGAAGAGGGAAGTGGCCTCGGGTTCGCGCTTCTGGACCTCGAAAAACGCACCTGGCTTCGGGCCGCTGGGGCCGTACATCATTACCATGGACGAGGTGCCGGACCCGTACGACATCTGGGTCATCTGCAGCGTCAACGGCGAGCAGAGGATGCGCGTGAACACCGGCGACCAGATCTGGAAGCTGCCCGACATCATCGAGCACTTCTCGCTCCTGCTGCCGCTTGAGCCCGGCGACATGTTTTCCACAGGTGCCCCGGGCGGCGTGGCAGTGGGCAAGCCGAATGCGGAGGCGCTGTTCCTCAACCCCGGCGACGTGGTCGAGTGTGCCTTCGAGAAACCGGCGATGGCGCTGCGCACGAGGATTGTCGCGCCGGGCACCCTGCAGAAAAACTAAGGAGGCGGCATGAGCACGATCACCCGCGGCGATCCGCCGGGCCTGAAGAACGTGAGGAAGAGCGTCTACCATCACTACATCCGCGTCGACAGCCCCAAGGCCCTCATTTTCCTGTCCGGACAGCTCTCGCGCGATGCGGAGGGCAAACTCGTGGGCGCAGGCGACATGGCCGAGCAGACGCGGCAATGCATCCGCAACATGCGCACCGTCCTGGAGTCGGCCGGCGGCACGCTCGATGACATCGTGTCGATCGTCGTTTACACGACCGACATGCGCGCGTTCAAGGAGATCGTTGCCGCGCGCACCGAATTCTTCATCGACAAGCTGCCCACCAGCACCATCGTAGAGGTGAACCACCTGGCCGATCCCGGTCTAATGATCGAATTCCAGGCGACTGCGGCGTTGTGAGCAAGCGCCTCCTGGCGATTGCGCTTTGCCTCCTCGCGGCGGGTGCGGCGCTCGCGCAGCCCTATCCCTCGAAGCCCATCCGAATCGTGGTCGCGTATCCGCCCGGCGGCGGCACCGACGTCCTTGCGCGCCTGGTCGGCAAGTACCTCAACGACTCGCTCAAGCAGTCCGTGGTCATCGAGAACCGCGCGGGCGCCAACGGCGGCATCGGCCTGGACTTCGTCGCCAAGTCGCCGCCCGACGGCTATACGCTGCTCGCGATTGCAGCCGGCCCCCTCAATGAGGAGAACCTCAAGCAGTTTTCCGCAGTGGCCCTGTTTGCGGCACCTGCCTATACGCTGGTGGTGAACCCGGCGGTGAATGCGAACACCCTGAAGGAGCTCATTGCGCTTGCCAAGGCGCAGCCCGGCAAGCTGGCGTACGGCTCGACAGGCGGCGGGGCGGCTTCCCACCTGTCGGCCGAGCTGTTCAAGGTCATGGCCGGCATCGACCTCCTCCACGTGCCCTACAAGGGGGTCGGCAATGCGGTCACGGACCTCCTTGGCGGCCAAGTGCAGGTGATGGTTGCGCCTACCCAGTCGGTAAGCTCGCATGTGAAGTCGGGGAAGCTCAGGGCGCTCGCAGTCACCGGCTCCCTGCGCACCCCCGCCCTGCCTGAAGTCCCTACGGTAGCCGAGGCCGGGTTGCCGGGCTACGAGGCGGTCGGCTGGTTCGGGCTGATGGCGCCGGCGGGAACGTCAAGGGAGGTCGTCGGACTGCTCAACCGCGAGATCAACCGCATCCTCCAGCTGGCCGACGTCAAAGCGCGGCTGCTCGACCTGGGCGCCGAGCCCGCTGCGATGACGCCGCAGCAGTTCCTCGAGTTCATCTACAACGACCACCACAAGTGGGAGAGGCTCATCAAGGAGCGCGGTATCGTCGTCGAGAAAGCCCAGTAGTCTGTCCGGCTTAAGCGCCGGCCGCGTAGTCCTGGACGGTAATGCCAGGGTAAGCACACCTGACATCACCTGTGTTCGGTGGCCGACAGTCAAAGGCGGAAACGACAGGCACACTGCAGTCAGATTCAGCGGTTTGATGGATTCAGACCGCATCACTGACCTACCAGGAGGCTGTCATGGCAAATTACATCGGAGCGGGACTGCTTGGATTGCCGGTATTCGTGATGGGCGGCTTGCTCTGCCTGTCCCTCGTCACCGGCTGAACCGGCGCTAACGATCGAAAGGGCCGCTTTGGCGGCCCTTTTTCTTTGCTTCAGCCGGTATTGAGCGCCCCGCCGCCGTCCACGAGCAGGGAGACGCCGGTGATGAATCCCGCCTCGTCCGAGGCCAGGAACAACGCCGCATTCGCGACATCCCACGCAGTGCCCATCTTGTGGCGCAACGGCACGCGCGCATCGCGCATCGCCGCAACCTCGGCGCGGCTCTTGCCGGTTGCACGCGCCCGCGTGTCGACGGCCATTGGCGTGTCCATCAGCCCCGGGAGGATCACGTTCGCGCGAACGCCGAACTCCGCATTCTGGATCGCGACCTGTTCGGTGAAGGCGATCATCGCCGCCTTGGTCGCCTTGTAGGTGACGAGCGGATATTTTTCCACCGCGGCCAGCGACGAAATCATCAGGATGCATCCCGAGCGTTGATCGCGCATGACCGGGATCACGTGCTTGCACGCCATGACCGCGCCGCGCAGGTTGATCGCGGTGATGCGGTCGAAAGCCTCCTCGGTGATCTCGGTGACCGGCGCATCGCCGCCGGCGATGCTGATACCGACGTTGTAGTGGAGGATGTCGATGCGGCCCCAGCGCGCCTTGGCCGCTGCGATTGCCGCTTTGAGCGTGGCTTCCTTGGTGACGTCGGCTTCTAAGGCGAAGCAGTCGCTGCCTGGCGGCGCCATCGAGACGGTCTCCTGCGCCGAAGCGAGGTCGCGATCCACACACATGACCTTCGCGCCCTCCTGGGCGAAGCGCAGCACGGTGGCGCGGCCGTTGCCCATTCCGGTGCCCGGGCCCTGGCCCGCGCCGATGACGATCGCTGTTTTTCCTGCCAAGCGCATGATGAGCTCCCGGTAAACGCCGTTTCGCGCGGCGCGATTTTTTCGCCTGGGGCGTATGGTAACTTCTCCGCATGCGCACCGTCCTCAGCAACGCCACCTTGATCGATTGCGTCAACCCCGCGCCGATCCCAAACGCCACGGTTGTCATCGAGGGCGGGCGCATTACCCAGATCCTTGCAGCGGGCCAGCCCGTTCCCGCCGGCGATGCCGAAGTCATCGACCTCAAAGGCGCCTATCTCCTTCCCGGCCTCTGGGACGTGCATATCCACCCGGATTACTTCCCATCGCTCGCCGACATGCCGATCGCCGACCAGGTCACGCTGTTCGGCCACAGGATGACCCAGGCACTGGTCGAGTCCGGCATCGTGGGAATGCGCTGCGCCGGGGCGCATCACTACATGGATGTGGCCTGGAAGCGGGCCTACGACTCGGGCCAGCATATCGGGCCGCGCCTGTTTGCCAGCGGCCATTTCCTGACCACGACCGGCGGGCACTTCCTCACTTCGGGACATGCGATCGAAGTCGACGGCCCGTACGGCTGGGTGAAGGCGATCCGCGAGCAGATCAAGAACGGTGTCGACCACATCAAGCTCAACCTCTCGGGCGGCATCATGGGTCCGGCCTGGGACCTGCACAAACACTCGTTCCTGCTCGAGGACGAGCTCAAGGCCGCGTTCGACATCTGCAAGAGACGCGAATTCAAGGTCATGGCGCACGCCACCAACCCCGAATCGGTCAAGGCGGCGATCCGTCTTGGCGCCCACAGCATCGAGCACGGCTACATCCTCGACGATGAATGCATCGAGCTTTTCCTCAAGCACGACACCTGGTACGTGCCGACGCTCGCCATCAGCCACCTTACGCCGACGCAGGCGACCAACGAATGGGAGAGCGCCTGGACCGGGCAGCGCAACCTCGCGCATTCGCTCTGCTGCCGTGCGGACGCGGCCAGCGACGTGCACATGAGCGGCTTCCAGAAAGCGCTCAAGGCCGGCGTGAAGATGGCGGTCGGCTCGGACATCCGGCCGCTCAAGGACGCGGCGCTGCTTGAGATGGGCTTGTGGGCGCGCGACGGTGCGACGCCTTGGCAGATCCTGATTGCGGCGACGAAGAATGCGGCCGCAGTGTGCGGCGTGGGCGACGACCTCGGCACGGTCGAAGTCGGCAAACTCGCCGACCTGATCGTGGTCGAGAAGAACCCGCTGGAGAACATCAACAACGTGCGCCGCCTCCAGCTCGTGCTGAAAGAAGGGCGCGTGGTGTCCGACAAGCGCAAGCCCCAGAAGCGCTGATGCGGGTTGCCGTGATCGGCGCCGGCATCATCGGTGCCTGCATTTCGCTTGCGCTCGCCAAGCGCGGCGCCGAGGTCACCCTCATCGACCGCGACGAGCCCGGCCGCGGCTGCAGCTACGGCAATTCCGGCGCGATCAGCGCGGGGTCGGTCGCGCCGGTTGCCATGCCCGGCGTGCTCGCTTCGGTACCGAAGATGCTGCTCGACGATGAGAGTCCGCTGTTCCTGCCGCTTGGCTACCTGCCCCGCGCCCTGCCGTGGCTTCTGAAGTTCGTGGCTTCCGCGACGCCGGCGCGGGTGGAGGCGTCGGCCAAGGCGCTGGATGGGTTGCATCGCGGCGCGGTGGAAAAGCATGTCGCGCTGGCGGCCGAAGTGGGGGTGCCGGAGCTGATCCTTCGTCGCGGCCACCTGCACCTGTACCCCAACGAGGCGGCGCTGGCCAAGGATGCGGGGGGCTGGCGGATGCGCGAGGCCTACGGCTATAAATTCGAGCGGCTCGACCGCGACGGCATCCTCGCTCTGGAGCCGCGCGTCGGCGAGCGCTATCGGGTCGGGATTTTCCTGGCCGACCATGCAACGATCCTCAATCCGCTGCGCTACGTGCAGGCGATCGTGCGCGCGTTCGTTGCGAGCGGCGGCAAGGTGATGCGAAGCGACGTTCAATCGCTTGCGCAGCGGGCGGAAAACTCGTGGCGGGTGGGTACGGCGGGTACGTTCGACCATGTCGTCGTGGCAGCCGGCGCTTGGTCGACGCGGCTGCTCGATCCCCTGGGCGTGCATGTCGCGCTGGAAAGCCAGCGCGGCTATCACGTCCAGTTTCCCGGCGCCTCGCAGACCGTGTCGCGCACGGTGATCCTTGCGGACAAGAAAATTTTCGTCACGCCGATGGAAGAGGGCCTGCGCGTCGGCGGCACCGTCGAGATCGCCGGCCTCGCCCGCCCGCCCGACCTGCGCCGCGCCGCGATCCTCGAGCGCATCGTGCGCGAGACGTTTTCAGGGCTCGAGGGAATCCAGCCGACGACGTGGATGGGGCATCGCCCGTGCATGCCCGACTCGGTGCCGGTGGTGGGTCCCGCTGAGGGAAAGCCGGGCCTGTGGCTCGCGGTCGGTCACGGGCACCTCGGGATGACCGACTCGGTGGCCACCGCCGAGCGCATCGCCGGGGCCTTGATGCCCGTCTGAGACCCTTACCCCAGCGCCCGACGGACGGCGCGGCCGCAGCGTCCCCAGGCCGCTCACGAGTTCCTCGCAAAAGCCTGAGGCGCGTTCAGCGCTTCGAGTTCTGCAATTTGCGCAGGCTTTCGGCCATTCGCGGCTGGGCGAAAGTCACGAAGCTGCGGACGTTGGGCGACTGGTGGCGCGCGGAGGGATAGACGATGCTGGCCGGAATCGGATCGCCTTCGTATTCTTCCAGGATGCGGCGCAGGCGGCCGGCGCGGATTTCCTCCAGCACGTGGTAGTCGCTGAACCAGCCGAAGCCGGCGCCAAGGACGCAGGCGCGAACTGCCTATTTATACATTCCGGACGATCCGTCAAGATGCGATGTATCGATGCCGGATCACTGGCGGGGGAATCGCCGGCCGGATCTCCACGCACCCATACAGGAGTCGCGCAATGTCCCGGACGTTTTCAGAAATCGCCTTTACCCCGGCAGTACGGGCAATGCAGACCCGCATGGGGAGCCGCGCAAACTATGCCCGGACCGACGCCGGGACCGAAAGCAAAGCGCCGTTCGGACCCGACGAAGCCGCGTTCATCGAAGCGCGCGATGGGTTCTACCAGGCCACGGTCAGCGAAACCGGATGGCCGTATGTGCAGTTCCGAGGCGGCCCGGCAGGGTTCCTGCGCGTGCTCGACGGTCATACGCTTGGGTACGCGGACTTTCGCGGCAACAGGCAGTACATCAGCGACGGCAACATTGCGGGAAACGATCGTGTGGCGATGATCCTGATGGACTACGCTCACCGTGCTCGGCTGAAGATCCTTGGGCGGGTACGAGTGGTCGGGCTGGAAGAAGATCCCGCGTTGGTCGCGCGCCTCGAAGTTCCCGGCTACCGGGCACGCGTCGAGCGGGGCATCGTGATCTCGGTCGAGGGATTCGACTGGAATTGCCCACAGCACATCACGCCGAGATACACCGAAGCTGAAATTGCGGCAGTCGTGGCGCCGCTGCACGCGGAAATCGAACGCCTCAAAGCACATCTATCGGCGGCCGAGGGCGTCACCCCGGCGAATCGGGGATGACACCCTTTGATGCGATTGCGATTTGGTCGGCCCGGAGCGCGCACCCTTAGTGGAATACGGAACCGCCGTCGAGGCTCAAGGCTGAGCCGGTGATGAAAGCGGATTCACTGCCGCTAAGGAAAAGCACGGCGTCGGCAACTTCTCCAGCGGTACCGAAGCGCCGCATCAGGTTGCGCGAGACGTAGCGCTCGATCGCCGCATCGCGGTCTGCATGCAAGGCGAGGTTGCGCTCCACAAGCGGCGTCATGACGATCCCGGGGCAGACGGCATTCACGCGGATCTTGTCCGCGGCGAGGTCCATCGCGATCGCTTTGGTGAACAGGACCAGCCCCGCCTTGGAGGAGCAGTACGCGCTGAAATTCGCGCGCGGCTGCAGGCCCGCGCCGGAAGCGATGTTCACGACAGTCGCGCCGCCCGCGGCCTTGAGCGCCGGCAGCGCCGCGTGGGTGACGAGGAATGGGCCGTCGAGGTTGATCGACAGGATGCGCCGCCATTCCTCGAACGTGAGGTCGGCGAAGTTGCGCCAGATGCTGATGCCCGCGGCGTTCACAAGGCCGTCGAGTCCACCCAGCGCATCTGCCGCACCTTTCACGACGGTGCCGACTTCGCTCTCGCTGGTGACGTCCGCGCGGACTGTCCACACTTTGTCGCCCAGTTCCTTGGAAGCCGACGCGAGGCCTTTTTCGTCGCGATCGAGGAGCGCGACGCGCGCGCCTTCGGCAATGAAGCGCCGCGCCGTGGCGAGGCCGATCCCGGAAGCGCCACCCGTGACCAGCACCCTGCGGCCGTTCATGCGCATCAGATCGGCTTTACGGCGAGGTCGCCGCGGTAGGGCGTCACGGCCAGCGTCGCGGCATGGGGGGTAGTGGGGTCGCCTTCGGGTTTCGCACCAGAGGCGAGCGTTAATTCGGCGAGCGCCGCGCCGGTCATGAAGCGCACGCCGGGGCGGCTCGCCATGTTAATCAGCAGCGCTTCCAGCGCAGCGATTCGCGCTGCCCGCGCAACCCCGACGTCGCCGCGCAAGTGAAGCGTGAGCGGCACGAGGCATTTCTCCTCAAACAGCGCGTCGAACTCCTCGCGCCAGATCTGCATCACGCGGGCATGCGTGTGCCGCGCGGAAAAGGCGAGCGAATCGTCGAGCGCGGAGACGGTTGGAATTTCGACCAGCTTCGTCGATGTGGTCGGCGCAAAAACATAGGGGTAATCGTCATCCTGGAACGAGGAGTCGTAGGCGAAGCCGAGCTCGGAGAGCAGGCGCAAGGAATTCGGTCCGAGCTCGCCGCCGGGCGCCCGGAATCCCTTGGGTGCCGTGCCGGTGATCTGCGCGATCGTATCCCGTCCTTTCAGCAATGCATCCCGCTCTTTCTCGCCCAATGTCGGGAGATGCGTGAGGTCGGCGCCGCGCGATGCGATCTCGTGTCCGGCGTCGCGAATCGTGCGCAGTGCGTCGGCGTGGCGCGCTGCGTCGCTTGCCGTGACAAACCAGGTGGCAGTGATGTTCCGGCGCTCGAGCATCGCGAGCAACCTCGGCAACCCGGCGCGCACGCCGTAGCGTCCATAGGAGAAGCGCCCGAAAAGCCGATCCTCGGTCGTCGATTTCAGGTCGAAGGCCTCGGCGTCGAAGTTGATCGAGACGAAAACCGCGCAGTGGGTACCCGCAGGCCAAGCAAAGGGTTTCACGGGACGCTGACCTCCTCTAGCCGGTCGGGATTGTCCAGGCACCAGCGCGCGAACTGCGCCGAGGTGAAAAAGCGAACTCCGGCGTGCCCCTTCATGTATTCGATCATCTGCTCGAGGATCCGGGTGCGTGCCGGCGTGCCCGAGCCCCAGCCGGAGCGGGGGTGCACGGTGAGCACCCTGAAGCGCTCGGCGTCGTCGATCGCGTCGAACTCGGACTTCCATTGCGCCAGCACTTCGGAGGGCGGCGTAAAGCTGAATTTGAAGAAGGGAAAATCGTCGAGGCTGTAGGTGTTGTTCGGCAGTTCGACGATGCAGTCTTTTTCATCCTTGCCGAAGCGCAGGCGGTACGGCAGGTCGTAATCCTTGTCGCTTGAATCGTAGATATAGCCCATCGCCTTGAGCACATGCATGGTGTTGGCGGTCTTGCGCCCGGACGGCGAGCGCCAGCCCTGCACGGGCGCACCGAGGAGGTCGCGCAGGATCTTGTCGGTCTGGTGGAGCAGCTTCGTTTCCTCTTCGGCCCCAAGGTCCCAGGCCTCGTGCAGGTAGCCGTGGGCCGCCACTTCGAATCCGGCGTCGCGGATTGCGCGCACCGTGTCCGGATGGCATTGCGCGTCATAGCCCGGGACGAAGAACGTGCAAGGCACGCCCTGGCGCTTGAGCATCTCGATATGGCGCGGGATGCCGCAGCGCGCCGAGTAGCGTCCCCAGGAATGCGTGCCAAGAGGGGCGATGCCGCGGCCGACCTCGTGGCTGGGCCCGTCGAAATCGATGCCCAGCGTAACCGCGCAGCGAAATTCGGCCGGCAGGGTGGTTTTTTTCGCCATTTCCTTCGTCCCCGCGGTCAGGCGGCTTCCTTTTGCGCAAGGCGCGTGCATTCGTCCAGCAGGACCTCGAAGGTATCCCAGGAAAGCTCGCGGCGGCCCTGCTCGATGTCGTGGACGATATCGATGAGGACCAGGATCGCAGGGGTGGGAACGCCTGCTTCCTTGCCGAGTTGCGCGACCATGCCCATCAAAGGATCGATTTCCGTGCGGCGCTTGCGCACCGCGAGGTCGCGCCAGAAGCCCGAATGCTTCTTTACACTGTTGCGGCGCCTCTGCGACAGCACCGCGATGCACTCGCGTGCGGCCGATTCCGGTCCGCCGGGCATGAACGCCGCGGGGTCGAACCCGGTAAACGAAAGCGGTGTCACCTTGCGTGCGCGCGCCACGGCCATGACCTCGCGGCCGAGCCGGTCGAACACGATGAAGCGCTGCGGGTCGCCGAAGTTGTTATCCATGCCGTCGTTGTTGAGCGAAGTCGCAAATAGCATTGCGGCGAAAGCGAGCTTGCCCCACAGGTAGCCGAAGATGTTGTCGGTGAGGATCGCGTTGGGCTCGAAGATCTTCAGCAGCTCGTGCATCTCGACTGTGCGCGTCCGTGCCGGCCCGTCGATCTCGCCGACCACGACTTCGCCGCGGCCGCCGTAGAGGATGTTGCCGGGCCCCAGCCAGTCGGCGCCGAAATTGACGAAGCAGCCCATGGTGCGCTCTTTGCCAGCGCGCTCCGCGATGACCAGCTCGTTGAGGCCGTTCTGCGCCGACAGGATGAACCCGTGCGGCGCCAGATGTGGAATCACGTCATCCAGCACTGCCGCAGTGGCCTGTGCTTTCACGGCAAGGACGATGCGCGAATAGGTGCCCTTGAGCTCGGCCGGTGTGACGGCGGGGATACGCTGCGTGAAATTCTCGATCGAGCCTTCGATGCGCAGGCCGCCGTCGCGACAGGCTTTCACATGCTCTTCCACTATGTCGACCAGCAGCACGGCAATGCCGGCGCGCGCCCAGTAGGCGGCGATTGTCCCGCCGATCGCGCCGCCCCCCCAGACCACGATGGGGTCGGTGGTCGAGGAAGGCGCCGTGGTCGGATTCATGCGTCCGATTCTATCCATGTGTCGCCGCTCCCGATGCGCCGGATGCGAAATGCATGACACGCCGTCATTGCGATGCGCTAGCCTGTAAATACGATGGCGTTACCGGATTCGATGCACGTAGTGGAGATCGCGGACATGGGGCCCGCCGGCGTGTTTCGCCCTGCGACCCGGACGGTGCCCGTGCCGGGTGCCGGCGAAGTGCTCATCCGTGTCGAGGCGATCGGCGTGTGCCGGCCCGATTCGCTGCAGCGGCGCGGCATGCATCCGCCGCCGCCCGGCGCCTCGGATGTACCGGGGCTCGAAGTGGCGGGGACTGTTGCAGCGATCGGGGAGGGCGTAGCCCGTTGGAAAAACGGCGACGCGGTCTGCGCGCTCCTGCCGGGCGGCGGTTACGCGGAATACGCGACCGCAGCGCAGCAGCAGGTGCTCCCGATCCCGGCGAACTGGACGGCGCAGGAGGCCGCCACGTTGCCCGAGAACGCTTTCACCGCCTGGGAGAACCTGTTTCGCCGCGCGCACCTTTCGGCCGGCGAGGCATTGCTCGTGCATGGCGGCACCAGCGGCCTCGGATCGCTGTCGATTATGCTGGCGCGCGCGTTCGGAGCGACTGCCCTTGCCACCGCGGGAAGCGAAGCCAAGTGCGAAGCTTGCCGCAAAATCGGCGCGTCGGTCGCCATCAACTACAAGACTTCCGATTTCGTGCCGCTTGTGATGGAAGCCACCGCCGGCCACGGTGTCGACGTGGTCCTCGACATCGTTGGGCGCGACTACGTGCAACGCAGCCTAAACGTGCTGGCCATGAATGGGCGCCTCGTGCATCTTGCGACCCAGGGCCCGGACAAGCTCGCGACTGTCGATATGAGCACGCTGCTCAAGCGCTGGGCGACGATCATCGGTTCGGGGCTGCGTTGGCGGACACCGGAACAGAAAGGCGAGATCGCCGCCGGCCTGCTCGAGCAGGTGTGGCCGAAGATGGCGGCGCGCACCGCAATCGTCCCGCTAGTCGATTCGGTCTACCCGCTGCGCGACGCCGCGAAAGCGCACGAGCACTTCGACAGCGGCGCGCACATCGGCAAGATCGTTCTTGTTCCGTAGAGGAGGGATCATGGGAATCCGCAAAGCGTTCGGGCTCGCGTTTATCGCAGTGTTTTCGTTGTGCTTCGCGCACGGCGCCGTCGCGCAGGCCTATCCCGCGAAGCCAATCAAGGTGATCGTCCCGTTCGCGGCCGGCGGCGCGAACGATCTCGTGGCGCGGGCGCTGCAAAGGCCGCTCGGCCGCGTGCTCAACGGTACGGTCATCGTCGAAAACATGGCGGGCGCGTCCACCAAGATCGCCGTCAACGAGTTGCTCAAGGCGCCGCCCGACGGCTACACCCTGATGCTGGCGGGCAACGTGGCGCTGATGGGCTACTACTACTCGGGCATCTACGACACCAAGTTCTGGGACCAGCTGACGATCCTCGGGCAGACCGGGCAGATGCCGTGGGGCATGCTCGAGGCAAAGGCCGACGCGCCGTTCAAGAGCTGGCAGGAGTTGGTGGCCTTTGCCAAGAAGAATCCGGGCAAGCTGAGCGCAGGCGGACCCGCGCCGGGCGGCATGATGAACCTGATCGTGCTCGAGACGGCGAAGAGCGCCGGCATCGACGTGACCTACGTTCCGTTTGCCGGCGGCGGGCCGAGCGGCACCGCGCTGCTCGGCGGGCATGTCGAGTATCGCGTCGCACAACCTTCTGAGGTGTACCCGAACGTAAGGGCGGGCAAGACGCGCGGCATCGCAGTCGCTTTCCCCAACCGCATGCCCGAGATGCCCGACGTGCCCACGTTCAAGGAGCTGGGAATCATGTACGACATCCCCGTGTTTGGTTTTGACTACTGGGGGCCGCCGAACATGCCGCCGGCGCTGGCGAGCCAGATCACCCGGGCCATCGAGCAGGCGATCAGGGATCCCGAATTCACCGAAGTCGCCAAGCGCCTGGTGTACCACCCGCTGTTTACCGCACCCGAGGTGATCAGGGAGAGCATGCGCAATTTCGAGAAGAACATCGGCCCGAAGCTCGAGTCTTCTTTCCCGCGCAAATAAAGGAAAAGCAATGTCCAAGGCAAGCGTAGTCGAGGAGATCTCGGCCGGGAACGTCCGCGCGAACGTCGAGAAAATCGTGCGCGAAATCCCCCACCGCGCGGCGGGCTCGGAGAACGGCAGGCGCATGGCGGAATACAGCCGCGA
>JBBQNG010000035.1:0-23546 GCA_038329645.1 Burkholderiales bacterium
CAGGCGGGATCTTGGGCAACACCGCCGCGTGCGCGGCCGCGTTGGCTTTCTGCATCTTCCTTACTGGCTTTGGCATACTGTCTCCTATCAGACGTCATGGTATGCCTCAAACACAAAACTCCTGACAGGCTCGAGATAGGAGGCCCCGCAACTTTCGTCTGTGAATTGTGCAACTGCCACCTCGCCGTAACCCTTCGCGACGGGCGTTTTCGTTGGCAACTTCAGCCGCAGAAATGATTATGTAAAGATTGATTCACTAAAAACGTGGAGAAATGCCATGCACGTTGTAAAAGTATTTTTGATTTTTCTTTCGTTCCTACTGTCCAACGTTTCTTTCGGACAAACCATTGACGAGCAAATGATCTCCGCTTGGATCGTGAACGTTCAGGGAGAGACTCGGACTCGGGTTTTGAAAATCACAGCAGCGACCCCAAGGAGTGAGAGTCTATTCTCCCTCGACGCAATCTATGGATGGGTGGACGGAAATCAAACTCCGATCACCGCTGAAGTAATCCTTTCTGGAAAAGAAATGAGCTTGAACCTTACAACTCAGCCGGGCAGTGTAATAAAAACCGTAAGAATAACTCCCCGCATCTTTGAAGGAACTTTCACGGGAATCGACGGCCGGACTAAGCCTGTGACAATAGTCCGCGCTTCACATGAAGACCTTCAGGCTGAGGTAATTCGCCTTAAAGAAGATCGCATCTCTTACTCAAGAAAGTTTTGTAAAGATGACCCTTCCGGTGCACTACCAAAATTCCAAGCAGGAGATAGCTGGACATGGGCTCAAAAAGACACTCGTACCGGAATCTTGGAACGAACAATAAAACATACCGTTACTCGCGTGACTGATACCATGATTGAAGGGTTTGACGCTAAAGGCGCTTTTGGTATGACACCTGACCTAATGATTAGAAGGACTTCCCGATTTACAACGACTGGAGAACCTAGGCCAGTTAAGTTTCCGGTGACGATTGGAGAAACGTGGAGCTATACCTACGGTTACATCAATGGGCAAAATGAAGGGACTCAAACGTTTAAGGCCACCGTTGTTGCTTACGAAAAAGTTACAGTCCCAGCGGGTGAATTTTATGCCTACAGAATTGAAGGGCAGGGGCATTGGTTAGATTACACCTCACGGGTTAGTGGTTCAGGACGTACCACTGACTGGTATGCCCCTTGTCTCAAACATCTTGTCAAGTTGCACTACTCGGATGGCTTAAACAACTCCGTACGGGAGCTTGTCGACTTCAGAATAAAACATTGACACAAAAAACCAAGAAAGAAACCGTTCATTGAAAGGAGGTCGTTCTGACCTCCTTTTTTTTCGCGAAGCGTGGACACAACAGGCGCTTCGTTACACGGCTGCGCTCATTGGGGGAACAGCGGCAGATATATCCCCACTTACCTTTCCACGCGCCGAGTACGCGGCATCTCCCAACGGTGGGCGATCTCCCAAATACTCAAAAGCTGTATGTCATTTGCGTTCATGAGCTTGATTATATTTGGCTGGGGTTCTTCTGGCGCGTAGGAATGGCAGAGCTCTGCGCCCCGTCCGGGGCTTTACGGTGGTCC
This sequence comes from Burkholderiales bacterium, assembly GCA_038329645.1. Lineage (GTDB taxonomy): Bacteria > Pseudomonadota > Gammaproteobacteria > Burkholderiales > SG8-39 > SZAS-79. The sequence continues at coordinate 1,576 of JBBQNG010000035.1, forward strand.
TGATACTCTGAGCCATGCTACGCGGGAGGCTTTGCAGGATACGGCAAACACATTGGCCTAGAATGCGGGCATAGCGTTGCGCGGTGGAAGTTCTGAACTCAGAATTAGCGGCGCAGTTTTAACGAGGGGGGGATATGAACAGTTGGATGCGAGGGATAGCCTTGGGAATCTCGAGTATTTTTTTGTTTGGATGCGCGGCTCCCGTGGTTTGGAATAAAGCAGGTGCCTCGGAACAGGACTTCAATAAGGACACCTATGAGTGCGAAAGAGATGCAAGGCAAAGCGGGTATTTTGGCACTGGGCTGGCAGGAGCAATGAATATGCAAGAGTTTTCGAACCGATGCATGGTGGCACGTGGTTGGACGGCCCGCGCCGCATCAACTGCTTCTACCTCGACGGCACAAGAGTTATATGAAAACAGGTTAGTCACTTGCAGACTGGCGAATAGCTCCCCAATGATGCTTATCAGGGAGTGCCGGCAAAGAGGCGGGACGTTTGACTTTAACTAGTCGTTGGAAGGTTCTTCCCGGTGTCCGAGGAACGACCGAGTCCAAGGTTTATTGCATAGCTAACGCGTAGCTGTTAATAGGCCAATTTAACTGGCAATTTATTTGATAGCTCCCAAGGAGCCTACGATGCCGAAATTCATAGTCCGGTTTTGTCTGGAGGAGGAACCGCAGAAGATAGTTGCTGAATACTCTATCGAGGCTCAATTTGAGGACGAAGCGATCTCTCAAGCTAACGTACTTTGGAGGGAAAACTTTCCTGAGGAGGCGCGCAAGCCACACGTCTCGAGCTCCGGCAATGCTTAGAAACCTAGGAGGAGCAGTTTTTGCGGTGTCGGTGTTGTCCTCGGCTAGCTTCGCGCAAGACCAATCCTCAACAGGAGCACTGCCCGAACGCATAAATGCACTTTCGCTGCGATATGCGGATTGCGCAATTAATTGGGCGGGAAAATATGTTGGCTCTAAAGCTAGCGCCAGTGAGATAGCGGATGGTGCCCACTCAAAATGCCAAAAAGAGTTTCAGGATTACGAAGCAATTTCTGAGCAGCTTTACCTGTCAATAACGCCGGAGTCTGCTTCAAGAGTAAGAGCTATCGAGAAATCTCGCAGCGTTGCCTCAGATGTTCGAGCCATGACGAGAGCGCACATCATCCGGCTAGTAATCGAAACCAGATCGGGAAAGTGACCTGCCCCCTATAGGCCGTACCATTTTAAAGTAGAGAAGTCCGTCAATTTATGGAGAATGACGGACATGAAGAAGAGCAGATACAGCGAAGAACAGATCATCTGGTTCCTGAAGCAGGCCGATGCCGGGATGCCGATCAAGGAGCTGTGCCGCAAAGGGGGCTTCAGCGATGCCACCTTTTACAAGTGGCGCACCAAGTTCGGCGGCATGGATGTTTCGGACGCCAAACGGCTGAAGGAGCTCGAGGGCGAGAACGCCAAGCTCAAGAAGCTGCTGGCCGAAGCGCACCTGGACATCCACGCGCTCAAGAGCGTTTTCGGTACAAAGCGCTAGCCCCACAGGTCAAACGCGAGGCAATCGGACAGATGATTGAGAAGCTCACTCTGTCGGAGCGTCGGGCGTGCCGTCTTGTGGGGCTAACCCGCGACAGTTACCGCCACCCGCCGCAAATCGATTCAGAGACTGCGGCGCTGGGTGCCGCGATCATCGACATTGCCCAGGTCAGGCGACGCTTCGGTTATCGGCGTATCCATGACCTGCTGCGCCCGGAGTTTCCTGACGTGAACCATAAGCGCGTGTATCGGCTCTACAGCGCCGCCAAGCTGGCGGTGCGCAGGCGCAAGAAGGCCAAGCGCCCGACCAACGAGCGCGTGCCGCTGCAGATCGCCCAGCGCGTCAATGAAGTGTGGAGCATGGACTTCGTCAGCGACAGCCTGGCCAACGGCCGGCGTATCAAGTGCCTGACGGTGGCGGACGATTTCAGCCACGAGTGCGTGGACATCGCTACCGACTACGGCATCGGCGGCCTGTATGTGACGCGGTTGCTGGATCGGGCGGCTTTGTTTCGTGGCTATCCGGACGCGGTGCGTACCGACAACGGCCCTGAGTTCACCAGCCGGGCCTTCATGGCATGGACGCAGACCCATGGGATTCGCCACATCCTGATCCAACCAGGCCGGCCGATGCAGAATGGCTACATCGAAAGCTTCAACGGCAAGTTCAGGGACGAATGCCTGAACGACCACTGGTTCGAGACGCTGCCGCAGTCCAGGGCAGCGATTGCCGTCTGGCGGCAGGACTACAACGAGGTCCGCCCGCACAGCAGCTGCAGGCGCATGCCGCCCGCGAAGTTCGCCGCGTTGCATCGGCAGAATTCTGCCGATGCAACGCAACCCACCACCGAAAGAATCCTTTAACCTTGCAACCGGATTTCCTACCGATGACTGGTACGGCTAAAGGGGGCAGGTCAGTTTCGGTGTGTAAAGTCGAGGACCAGTAAGCGCTTTTCCGGTGCTGTATTTTCATGTCAATCGCTAGCCTTCGGAGGAACGGAATCTAGGCGAACTGGACGGGGACGTGCCCGCAAGCGCAAGTACTTCAAGATTTCGCTAATTGCTTTCCACCTATGGTTGCGTCGGTATGAGGAGCGGGACGCCTTCTTTGTCTAAGATCGGGTTGGGTAGATTCACGCCTTTCAAACCCATTTCCATAAACGTCGCTTCAGCGCGGCGCAATGCGATCAACTGCAAACTAAGAATGAGCGGTGCCATAGCCTCTTCTGGTGGCTTAGTCCAGTCCTTAATACCAATTGAGTCTGCGATTCGAAACTGTGCCGCGTGTTTTGCCGAGTAGTTGGCCAATTCCTTGCTGGTTTCTTCTAATTTGAGGATGGCGCTGTACTCAATCTCTATCTGCATTTCGGTCGGATTCTCTGGATCATTTAGCCCGACCTGTATCTGAGTTTGGGTAGTTGCATTGAGGCGAACATTACGCGCGACGCCATCGGAAATTTGAGCAGGAATTGAAGTGACGGCTTCAGAAACGAGACGACATCCCCTCATCCTGGCATCTACCCACGCCCGCCTATTAGTTGATTGTTGCTTCGATTTTGCCATTTGATGAGGTGGTAAGTGTTCTGGATGAAACTACCTTCGAAGCAGTTGGCAGATCGACTGTTGGGTCTGCCCTTGGACCCGTCATTGACCTGGTTTGATAGATGACGCCATAAGCTGCGACGTCGAAATCAAAACCGCGAGGAAGGAAATTTGAAAGTGACATATCTGCAATGCGCCTAAAGACGATCGTGTCGGCCGCTTGGAAATTCCAAGTTCCATTCGATAGGACAAGTATTACTTTGGCCGGCAATGGTTTCGACTTTAGATCAACGCACTGCTGTAGTTCGGAAACTGTCATTGTTGTATTAAAGCGCGCGGCAAACAATGTCCGAATAGTCAGATCACAGAAACGCGGGATTTCTGTACCCGCCTTCTCCCAACGGGCGACGGTTTGCGCATCTCGCTCAACCATGACGCCAAAGTCTGCTTGAGACATGCCAAGTTGCCTCCGGAGGAATCTAAGGTCCCATCCGCGAATGCGCTTAGGCATACGAAGCACAAGGCGAGCCACGCATCGCTCAAGATCGTCTTCGAGTTCGAAGCTAACTGCGGGGCCTTCGGACGTCGAGAGTTCTTGGTAGCCGTTGGCCAGCCAAAGATTGTCTAGGGCAAAGTGCTTGTAGTGAAACATTGCGTAAGCGCCGGTTGTCCCTACAAATCGAATATGGTGATCACAACTACATTTTTCGCAGGAATGACGCTTGCCGCGAGCCTGAGACGCTCACCGTCAATCGTGGCCTCCATCGCGAACTTATATTCTGGATCGCCCGCGCGGTTCGGAACGAATGGCTTTTCAGCGAAAAACCCAGAGAGTAAACAAGCCGTGGCTTCATTTTTGCTCAGTCCACGCGCCGCTAACATTTCGAGCACATGCTTGGTCCAGGCGATCCTTCCGGCGCGCACTAATCGGCGCATCTCTTCTAGAACTTCGCTCTCGGATAGGGTGACATTAGACATGGACGCCTTCGACCGCTTGTCGCCCTATTGCGCCCAATAGTATAGGGCAACCTATCAAAATGATAGTTCCCTTACCTTGGGGAATAAATGGGGGCAGGGACTCCCCTGTTCGGCGAAGGCGGAGGTCTGAGTGCATGGTAATACCCCCCCGACGCACAAAAAGGCGAAGAAACGCCGTCCCGACGAAAACTATCTCCAAATTTCGCATACGGCATCAATCAATTTCTGAATATTATCAATTATGTTCAAGCAGTTAAGCACAGGAGGTCTTGGTCAGCCGGGCTGATTTTCGAGCTGGCCCAGAAGCACACTTGACAAGTTGTGTCGCTTGGGAACAATATGTGTACAGGGTACACGTAAGGTACCGAAAGAACACAGGAGCAACAGTCATCGACGAGAATGAACTTGTAGGGATGCAAGAAATAGCGGCACTCGCAGGGGTAACGCGAGCTGCGGTAACTAACTGGAAGGCGAGATTCAGGGACTTCCCCAAACCCGTGGCGGACCTCGGTGCAGGACCGGTCTTCCGGAGGGACCAAATTTTGAGCTGGCTAAAAAGACGGAGATCGGAAATGACTACTGGAATTTCGACCATAAATTTGAAAGGCGGAGTGGCGAAGAGCACCACAACCGTGGCCACGGCACAAATGCTCGACGCGGAGTTTGGGAAGCGCGTCCTTGTAATAGATTTGGATCCGCAGACCAACGCCACGATGATGCTCATTGGCGACAAAAAATGGCAGGAGGTCAATGACAAGCATTTGACAGTTGCTCAAATGTTCAGAGACGCTCTCGAGCAAAAAAAGACCTTCGACATCAAAAAGGCAATCCTGAAGAAAGTGGGCGGGGTAAACGACGTTCGGCGTGTCGATCTTTTGCCGTCAAGTTTGGACCTAATTGATGTCCAAGATGAGCTCGGATCAATGAATCCCGGGCGATTCCACGCTTCAAATCCAGTCGACGTATTGCGTCGCGCAATTCGGCCGCTACTAGATGAAAATCTTTACGACTTCATTTTAGTCGACTGCCCACCAAGTTTGGGGTTGGTGACTTTAAACGGGCTCCGCATTTCCGACTACTTCGTCATCCCTACCATTCCAGACTTCCTCTCTACCTATGGAATCCCACAGATTATTTCCAGGGTAAAGGAATTTTCAGACACAGTCGGACATCGGGTGGAGCCTTTAGGAATTCTTGCCACGAAGTACCGAGCGCAAAGCAGTGTTCACAATGACCAATTGCGAGTTATGAAGCAGAAGAAGGATGCTCCTATTTTCTCTACTGTGATTCCCGAGAACAACGACATCGCTGGAGCAGCGGAGTTTAAGGATGTGTCTACGCTCAGGCAGAAGTGGGGCTATCGAGGGCAATTTGATATCTATCGTGCATTTACAAAGGAACTTATTGAGAGGGTTGAAACGCCGGTGATGGCGTGAGCGCAATACTCAAAGAGCTTTTTCGCGTAATCGTCGCGGAAGCCGATCGAAATCCCGTCTTCCGCGAGGAGCTCGAAAAGGTCTTTGAAGATGTGCGACCGAAGTCGGAAGGGGCCCGGATTGGTAAGCCCCCAAGAGGTCGGCGGCCTGCGGTATCGCCGAATCCGAATGAGGTGCTCAATGAAGGAGAGGCCAAGGGACATAAGAGGCCAAAAAATCGGCGCGCCGCTGCCGTCCTGAATCCTTATGAGGCGATAAAGCAAGGCGAACAATCGCTCGTATCGCATTTGCAAAGTCTGAACATTGAACAACTTAAGGATGTGGTGTCGGAATTTGCGATCGATTCGAGCAAGTTGGCGCTGAAATGGAAAAGTCGAGAGCGACTAATCGACCTCATTGTGTTAACTACAAGAGGCCGACTCGAGAAGGGCGACGCCTTCCGGACTTCATAGCAATTGCACTTATTCCATCGACCCAACTACATCTCGCGCCAAAGCCGTTTACGCCGGGCGGCGCTCCGAAATCCGCCTGTCGTAGACACAATCCACCGACCTCCGCACCCGAATCCGCTTCGAATCCCGATGCGCCGGATTGATCAGGACGTTGTATTCCCCCGCCGTCAGCACCGACGGCACCCGAAGCGCCACCGACCGACCGCCCATGACCCAATCAGTTCCAATGTCCGCCGTGCCGGAGATCGGCGGCATGGCGTCCCAGTCAGACGGCAGCGAAGCGACCGGCAGGTCTTCGACCAGCGTGTCCGGCAATTCGATTTCGACGGCGACGAGCGCCACAGCCTTGCTCAGCAGTTCGAAATGGACGAAGAACTCCAGGCTGGCCAAGGACAGCGACTGGGCGCAATACACGATCCTCACGCCCTTGTGGTGCCACCGGCCGCCGACCATCAACCCACCCGCGCCGCCCAGGGAATCGTGCGCGTATTTCTTCTTCGTCAGCCGATGGACGACCATCAGGCGAGGTAGCCGTGCTCCATCTGGAGGAGGAGGTCTTCGACCTGTTTTGCGCCGATGTCGGTGCTGAGGAGCTCCTGCGGGATTTCGTTGCCAAGCGCCGGCTGCGGGGTGGACAGCCATTCCTTGGCATTGCCGCCGTCCTCCAGGACTTCTTCCGCCAGGCCCATGACCTTCGCAGTGCGCACAAGGCGGTCGGAATAGACCGCGTCCAGCCGGGTCGCCGGGTCGTCCTGCCAGCGGATGAAGGTCTTCTCGCTGACCCCAAGGGCGGTACACATGTTCCGGTTGCTCAGGCCGGCGTGCACTTTGAAATAGATGGCGCACTTCACCGGAAGGCCCGCAACGATCGAATGGTGCAGGTCGAGCGTGGATTTCCACACGGGCTTGCCGACGGCCTTCCTGCCGCCGAGATTCTGGAAGATCAAAGCCAGCTCAGGCATGGCGGACTCCCGGGGTGATGGACATATGTCAGTATTTTAGCTGAATTTAGTCAACCCCTCGGCACAGGCTTATTCCGGCGAATAGCCGGCTTTGCGCATCATCTCGGTAAACGACACCACGAGCCTGGCCTGGCGGCCGGCAAATTCGGCGGGTGTGGCGGTCTGCACATCGAGACCGGTATTGAGGAGCTTGGTCCGCAGGTCGGACGATTCGGTCGCGGCGCTCAGTTCGCGATTCCAGGCATCGACGATTGCCGGATGCATCTTCGGCGGCCCGTAAAAGCCATAGAAACCTTCGTAGTTCAGGCCCGGATAACCGAGTTCGCTGACGATGGGCAGATCGGGCGCGAACGGCAGCCGCTTGGGCGAACTGACCGCGACGATACGAATCTTGTCAGCCTGGTGTTGCACCAGGAAATCGGTGACGCCGCCGCAGCCGGCCGCGACATGGCCGCCAAACAGGTCGGTCAGCAAAGGCGCGGCGCCCTTGTAGGCCACCGCTTCGAGCGGGATACCGATCGCCTGCCCAAGCAGCACACCGAAGAAATGCGTGTTGCTTCCGGGTGCGGTCGTGCCGAAGGCGTTCTTGCCCGGATTCTTTTTGAGCCAGGCCACGTACTCGCCCAGGGTTCGCACGCCAAGCGTCGAGGACACCACGAATGCGGTGGCGGTCGCGCCGGTCAGGGCGATCGGGGTGAGGTCTTTTTCAAGATCGAAACCCGGCGACTTGCGCGTGACCGTCAGCGCCACCGTGGTCGCGCTGGTGCCGTACATCAGAACGGTGCCGTCCGCGGGCGCTTTCCTGAGCGCATCGATGGCGATCGCGCCGCTCGCCCCCGGCCGGTTGTCGACGATGACATTGGCGCCGGTGCGCTCGCGCAGTTTCTCGGCGACATAGCGGGCCATGATGTCGGAGCCGCCGCCCGGCGGAAAACCGACCAGGATGCGAATGGTGCCGGTGGGCAGGCCTTGCTGGGCGCGGGCTGCCGGCAACATTGTGAAAAGCGGGCCCGCGAGCGCCAGGGCGCCGCCCGCTTGCATCAGGACGCGCCGGCGAAGATTGAAATTGCGTGGTGTCTTCATTTGGGTCTCCTGCTGCTTTCCTGCAGTCTATGCCCCACTCGCCAATAAAATTGGCCGAATTCTATTCTGGAGACCGGCTCCCTTCCTGACCCTCCTGTCAGTTAATGTACCAGTACCGGTACATATCGCTCGGGCGGCAGGTGCCAATCTACCCCAGCAACTTCCGCCCGTTCCCCTCCAACACTTCTTTGACTTCCTCCGCCGTCAATCCGCAATTGCGGACCGCATCAATCGCTTCGACGAAACCAAACGACGGGTAATCGCTGCCGAACACAAGGCGATCCGCGCCCATCACCTTCGCGGCCATCAGGATCGAGGCAGGATGGGCCGAGGCGGTGCCAATGTGAAAGCGCCTGAGCGCAATTGAGGGGCGCACCGGGATCGGGCGCACGCCTGCGTTCATGCGCTCCCAGAAGTGATCCAGCCGCTGAACCGCCATGGGAAACACGCCACCGAGGTTGGCGATGATCGCTTGCAGGCCTGGATACCGGTCCAGCGTCCCGGCGCATACCAGTCGCAAGGCGACGAGCGAAAGGTCGACTTGGAATCCGAATGCGCCGCTCAGCCAGTCGTGCGGCTCCAGCGCCGAATCGAGCGTCGAGGGGTGATTCGGGAGGATGAACACCGGCACCCCCAGCCGCGCGGCGGTCGCGAGGATTTCCTCGAACCGTGGTGAATCCAGCAGTTCACCATCGCAGCCGGCAGAAAGACCCACCCCGCGATGTCCCAGGTGCGTGACCGCGCGCTCGAGTTCCCGCGCGGCCGCCGCAGGATCGCGCATCGTGACGGTGGCAAACGGGATGAAGCGGCCGGGAAAGCGACGCGCCACGCCCGCAAGCTCTTCGTTCGCCGCCTGCGCAATCTCGAGCCCTTCGGCCGGATCGAAGGCGTCCACGCCGCTGACATTCTGCAGGCGCACGATCTGGGTTTCGATCCCCGCTGCATCCATCGCAAGGATGCGGGCCGCGATGTCGTTTTGCTCCGGTCGGACCGGCCGGGCCGTCCCGGGGCCGGCGAGGATGGCTTCCCGCCCGTTGACCGTCTCTATGCGCGGATAGCCGGAGCGCTTGCGTAGCCGCTCAAGGAATGAGCGGGTCTGCACATACGTGTGGAAATCCAGCGCCATGGCGCGCCGTGGGCCGCGGCCTCAGGCCACTTTTTCGAGTTCCGGGAAGCGCGGGATCCTGATGTCGAACTTGGCGAGGCGCGTGCGGATGCTTTCCATGCTGCGCACGAACGCGAGGTGCTCCTCTTGCGGGCTGCAGAAACCGAGGCGGGCTTCCCCGGCGATGGCTTCGGCCTGGCGCATGACGCTTGTCTCGGAGTCGGTCAGCAGGCACATCGAGTGAAAGCCTTTCATCTCCACGTTCTCGACGATGTCGATCACGACTTCCTCGATCTCGCGGACTTGCTTTTCGCTCATCGAGGGGAAGAAATGCTCGAGGAAGATCCAGCCCATCTCCACGTGGCGGACCTCGTCCTGCATGATCAGCCTGATCACCTCGCGCGTGACGGGCTCGTCGGTGCGCTTGTACCGGGCGACAAAGATGTCCAGTGCAATGCCTTCCGAAATAATGTGCCATGCAACCATGGCGGCGATGGGCGAGATGTCCGGGTTGAGCGCCATGCGATCACGGAAACCGGCGATCACCATGCGCATGATGGCGTCACCGGGAGGAGGCTCTTCCATATAACCGCCCATGGCGTCCGCAAGCAGTACCGAGGCTTCGCAATGCCGCGCTTCCTCCATGATTTTCGCAGCCAGGCTGAATTTGGCGTGGATCGGCAATTGCCCGTCGAGCGTGAGGCGCGCCAGCATGCAGGGCACCTCGGTAATGCCGGTGTACTCGGTCCATGCGCGCCGGCTCCAGCACAGGCGGGCCGCGTCGAGCTGCTCCTTGCTGTACTTGGATTTATCGAAGGTGGCATACGGAATCGCCTTCTTGGGATTCCATGACATGTCCTTCGACTTCTCCCAGATCTTCTCCAGGCCCGGGATGTCGCCGCGCGTTGCGAGCGGGAAGCGCGTTTCGAAAAGGCCGAGCGACCTGAGACCACGTGCGGGGCTCTTGGGGTCGTAAAGGCTGACATAGGGTTGGGCGCTCATGACTGCTCCTTTGAATGCAGAAAAAGTGAGGTGGGTGCGCTTCGCGGCTACTGGCGCAAGCCGAGGGCGTTCACGACCCGCGCCCAGTTCGCAAGGTCGGTGTTGATGACCCTGCCGAATTCCTCGGGCGAGGAAAATTGCGGTTCTGCGCCTTGCTCCGACATCTGCTCGCGCATGCCGGAGGACTGGAGCACCTTGCCGACTTCCGAATTTAGCTTTGCCACCACAGCCGGAGGAGTCCTGGCGGGCGCCAGGAGTCCGAACCAGGAATTCACCTGGTATCCGGCGAGACCGGACTCGGCCATGGTGGGCAGGTTGGGCAGCAGCGCGGAGCGTTGCGCGCTGGTAACCGCAAGCGCGCGGAGTTTTCCGCTTTGGATATGCGGCAAGGAAGACGGCAGCAGGTCGAACATCACTGCGACCTGCCCGCCCAGCAGGTCGGTCAGGGCCGGGGAACTGCCCTTGTACGGGATATGGACCATTTTCACGCCGGCCATCGAGGCGAACAGTTCGCCCGCCAGGTGGTTTACTGTTCCCACGCCTGAGGACGCGAAATTGACCTTGCCCGGTTGCTGCCTGGCCATCTCGATGAGCTGCCGGACATCGGTGGCAGCCAACGACGGATTGACCACCAGCACGATCGGAATGCTGGCCACCAGGGCGATCGGAGCGAAATCGCGCACCACGTCGTACTGCAGCGACTTGTAGATGCTCGGGTTGATCCCGTGCGTGGCAAGCGTGCCAAGCACTAACGTGTAGCCGTCGGGCGGCGACGTGGCGACGAACGCCGAGCCGATGCCGCCGGCCGCGCCGGGGCGGTTCTCCACCAATACCGGCCGCGACCAATTGGCGCCGAGCTTGTTCGCAATCAGGCGCGCGATGATGTCGTTGGCGCCGCCAGGCGGAAAAGGGGCAACGATTCGTACCGGCTTGTCCGGGAAATTGTCCTGCGACTGGACGCCGGTCGCGAATACCAGGGCACCGAAAAGTATGAATAGCGATTGCCTGATCAATTGGATTCCTCCTTGCCCATCTGCTGCTCGATTTCCCGGATCGTCTTTTTCAAGGTGGCGCGCATGGCGAGGACTTCCTTCGGCGTGAAGCGCCCGCGCGGGCCCGAAACGCCGAGCGCAGCGCGCACGCCGCCATCGGGAGAGCGGATCGGCATCGACAATCCCGCTACGCCGATTGCCATCTCCTCGAACGACGTGGCGTAGCCGTCCTTCGCGATCTGGTCGAGGTCTTTCTCAAGGCTCTGCAGAGTCGGGGTGCGCGTCGTGTGCCTCACGAGCCTCTGCTCCTTGAAATAGGCCTTGCGCTGCGCCTCGGTCATGAAAGCAAGAAAGAGCTTGCCTGTAGCCGCCGCCCCCAAGGGCATCGGCTCGCCCAGGTTGGTGATCGTGCGTCGCAGCTCCTGGGTGCTCTCGACCTGGTCGATCACGACCCAGCGATTTGCCTCCAGCACATGCAGGGCGACTGTTTCGTTGCAATGATCCCGCAACCTGACCATCAATGGGCGCGCTGTCCGGATCAGGCGCTCGCGACGGGTCTTGCCTTTGGTGAGGTCGTCGATCAGCGGGCCGAGCCGGAAGCGGTGGCCGTCCTCCGTTTCCGAAACGAACCCCGACGATTCCAGCGCGCAAAGAATCCGGTAGGTCGTGCTCTTGGGCATCGACAGCTTCTTCGAGAGTTCCGGCAGGGCGATGCCCGGCTCGCCGGCGATGAGGGAGAGCATGTCGCGGGCTTTGACGAGGGATTTCATCGTTCCACAATGTGGCACATGGAGGCTCTCATGGTGGAACGAATATAGTAAGCGTCGACCCCGATGTCAACGTAGCCGGGCGGAATGGTGTCCGGCGCGCGCATTGGGCCTTGCCCCATCTCCTGTAACCTTCCGTGCATGTCACGCACGCAAGTGTTCCTTCTGACGTCGCTGGCTATGGTTGCGTTCGCGGGCAACTCGCTGCTCTGCCGCCTGGCGCTCAGGCATACGGCCATCGATCCCGCCAGCTTTACCGCGATCCGGATCGTGTCGGGCGCAGTCCTCCTTTGGCTGTTGGTGCGGGCCCGCGGCCTGACCGGACCTTCGGCGGGCAACTGGCCCTCGGCCGCCGCGCTGTTCGCCTATGCCATCGCGTTTTCCTTTTCCTACGTGACGCTGCCTGCAGCCACGGGCGCATTGCTTTTGTTCGGCGCCGTTCAGGCCACCATGATCGGATACGGCCTGTGGAGGGGGGAGCGCCCCGGACGGGTGCAGGCACTCGGCTTCGCCGCGGCGGGAGGCGGACTGGTAGCCCTGCTGCTGCCCGGCCTCACGGCGCCGCCCCTGCCGGGTTCCCTGCTGATGGTGGCAGCCGGAATTGCGTGGGGCATCTATTCGTTGCGCGCAAAGGGCGGCGGCGATCCCACCCAGGTCACGGCCGGCAATTTCGTGCGCGCGGCGGCGTTCGCAGCCGGACTTGGCCTCGCCATGCTCCCGTGGGCGTCGTGGGATTGGCCCGGGATCCTGTATGCGGTGTCCTCCGGCGCGCTGGCCTCCGGCTTGGGCTACGCAGTGTGGTATGCGGCGCTGCGTGGCCTGGCCGCGACCACCGCGGCGACGGTCCAGCTGAGCGTGCCCGTCATCGCCGCGGCAGGGGGCGTCCTGTTCCTCGACGAGCCGCTCAGCCTGCGTCTGGTGGCCTGCTCGATTGCAATTCTTGGCGGGATCGCGCTGGTAATTGCGAACAAGCAACGGGCGGCCTGACCCTTTTTAGGAATCACTTCGCAGGCACCGTCGTCCTCAACTCCCGCACCACCGCGCCTTCCTTCACACTCCCGCTCATAGTCCCTTCGTTCATCCGCCGCACACATTCGTCGCGATCCTTCGCCGGCTGGTTGTCGCACCGGGCTAGCCGGTTGCTCTCGAACTGGGCCTGCTCGTTGCTGAGTCCGCCGCGTTTGGATTCCTGCAGCGCGGCGCCCGCTTCCCGCAGGCAGGTCGCGCGGTCCTCGCCGTCTTTCCTGCTCATGCATTCGGCGCGATCGCGCGTGTAAGCGGCCTGCGCCTCGGACGACTTGGCGCGATCCGCGGCCAGGGCGGGCGTTGCGCACAGCAGGAAAGCGACGGCACAAAGTATCTTGGACATGGGAATCTCCTTTTGAAATTGCGGGGACTATGGCCCGTTCCAAAATCGCGGTCAGTGCGGCCGCGGACATAGCGGATTCCCCAACTACGTCTTCCACATCCGGGTGTCGTAGCTGTAGCCGCGGGTCGACTTCACCCGGATCCGCTTCAGATCCGCATGCGCCGGATTGATCAGCACGTTGAATTCGCCGCGTGTCAGCACGGAAGGCACGCGAAGCGCCACAGACCGGTTGTTATTCACCCAATCGGTGCCGAGGTCCGCCGTGGCGGAGGCAGGCGGCGTGGTGCCCCAATTCGACGGCAGCGACGCGGCCGGCAGGTCCTCGACCAGGGCGTCCGGCACTTCGATCTCCACCGCAACGAGCGCGATGGCCTTGGCGAGTGGCTCGAAATGGACGAAGAACTCGAGGCTGGCCAGCGACAGCGACTGGGCGCAATACACGATCCGCGTCCCCTTGCGGTGCCACCGGCCGCCGACCAGCAGGCCCCCGGACCCACCCAGGAGATCGTGCGCGTATTTCCTCTTCGCAAGGCGATGGACGACCATCAGGCCAGATAGCCGTGTTCCATCTGGAGCAGGAGGTTCTCGACCTGCTTGGCGCCGATGTCGGTGCTGAGCAGCTCCTGCGGGATTTCGTTGCCGAGGGCCGACTGGGGTCTTGCGAGCCATGCTTTTGCGTTGTCGCCGTCTTCCAGGACTTCTTCGGCCAACCCCATGACTTTCGCGGTCCGCACAAGGCGATCGGAATACACCGCGTCGAGCAGGCTCGCCGGGTCGTCCTGCCAGCGGATGAAAGTCTTCTCGCTGACCCCGAGGGCCCTGCACATGAGCCCATTGCTCATCCCGTGGTGCGCCTTGAAATAGATGGCGCACTCCACCGGAAGCCCGGCAACGATCGAATGGTGCAGGTCGAGCGCGGATTTCCACGCGGATTTCCCGACTGCCTTTTTGCCGCCGAGGTTCTGGAATATCCAGGTCAGCTCAGACATGGCTTTGTTCCGAATGTGACATTTGTCAGTAGTATAGCTGAAATTAGTCAGTAAAGCACGGCTGACCCTGCCTAGGTCCTTAGAGTCGCCAGCTCAGGCCAACGGGCCCAACAACTGAAATGTCCGCTGTGTGGGATACCGAACATACGAAAACAGTCCCGGAAATTATTCTGCGCTTATGCGCATTCCTTCCGGAATCTCCTCCAACAGGCAAGGCTTCATCGGAGTACGCGTCGCGATCCATGGCCGGATCGGCACGATCGAGCTGCCCATGAGCAAAGCTCATTTCGAGGATCTGGATCACGAAGGCCTGATCGTTTACCTGAGTAACGCTTTAGTGTTGCGTGGTATTTCCCAATATCCGATAGTCGGGTTTTCGGCCTACGAGCTGCCCGATTCCTCTCTCGTAGAAGATACGCTCCTCAAGCGCGGCAGCCGGGCCGCCTGACCCGCTTGCGCGGGAACAGCGCGTTGCAGGGCAGGGCAAGGCCAAGCCGGCGCCAGTGGAAGCGCCCTGAGCCCCTAGAATGGCTGGCATGGCCAAGGACTCTTCTTCGCGCATCATGACAAATTGGGGGGTTGCGATTTCGATCGCGCTCGCTTCGAGCGGGGCTTGGGCGCAGATGTTCAAGTGCACCAATGCGGCCGGCAAGGTCACCTACTCCGGCCAGAAGTGCAGCGCGCTCGGGCTGAAGGATGCGGGCGAGGTCAAGGAACGGATCCAGTCGGCGCCCGGTGACCGGCCGGCGGCCGCGGCGGGCGCGCGCAGGCCCGCTTCCGCCCCGCCCAACGCGCAGGCCAAGGACGCGGACCCTCCTCCACCGGCTGCAAAGGCCGACGACGCCGACCGGCGCTGCTTCAGCGTGAAGACCGCGAAGGGCACCAGCATGCGTTGTGGCGACAAGCCGGAAGAATAGGCGCACGGTCGGGGGGACCTTTTGGCGACTCCAGTCTGGTACGATTCATCGCGACTTCTAAGGGGAGACTGACATGTCCGGCGCGAAAACTTTTGGCGGTATCCTTTCCGTAACCCTGCTGGCGGCGGCGCTGTGCGCGCCCCTCCCGGCGGCAGCCCAGAAACGCGGCGGCACGCTGGTGCAGATCACCCAGCCGGAGCCGCCCACGCTGGCCTCCTACATCAGCACCTCCGGGCCGATCGGGCAGGTGACGGCGAAAATCTACGACGGCCTGCTCGAATACGGCTTCGACATGAAGCCGCAGCCAAGCCTGGCCGAATCGTGGACGGTCTCGCCCGACGGCAAGACGGTGACGTTCAAATTGCGCCGCGGCGTCAAGTTCCACGACGGCAAGCCGTTCTCCAGCGCCGACGTGCAGTTCACGATCATGGACGTGCTCAAAAAAGTTCATCCGCGCGGCATCAACACGTTCAAGGAAGTCACCGCGGTCGACGCGCCCGACCCGCAGACCGCGATTTTCAGGCTCGCCAACCCCGCGCCCTACATGATGGCGGCGCTGTCGGGCTACGAATCGCCGATGCTGCCCAAGCACGTGTTCGGCACCGGCGACATCCGCACCCACGATAGCGCCAACAAGCCGGTGGGCACGGGCCCGTTCAAGTTCGTCGAGTGGCGGCGCGGCGAGCTCGTGCGCCTGGACCGCAACCCCGACTACTGGCGAGCTGGCCAGCCCTATCTCGACCGCGTCGTGGTGCGCTTCATCCCCGACTCTGCGACCCGCACCGCGCTGCTTGAAAAAGGCGAAGCGCACGTCGCGGGCTTCGGCGCCGTCCCGTACAACGACGTGAAGCGCCTGGCCGCGCTGCCGAGCATGACGGTGACCACCAAGGGTTACGAGATGGTTTCGCCAGTGGTCGAGCTGCTCATGAACACGAAGAAGGCGCCGTTCGACAACGTCAAGGTGCGCCAGGCGGTGTCGTACGCGGTCAACCGCAAGTTCGCAATCGACAACATCTGGTTCGGGTTCGGCCAGCCGGCCACCGGCGCGATCAGCTCCAACTTCAAGGCCTCGGGCCTCTATACCGACAAGGTGCGCAACTACAGCGTGCCAAATTCGGTCGAACTCGCCAACAAGCTGCTGGACGAGGCCGGTTTCCCGCGCAAGGCCGACGGCACGCGCTTCGAGATCGTGCACGACATCACCCCCTACGGCGAGGAGTGGCAGCGCTTCGGCGAGGCGGTGCAGCAGCAGCTTGCGCAGGTCGGCATCAAGTCGACGCTGCGCTACGAGGACGTGGCGACCTGGCTCAAACGCACCTACACCGACTACGACTTCTTCATCACCTCCAACTTCCTCTACAACCTCGCCGACCCGGTGCTGGGCGTGCACCGGTCGTTCCATTCGGCGCTGATCAAGCAGGGAACGGTGTTCGTGAACGGCTCGCGCTGGAGCTCGCCCGAGACCGACGACCTCATGAACAAGGCGTCCCTCGAGCCGGATGCCAAGAAGCGCGGCGCCCTCTACGCCGAGCTGCAGAAGCTCACCGTCGAGGCGGCGCCGATCGCCTGGATGATCGAGCTGCAGTTCCCGACCGTCATGAACAAGAGCTACAAGGACGTGATCGTGTCGCCGCTGGGGATCTACGGCGCCTACAACCGCGCGTGGCTGGACAAGTAAGCGGCACGACGGTCGGTTCGACCCGCGTCCTGCGGGGGGCCCGCTGATGCCGGCCGGCCCGAAAATGCTGCTCTACATCCTGCGCCGCCTCGCCCAGGCGGTGCCGATCGTCCTGGGCATCGTCGTGCTCAATTTCCTCCTTCTGCACCTCGCGCCCGGCGATGCGGCGACCGTGCTCGCGGGCGAGGCCGGGGGCGCGCCGCCCGAGTACATGGCGCTCCTGCGTCAGCGTTTCGGCCTCGATCAGCCGATGCACGTCCAGCTCCTCCTGTACGTCAAGAACGTGCTGACGCTCGATCTCGGGTACTCGTTTCGCAACAGCACGCCCGTGGCCGGACTGATCTTCGCGCGGCTCGGACCGACGCTGCTCCTGATGGGCGCCACGCTTTTCGTGTCGGTTTTCGGCGGGGTGGTGCTCGGGCTGCTGGCGGCGACCGCGGTCAACACCTGGCGCGACCGGCTGATCTCGGTCGCGGCGGTCGTCGCGTACGCCACGCCGCTCTTCTGGATCGGCCTGATGCTGATCCTCCTGTTTTCGATCCGGCTCGGCTGGCTGCCGACCACCGGCATGGAGGACGTGGTGGCCTTCAACGAAGGCTGGGCCCGCGTCGGCGACATCGCCTACCACCTGATCCTGCCCACGATCACGCTGTCGCTGTTCTACATGGCGCTCTACACGCGCATGATGCGCGCCGCGATGCTCGACCAGCGCGGCATGGACTACGTGGTGACCGCGCGCTCCAAGGGCCTCGCCGAGCCCCTCATCACGCGGCGCCATGTGTTGCGCAACGCGGTCCTGCCGGTGGTGACCATGGCGGGCGTGCAGGTCGGCGGCCTGCTCGGCGGCTCGGTGGTGGTCGAATCGGTGTTCGCCTGGCCGGGGCTGGGGCAGCTCGCTTTCCAGAGCCTGTTCGCGCGCGATTTCAACCTCCTGCTGGGGATCTTCTTCCTCTCGGCCTGCCTGGTGGTGGTGGTGAACCTGGCCGTCGACCTCGTCTATCTCGCGCTCGACCCGCGCATCCAGGCAGGTTGAGGGACGTGGTCTGAGACGCATGCCGAATTCATTCTGGGGTCGCTTCGTGCGCAACCGCCCGGCGGTGTTCGGCCTTGCGTTCCTGGCCTTCGTCGTGCTGGTGTCGCTGGCCGCACCGCTGCTGTTTCCGGGGGACCCGTTCAGGATCGTCGGCAAAACCTTCCTGCCGCCGTTTGGCGCCTGGCTCTTCGGCACGGATTCCCTTGGCCGCGACATCGCCGCCGGCATCGCGCACGGCGGGCGCACTTCGCTGATGGTCGGCCTGGTGGCGACCTTCTTCGCGGTGTCGGTCGGCACCCTGCTCGGCGCGCTGGCCGGCTTCTATCGCGGCTGGATCGACGACGCGCTGATGCGCTTCACGGAATTCTTCCAGACCATCCCCACATTCCTCTTTGCGATCGTGCTGGTGGCGATCATGACGCCCTCCCGGGGCAGCATCATCCTGGCGATCTCGGTCATCAGCTGGCCGCCGATCGCGCGCCTGGTGCGCGGCGAGTTCATGGCCATGCGCGAGCGCGAGTTCGTGCAGGCGGCCGTGTGCCTGGGCATGACCGACCTGACGATAATCTTCCGCCAGATCCTGCCCAACGTGCTCTCGCCCATCATCGTGGCGGGCTCGCTGATGGTGGCCACCGCCATCCTCATCGAGGCGTCGCTCGCTTTCCTCGGGCTGGGAGACGCGAACGCGATGAGCTGGGGTTTCATGATCGGGGCCGGCCGGAGTTTCCTGCGCGACGCGTGGTGGCTTTGCGCGATTCCCGGGATCGCCATCCTGCTCACGGTGCTAAGCATCAACCTCCTGGGCGAAGGCATCAACGACGCCCTCAACCCGCGCCTGCGCACGCTGTGAGCGAGCCCGCGCTCCTGGTCGTGCAGGACCTCGACGTCGCGCTGCCCGCGTGGGCGGATCGCGCGCAAGCGGTGACCGGCCTGTCGCTCGAACTGCAACGCAATGAAATCCTCTGCGTGGTGGGCGAGTCGGGATCGGGCAAGTCGGTACTGGCGCGCTCGATCATGGCCCTCCTGCCCGCGCCGCATGTGCGCGTCACGGCCGGGCGCGTAGTGTTCGACGGTGAGAACCTGCTCGAGGCGGCTCCCGCACGATTGCGCGCGATCCGCGGCGCGCGCATCGCCATGATCTTCCAGGAGCCGATGACGGCGCTCAACCCGCTGATGACGATCGGCCGGCAGATCGACGAGATGGTCGAGATCCACCTAACGCTCACACGCCGGGAGCGCCACGCGCGGATCGTCGCGCTGCTCGAGGAAGTCCGGCTCGACGACCCCGAGCGGATCATGCGCGCCTACCCGCACGAACTCTCCGGCGGGCAGCGCCAGCGCGCGATGATCGCGATGGCGCTGATCCTCGAGCCGGCGATCCTCATTGCGGACGAGCCGACCACGGCGCTCGACGTAACCACGCAGGCGCAGATCCTGGCGCTGATCAGGGAGCTGCAGCGAAAGCACCAGACGGGCGTGCTGTTCATCACCCACGATTTCGGGGTGGTCGCCGAGATCGCCGACCGCGTCGCCGTCATGCAGCACGGCCTCCTCGTCGAGCACGGCGCCGCGGATCAGGTCCTCAACCGGCCGCAGCATCCCTACACGCGCTCTCTCATCGCCGCGGTGCCGGCGCTGGCGCCGCGCAAGCGCATCGAGTCCGAAGCGCCGATTTTCCTCGAAGCGCGCGGGCTGACGAAGTCGTTCGGCAGCGGCCCCTCGTGGTTTTCGCGCAAGGACCGCCGCGTGCACGCGGTCAAGGCGGTAGACCTCGCGGTGCGGCGCGGCCGCACGCTGGGCCTGGTTGGCGAGTCCGGCTCCGGCAAGTCCACGCTCGCGCGCTGCGTCATCCGCCTGATCGAGCCCGATGCCGGCAGCATCCGCCTGGGCGGGGTGGACCTGAGCGCTTTGTCGCGCCACCAGCTGCGCCCGCACCGCAAGCATATCCAGATGGTGTTCCAGGACCCGTTCGGCTCGCTCAATCCGCGCCTGACCGTGGTGCAGCTGATTGCGCAGGGCCCGATGACCCATGGCGTGCCGAAGGCCGAGGCGTTGGCGATAGCGCGCGAACTTCTGACGCTCGTGCGCCTGGACCCCGCGGCGGCCGAGCGCTTCCCGCATGAATTCTCCGGCGGCCAGCGCCAGCGGATCGGCATCGCCCGCGCGCTGGCGCTCAAGCCCGAAGTGCTGGTCGCCGACGAGCCGGTATCGGCGCTCGACGTGTCGGTCCAGGCCCAGGTGCTGCAGTTGCTCGCCGACATCCGCGACCGTCTGCAGCTCACGATGTTGTTCATCACCCATGACCTTCGCGTCGCCGCGCAGGTCTGTGACGAGATCGCAGTGATGCGCTACGGCGAAATCGTCGAGCGCGGCGCGACCGTCGACGTATTCACCGATCCGCAGCACGCCTACACGCGGGAGCTGCTCGCGGCGGTCCCCGGGCGCAACTGGATTCCGCCCGATTGCGGTGCCGTGACGGATTTGCCAATTCTGTCAGATTGAGTTTTGGAGATCGGCTCTCCGCTTGGCTCTCCAGCCAATTTGTGAACCGGTACCGATACATTCCGTGGGTAATTCGGCGCTCGATGTGCGACCTATGTTGCGAAAAGCCTTGCCGGAGAAGTCAGCTTGCCCGGCTGCGTGCGCGCCATGCTCACCAGCTCCGCGATCGACTTGACAGGCAAATTGTTCGAGGCGACGGCAGCAATCTGCCACGGACGCCGCTTCCAGAGCCGCACTTCACAGCTAGGTGGCAGCAATCGAGGATCAACGCCCGCCGCGCCTGCGCGTTGACGCTTTCTCGCCTGGAGAGTCTTCGTAGCCGTTGAGCGCGTTCGCTGTGCCGCTGGCGCGTTTGCCCCTGGATGGGGAAGCGCTGCGCAAAGAGGCAGGGACGGGGAGCCGCGGGGGTTGCCGCGAAGGCACGCGCCGGGCAGTATCGCCCGCGCCGTCCGCGCGCGATCGCCGCGCACGCCCGGTCAGCCTGGGCGCGGCTGATCCGCAAGGTCTACGAAGCCGATCCGCTCGAATGTCCCAAATGCAAGGGTCCGATGCGCATCATCGCGCTGATCGACGACCCGCCTGTGGTGCGGCGCATCCTCGAGCACCTGGGGCTGTGGCAGCCCGAGGCGATGGAGCGCTCGCCACCGGTGCCCCCTGACGCATGGCCCGTGAACAGCGTCCAGCCAATGACCTACCACCCCGTCCCCGACATCGCGTAACCAAGGCGCGAGGCCCGCGGCTGGCCAGCCGCGGGCCTCGCGCTCTGTGCGCGCATCACATCGAGCCAGGACGCGGGGTTTTGCGGGAGTTCTGGCGGCACCAACTTTGCCGATCATGCGGCATGGGGGCAAACTACCCACGAACCCGAAGCGGCAAGCTCACCGTTGGGCTCAGGAGCGCTGCGGCCGGCGCCTGTGCGCGAAAGGAGGGGGATTGATTTGCTTATCGCTTACGTGAGGCCGTTGGGGGTGGTGGGCATGGCGATCCTTGTAGGGAAAAGGGTCGCATTTTGCCCTATCAGGGGGCCAGCAACCGAATCGCCGTTTGCGGATCCTTGGCAACTGCGCGCAACAGCGCCCGTGCCGGGCCCGTTGGGCGCGTGCGGTGCTGCTGCCAGTTCTGCAACGTCCTGACCGGGACACCCAGAAGCCGGGCGAACTGGGCCTGGGCCTGGGTCAGGTTGGCCGTTTCGCGGATCGTCTTGGCTTCCGGTTCCTCGACCACCGTGCTCTTTGCCGCCTTCTTCCTGCCACGCAGGATCGCGCCGGCTTCGCGCACGCTTGCCAGCAGTTCCTGAAAGCTCGCGTCATCCATTGCCGAACTCCTTCTTCGCAACCTTGGCCAACTCGGCCAGCTACCATGCCATAAGACTACGCTACAAGCGTACAACGGATTGAGTGCTCCCCCGAACTGCGTTGCGATACGTCGCTTTAGTCCCGGCTCGCGGCTGTCATTGTCTTACCTTAAAGTAAGGAATCTACGACAGGAAAGGCCGCCATGACGACATCTACGCTGACTACCAAGGGGCGGGTCACCATCCCGCTGGACGTGAGGCGGCGGCTCGGGCTGAGCGCGGGCGACCAGATCGAGTTCGTCGAGGCCGGGGACGGTTCCTTCGCCATCAAGCCGGTCATCGAAGAC
>JBBQNG010000036.1:0-23417 GCA_038329645.1 Burkholderiales bacterium
CGCGCAGGAGAAAATCGTGAACACCCCCGGCTCGGAGATCACCGGCGCGCGTGGCGGCATCCACAACTCGGTGACTCGCATCGTGCTCAAGCCGACCCACATGATCGGCGGCTACGCGCAGTTCAGCTATGGCTTCAACTATTACGGAACGATCGGCACCAACCGCGACGAGTTCGTCGTGGTCCGAAAGATGAACCGGGTCGACTGGCTCGACACGCCGGTGGCCGACGAACTGATCGTGCCGGTGCAAGCCCAAGGAGAGGTCGCATGAAGATCCGCGCGCAGATCAGCATGGTGCTCAACCTCGACAAGTGCATCGGCTGCCACACTTGTTCGGTCACCTGCAAGAATGTCTGGACCAGCCGTCCGGGCATGGAATACGCATGGTTTAACAACGTCGAGACCAAGCCCGGCATCGGGTACCCGAAGGAGTGGGAAAACCAGGACAAGTGGAACGGGGGCTGGGTCCGCAAGGCCAGCGGCGCCATCGAGCCGCGCCAGGGCGCGAAGTGGAAGCTCCTGATGAAGATCTTCGCCAACCCGAACCTGCCGGAGATCGACGACTACTACGAGCCGTTCACGTTCGACTACGGGCACTTGCAGTCCGCGCCGGAGATGAAAGCCACGCCGACCGCTCGTCCGCGCAGCCTGATCACGGGCAAGCAGATGGACAAGATCGTCTGGGGCCCAAACTGGGAGGAGATCCTCGGCGGTGAGTTCGCCAAGCGCAGCAAGGACCGCAACTTCGACGACATCCAGAAGGACATCTACGGCCAGTTCGAGAACACTTTCATGATGTACCTGCCCCGGCTGTGCGAGCACTGCCTCAACCCGGCGTGCGTGGCGAGCTGCCCGTCGGGGTCGATCTACAAGCGCGAGGAAGACGGCATCGTGCTGATCGACCAGGACAAGTGCCGCGGCTGGCGCATGTGCGTCTCCGGCTGCCCCTACAAGAAGATCTACTACAACTGGAAGAGCGGCAAGGCCGAGAAGTGCATCTTCTGCTATCCGCGCATCGAGGCCGGCCAGCCCACCGTCTGCTCGGAGACCTGCGTCGGCCGCATCCGTTACCTCGGCGTTCTGCTGTACGACGCCGACCGGATTCAGGAGGCCGCAAGCGTCGAGCACGATCGCGATCTCTACCAGGCGCAGCTCGATATCTTTCTCGACCCGGACGACCCCAAAGTCATCGCGCAGGCCGAGCGCGACGGCATCCCCGACAAGTGGATGGAAGCCGCCCGCATCAGCCCGGTCTACAAGATGGCGGTGAAATGGAAGGTCGCGCTGCCGCTGCACCCGGAGTACCGCACGCTGCCGATGGTCTGGTATGTGCCGCCGCTCTCTCCGATCAGCGCGGCGGCCAACGCCGGGCATGTCGGCGCCAACGGCGAGATCCCCGACGTCAACCAGTTGAGGATCCCGGTCAAGTACCTGGCGAACCTGCTGACGGCCGGCGACACGGTGCCGGTGGTCCGGGCGCTCGAGCGGATGCTTGCGATGCGCGCCTACCAGCGCGAAAAGCACGTCGACCAGCGCATCAACACGAAGGTCCTGGAGCAGGTCGGCATCACGCAGGCCGAGGTGGAAGACATGTACCAGACCATGGCGATCGCCAACTACGAGGACCGCTTCGTGATCCCGAGCACCCACCGGGAATACGCCGAGAACACCTTCAACGTGCGCGGCGGCTGCGGGTTCTCGTTCGGCAACGGCTGCTCGGAGGGCACCGGCGAAACGAGCCTGTTCGGCAGCGAGAAGCGGCGCACGATTCCCATCAAGGCGGAGGTTTGAACATGTTTGCATTCAACCCGTCGCGGCCGATGGCAAAGACCCTGCGCGTGCTCTCGGCGCTGCTCGGTTACCCGGACGCAAGCCTTTTCGGGCACCTGGAGGAAATGCGCAGCCTGGCTTACGCCGAAGGCGCGCTGCCGCAGGCGCGCCTGGCCGAGCTCGATGCGTTGATCGATGCGCTCCTGCGGGCCGAGCCGCTCGAGGCCGAGGCCGACTATGTCGAGTTGTTCGACCGGGGTCGCGGCACTTCGCTGCACCTCTTCGAGCACGTGCACGGCGATTCGCGCGAGCGCGGCCCGGCCATGATCGACCTCGGCCAGACCTACGAAAAGGCGGGGCTGGTCCTCGCGGAAGGCGAACTGCCCGACTACCTGCCGGCCGTGCTCGAGTTCGTCTCGACGCAGCCGCCGCGCGAGGCCCGGGGGTTCCTTGCCGAGATGGCGCACATCTTCAATGTGATCTTCAACGCCCTCCAGGATCGCGGCAGCCCGTATGCAGCGGTGCTCGGCGCGTTGCTCGAGCTCGCCGGAGAGAAGGCGCAAGCGGTCAAGCGCGCTCCCGAGGAGCCGCTGGATGAAAGCTGGGCCGAGCCGGTGGTCTTCGACGGCTGTTCGTCGAAAGGCCAGGCCAGGCCCGACCAGCCGCAACCCATCCATATCGTCCGCGGATCCGCAGCCGCGAAAGGAGCCGCACCATGAGCGCGCTGCACGGATTTCTCTTCCAGGTCTACCCGTACGTCTGCCTGACGGTGTTCCTGCTCGGCAGCCTGATCCGGTTCGACCAGAACCAGTACACGTGGAAGAGCGATTCCTCCCAAATGCTGCGCACAGGGACCCTGCGCTGGGGAAGCAACCTGTTTCACTTCGGGGTTTTGTTCCTGTTCTTCGGACACATGGTCGGGCTCTTTACGCCGCACTCGCTGTATGGGGTGTTCATGAGCGCGGCGACCAAGCAATTGCTTGCCGTCGTGGCCGGCGGCCTGGCCGGCCTGGTGTGCTTTGTCGGCCTGACCCTGCTGCTGTATCGGCGCGTGTTCGATCCTCGCATCCGCCTTACCAGCCATCGTACCGATATCGCAATCCTGATGATCCTGTGGGTGCAACTGACCCTCGGCCTGGTCACGCTGCCGTTTTCGCTTCAGCATACCGATGGCAGCGTGATGTTGATCCTGGCCGACTGGGCCCAGCGCATCATGACGCTGCGGCCGGTCGATGCGTCCTTGCTCTCCGTGCTGCCCTGGCCCTACCTGGTGCATATCGTGCTGGGCATGACGATCTTCCTCTTATTCCCGTTCAGCCGGCTGGTGCACGTATGGAGCGGTTTTGCCACGGTGTATTACCTCTTCCGCCCCAGCCAGATCGTGCGTAGCCGCAGGCTCAATGTGCCGGCGGGCCAAAACCAGCCGCGCGCGGGCGCCTAAACAATCCCGGAGGAAGAAGTCATGCCGATTGCCGCCATTCCCGTGATAAGCGTGGCCCGCATCAACGGCGCTGCGCTGCACGCGCCGGATGAAAATCTGCCCATGGAGACGCTTCGCCAGCGGGCCTGCACCGAGCTGTTGCGCCAGGCGGCCCAGGCCGCCGGGCTGCTCGATGCCAAGGATGCGCCCGGGATCGATGGCGTGGTCAGCGAAGCCGCGTCCAATGCGATCGAGGCGCTGCTCGATCGCAACCTCAACCTGCCCGACCCGGGGGACGAAGCCTGCCGCCGGCACTACGCCGCGAATCAGGCGACCTACCGGACCGGCGAGCGCGCAAGGGTGCGCCACATCCTTTTCGCGGTGACGCCGGGGGTCGATGTCGTTTCGCTGCGCAAGCGCGCCGAGCCGATCTTCCTCGACGTGCGCTGCCACGACGGCCAGGCCTCCGAACGCTTCGCGGAGGCCGCGCGCAAGTGGTCCAACTGCCCGAGCGGGGCCGAGGGCGGCGACCTGGGCTGGCTCAGTGCCCAGGACTGCGCGCCGGAGTTCGCGCGCGAGCTGCTCGGCCACGCCGAAGTCGGCGTGCTGGCGCGTCTCGTGCACAGCCGATTCGGACTGCATATCGTCGAAGTGATGGAGCGCGAGCCGGGTGTGGGGCAGCCGTTCGAGGCGGTGCGCGGTGCGGTGGCAATGTCGCTGCGCCAGCAGGCGTTCGTCACGGCCCTGCGCCAGTACCTGAGCCTGCTCGCAGGCGCCGCAAAGGTGGAAGGCGTTGAACTCGACGCGGCCGACACGCCCCTGGTCCAGTGACCGTGACGATCGAAACTTTCGAGGACCTGCTGCGTGCCGCGCATGCGCAGCCCGAGCCGCAGCGGTTGCTGTTCGTCTTCGCCGGGGCCGAATTGCCCGAAGACAGCACGCCCGAGCAGCGCCGTCGGTTCGAGGCCGGGGAGGGCGGTGCATTGGTGCCGCTGATGTCCGTGGACAAGGCGCCCGGGGACCTCACCGGTTTCGATACGCTGGTCGAGGAGTCGCTCGAATTTGCGCCCGGCTGGGCCGTTGTGTTCGTCGCCGGCCTCGCGGGAAGGCAAGGACGGGCACCGAGCAGCGACGAAGCCGACCACGCGCTCATGCGGATGATCGAGTCCGTAAAGAGCGGCCAGTTCGGCGCATTCATGCCGTTCGACCGGCAGGGCGTGCCCGTACTTTTCGACTGATCACGAACCGGCCGGTTTTCCGCGGGGTAAAATCCGGCCATGAATACTCGTTCTTTGCTGTATATCGGATGCGTCGCGCTGGCAATAGCTTCCGGCGGCGCGCTTGCCCAGTCAAAAGGCAATCTGGAGATCGAAAAGCCCTGGGCCCGCGCCACCCCGCCCGGCGCGGCAGTAGGCGGTGGTTACCTGACCATCCGCAATAATGGGCCCGCGGGCGACCGCCTGGTCGGGGTCAGCAGCCCCGTCTCGGCGCGCGTCGAAATGCACGAAATGAAAATGGACAAGGACATCATGCGCATGCGTGAGGTCAAAGGCGTCGACGTGCCTGCCAAGGGCACCGTCGAGTTCAAGCCGGGCGGCTATCACCTCATGTTCATCGAACTGAAGGCGCCGCTCAAGCAGGGCGACAAGGTGCCGGTGACGCTGCACTTCGAGAAGACCGGTGAGGTCAAGGCCGGGCTGGCCGTGGAGACTGCGGGCGCAAGCAGCACGCAGCCGGCAAAACACTCGACGATGAAGCATTGATTCCCGCGGTCGACGGCGCTGGCCGCCAACCGCGGGATTGCCGCCTGGTACTTAGCGCGGACCGCGCTGCTGGTCCGGGCCGTCGCGGCCTTCGCCACGGCCGCCGTGCTCACCACGCCCGCCCTGATGACCGCGCATTCCGCGGTGCCCGCCGCGACGCGCCATCTCATCGAACACTTTGCGCTGCTCGGGCGTGAGAACCGCCTGCAGCTTCGCCGTCGCGTCGCTGACCACCGCGAGTTTGCGTGCCATGTCGGCTGCGAAATCCGCGCGGGCGCGCGCAATTGTTGCCGCGTCCGCATCGCGCGCCGGACGCACGGGCGGGTTGGCGAACATGGTCTCGCGCGCCTTCACGTAGTCGCCCCAGGCGGGCTGCTGCGAAGCCTTGATCTCGAGGCGCGAGGCCATCTTGGCGGTGCGCTCCTTCATTTTCATCTGCATGTGTTCCATGCCGTGTCTCTGGTGCATGGCGGCATGGTCGGCGGGCGCGGGGGCCTGCGCCGAGGCCGCGGCCATCCATCCGGCCGAAAGCGCAATCGCGACGCTGGCTGCCAGCACGCTTGCGGGTTTTGCGATCCTGCTGTTCATGGTGTTCTCCATCCTGTCTGTGGGTGAGAAACGCCATTGGGCGCCGCGGATGTAAACCATCTTCGCAGCGCCGCCTTGTTTTTGTAAACGGCATGTGCGCGATTGTGTAATCGGGCTCACACATTACCTCGTGGGGCCGGAGCGCGTTATCCTTTGTGCATGACTGGAAAAACTCTATTGGTCGTCGATGACGACGCGCAGCTGCGGCAGCTGGTGCGCGAGTACCTGGGCGAGCATGGCTATACCGTGCTGGTGGCCGGTGACGGTGCCGAGATGTGGGCCGAGATGGCCAAGACTCCCGTGGACATGGTGATCCTCGACCTCATGCTGCCGGGCGAGGACGGCCTCGCGCTGTGCAGGGCGCTGCGTGCCCGCTCGGGCATGCCGATCCTCATGCTCACCGCGCGGGGCGAGGAAACCGACCGCATCGTCGGCCTCGAGATGGGTGCGGACGACTACCTGCCCAAGCCTTTCAGCCCGCGCGAGCTGCTCGCGCGCATCAAGAGCATCCTGCGCCGCTCGCACGACGGCAGTGCCGCCGTGGCACCCGCGCGCGAGTTCCGCTTCGCGCGCTGGACGCTCGACATCGGTGCGCATCACCTAGTCGACGAGGACGGCGTGGTGGTGTCGCTGTCGACCGGCGAATTCCGCCTCCTCAAGACGCTTGTCGAGAACGGCAACCGGGTGATGTCCCGCGACCGGCTCATGGAAAGCCTGGCCGGGCGCGAAGCCGGCCCGTTCGACCGCACGATCGACGTGATGATCAGCCGCCTGCGCAGGCGGCTGGGCGACGATGCGCGCGAGCCCGCCCTGATCAAGACTGTGCGCAACGAAGGCTACCTGCTCGCTTCCAAGGTCGACCGCGTCGCATGAGGTTTCTGCCCAAGACACTCTTTGGGCGGATCCTGCTGGCGATGTTCGGCGGGCTGCTCGCGGTGCAATCGGTCGGCGTGTGGCTGATGCTCGAGGACCGCGCGCGCTTCGGCGAGCGGCTGCTGGGCGAATACGTCGCACAGCGCATTGCCGGCATCCTGGTGCTCCTCGACGACGCCCAGCCTCCCGAGCGCGTGCGGCTGGTGCGCGCGTTGAGCACGGCCCCGGTCCGCCTCTCGCTCGACGAGCCCTGGCAGGAAGGCGACGTGGAGAAGTCCGACGATGCGAAGGCTTTCGTGGGCCGCATCGACCGCGAAATCGAGCGACCCATGCCGCTGCAGGTGCTTTCGATCCGCAGCGTGGAACGGCATGAGCGTCGGCCGAGGGATGAGTCTGGCGCGCCGACGCGGCGCGACGGCCTGGAGGGCTCGGGGCTCGAGCGCTTCGAGCGCGGCAGGATGATGCGCGGGCCCTTCCTGGCGGTCACCGGACAGGCGAAGCTCACCGACGGCACGATCGTCACTTTCAGGCGCGCGTTGCCGCAGCCGAGCCTCGAATGGCCAATACGGGCCCTTGCCCTTCTCGCGGTGCTCGGTCTTTTCGTGGCCTTCGTTGCCGGCTGGGCCCTGCGCAAGGTGACCCGGCCGCTTGCGTCGCTTGCCGACGCGGCCTCGGGGCTCGCACGCGACCTGAACAGGCCCCCGCTGCCGGAGACCGGGCCGCAGGAAGTGGCACGCGCTGCGCAGGCTTTCAACGCCATGCAGCGCGACCTGCGTCGTTACCTCGAGACCCGCGCCCACGCGCTGGCCGGGGTGTCGCACGACCTGCGCCTGCCGCTCACCCGCCTGCGCCTGCGCCTGGAAAGGCTTCCCGAGGGCGAGCTGCGCTCGAAGATCGAGGACGACATCGCCGAGATGGACGCAATGATCGGCAGCACCCTCGAATACCTCGGCGCCGGTTCGGCGGCCGAGAAGCCGGTGCGCTTGAATCTCAACGCCCTGCTCGAAGGCGTGGTGGAGGACATGGAGCCGCTCGGGGCGCACATCACTGTCCATGGCGAAGCGTCCGCACCCCTCCTGGCCCAGCCGCAGGCGATCCGCCGCTGCGTGGCCAATCTCCTCGAAAATGCGCGCCGCTACGGCGGGACGAATATCGACCTGCGGGTTCGCGACGACGGGGAGAACGTCGAAATCCGCGTCGAGGATCGCGGGCCGGGGATACCGGCAGCGGACATCGAAAGAGTGTTCGAGCCGTACGTGCGCCTGGAGGCGTCGCGCGCGAGGCACACCGGCGGCACCGGCCTGGGGCTTGCGATTGCGCGCGCAATCGCGCGCGCCAACGGCGGCGACATCGCCCTCGAATCGCGCAATAGGGGCGGTCTCGCGGCGGTGCTGCGCCTGCCGCGTCGCAACGAAGAGAAGGCGCCGATCCCGGAGAATGTACTGGTACCGGTACACAAATCGGCCTGAGACCGGCTTCAGGAGCGGATCTGCTAAACTGAATGTGGCGGAATCGCGTTCTCCGCCTGGGCCGGGCGCGCGGTGCCGTACGCAGTGCTATATTCAGGCCGCGATCCTCAGGAGGGATAGCCAATGGCACTCGCGCTCAAACCGCTGCATCCCCTGTTCGCCGCAGAAGCGGACGGGATAGACCTCAGGCAGCCGCTCGACCCGGCCACGATTGCCGCGATCGACGCAGCCATGGACAAGTACGCAGTGCTCGTCTTCCGCGGCCAGCCGCTCGACCAGGGCGAGCAGATCGCGTATTCCAAGCAGTTCGGCCCGCTCGATGCCGGCCTGCGCAAGGCCACCGGGGCGCCCACGCGCTTCAAGTACGACGAGCTGATCGACATCGGCAACGTGGCCCTCGACGGGTCGGTCGCCGACCGGGAGAACACCAAGCTGATGGGGGTGCTGGCCAACCAGCTCTGGCATGCCGACAGCACCTTTCAGGACGTGCGGGTCAAGTATTCGATGCTCTCCGCGGTGGTGGTCACCGAGGAGGGCGGCCAGACCCAGTGGGCCGACCTGCGCGCGGCCTGGGATGCGCTGCCGGAGAAGACCAGGCGCCACGTCGAAGGCCGCACGGGGCGGCACTCTGCATTTCATTCCCGGATTGGTCTTGGCGACGACCGCTATTCGGACGAGCAGCTCAGGCGCTTCCCGCCCGTGGAGCGGCCGCTCGTGCACGTACATCCGGGATCCGGGCGCAAGGTGCTCTACCCCAGCGTGCACATCGACCGCGTGAGCGGCCTCTCCGTGCCCGAGGGGCGCCTGCTGGTGGCGGAGCTCCTTGAGCACGCGACCCAGCCTCAGTTCGTCTATACGCATACCTGGCGCGCCGGCGACTATGTGATGTGGGACAACCGCGCGACACTCCATCGCGGCAAGCGCTACGACCTTTTGGCCCGTCGCGACTTACGCCGCACGACTACGCTCGAGCGCGAAGCCGCGCGGGCCGCAGCCTGACACCAAAAGAGGGATCCTTCCAATGAAAATCCGTTTCGCGCGCATTTGCGCACTTGGGCTGTTTGCGTTTGCCGTCCAGTCCCACGCCCAGACCTATCCTTCCAAGCCCGTGCGGGTAGTCGTGCCTTTCGCTCCGGGCTCGACCTCCGATATCGTCGGCCGCATGATTGCCGACCGGCTGACCGCGTCCCTGGGGCAGCCTTTCCTGGTCGAGAACCGCACCGGCGCGGGCGGTACGATAGGCACGGAGTTTGTCGCCAAGTCGGCCCCGGATGGCTACACGCTGCTCGTCACGACCGCGGCCACGCCGATTTCGGCTTCGGTGTTCCGCAACCTCAAATACGACACCGCGGCGTTCACGTCGGTCACGGTGATGACCCATTCGCCGCTCGGGTTTGCCGCCAACCCCCAATTTCCGCCCAGGACGGTGCCGGAGTTCATCGCCTACGCAAAGGCGAATCCGGGCAAGGTCAACTACGGCTCGCTGGGGGTCGGTACCTCCCACCACCTGACCGGCGAGAAGCTCAAGATCGACGCCGGCATCGAAATGGTCCACGTGCCCTATAAAGGCTCGGGGCCCGCGCACGCCGACCTGATGGGCGGGCAGATCCAGGTGATGTTCGACAACATCGTCGCCCTGCTGCCGCACTTCAAGTCGGGCAAGCTGCGCGCCCTGGCCGTGTCGAGCCTCAAGCGCCATCCGCTGCTGCCCGACGTGCCGTCGCTTTCCGAGGCGGGCGTCAAGGACTTCGAGTCGGTCGCCTGGTTCGGCTACGTTGCGCCGCCTGGCACGCCCCGGGACATCGTTGGTAAACTGAACGCCGAGATCGTCAAGGCGCTCGCGATTCCCGAAATCCGCCAGCGCCTCGTTGACGGGGGATCGGAAGTGATCGGCAATTCGTCCGAAGCGGCGGACAGGTTCCTGCACAGCGAGATCGCCCGCTGGGGTGCCGTCGTCAAAGCCGCGAATATCCACGCGGAGTAGAATCGATTCGAGAGGGATACCTCGCGCCAGCCGGCGGCAGTCCGGCAGCGCATCCACCAAGGGAGAAGCCATGAATAAGAAATTGTTCGCCGCGGCATTTGCAGCCTCCGCGTGTATTGTCGCCAGCCCCGCTCTTGCCCAGGTCGGGTTTCCTCCACCTCCGCCGAAAGTCAGTCCCGCGGCCGGGGTCATCGACATGCACGTGCACCCCGATCCCGATGTCTTCGGGCGCGCCCTCACGGACGTTGAAATGGCCATGGTCGCGCGCAGGAAGGGATTGCGCGGCCTTGTGCTCAAGAACCATGTGGTCACGACCGCGGACCGGGCGGCCCTCGCAATGCAGGCGGTACCGGGCATAGAAATCTGGGGCGGGATCGTGCTCAACAACGCGGTCGGCGGCATCAACCCCGCCGCGGTCGAATGGATGCACCGCATGTCGGGCAGCCGCGGCAAGGTGGTCTGGCTGCCGACGTTCGACTCCGACAAGCACGTCAAGACCCTCGTCAACAAGGATGGCGCGGGCCTGCGCGTGGCTATCGACGGCAAGGTCACGCCGCAGATGGAGGAGGTGCTCAAGATCATCGCGCGCGAAAACCTCCTTCTCGCCACCGGCCACGTGCACGCCGAGGAGGTGATCGCCGTGACGCGGCGCGCCAGGGAGATGGGGGTGAAGAACATCATCGTCACCCACGGCCTGACGAACATTCCCGGCCTGACCATGGCGCAGGCGAAGCAGGTGGTGCAGATGGGCGCCGTGATCGAGGTTTGCTACCTGCAGTTCATGACCGGGCCGGACGCGCAATACGCGTGGATGAAGCACTGGACCCAGGTGGGCGCGATGGCTGTCGCCGCCGCCGTCAAGGAGCTCGGCGCCGATGGCATCGTGCTTTCCACCGATCTCGGACAGCAGGGCATGATGACCAACGCCGATGGCCTCGAGAACATGATCGGCGCCGTGAAGGCGGCGGGCGTTTCCGACGCCGACATCGACAAGATGATGCGCAAGAATCCCGCGCGGCTGCTGGGGCTGTAGGCGAATTGAACGCGCGCCGCGTGGTGCGGCGCGCAAAGCGGGCGAAAAAGCAGGCGACAGGTTTGCGTCATGCAAACGTAATTCGATAGGAGTATCTTCAATGCACGCCATCGCCCCTCGGTCCCCCTCTGGCCCAAGCGCATCGCATCCTGCGTCGCTTCCCTCGAGGCCCGGCCGTAGGGGTGGCGGCGCTGTGCTGCGTACCTTCGCAGCGCTGCTCGCGCTGGGCCTTTCCCCGATTTCCTTTGCGCAGAACTGGCCGGACAAGCCCGTCCGCCTCGTCGCGCCCTATCCGCCGGGCGGGCAGACCGACCTCGTTTCCCGCTTTCTCGCCGAGCGCCTCTCGCCCGTGCTCGGCCAGCCGGTCATCGTCGAAAACAAGGCGGGCGCGCAAGGCATCGTCGGCCTGGAGGCGGTCAGGAATTCCCCGCCGGATGGCTATACCTTCGTTTACGCCAACGTCTCGAACATCTCGATCAACCCGCATGTGCACCTGAAGCTGCCCTATGACGGGCTGCGGGATTTCGCGCCGGTGACGCAGATCGGGCTCTCGGTCCTCGCGATGGTGGTGCCGGCCGGCCTCGGCCCGAAGACGCTCCCGGAATTCATTGCCTACACCAAGGCCAACCCCGGCAAGGTGAGCTTTGCGTCGTTCGGCACCGGGTCCACTTCGCATATCTACGGCGAAATGCTCAAGGGCTCGGCGGGAATCGAAATGACCCACGTGCCCTACAAGGGGGCCGGACCGGCCACACAGGATGTCGTCGCGGGCCACGCGCAGATGGCGATCCAGGATTTTGCGGCGGTCGGCCCGTTCGTGCGCTCAGGACGCCTGATTGCGCTTGCGGTGACCGGGCCAAAGCGCTGGCCGGCATTCCCGGACCTCCAGACTTTTGCCGAGCAGGGTCAGCCCCTCGATATCGCCGGGTGGAACGGCATCATGGCGCCCGCCAATACGCCCAAGCCGATCGTCGAGCGCATGAGCGCCGAGATCAACAAGATCATCCAGTCGACCGATGGGCGCGAGCGCATGCTGCAAATGGGCCTGCTTTCGACCGGCACCACGCCTGCCGAATTTGCCGAGGTCATTCGCCGCGATACGCCTCGTTGGGGCGAAGTGATCCGCA
Source organism: Burkholderiales bacterium (assembly GCA_038329645.1). GTDB lineage: Bacteria > Pseudomonadota > Gammaproteobacteria > Burkholderiales > SG8-39 > SZAS-79. The sequence goes on from JBBQNG010000036.1 coordinate 12,028, forward strand.
AGGCAGGCATCAAGCCGGAGTGAAGTAAGGCCTGTCGCCCGCGATGGTGACGCGGTCCATCACGCGCCGGTAGCCCGCATAGTCGTTGACCGCGAGGTGCTGGGTGGAACGGTTGTCCCAGAATGCGAGCGCACCGCTGGTCCAGCGAAAGCGGATCTGGAACTCGGGACGCTGGCTGTGGCGGTTGAGGAAATCGAGCAGCGGGGCGCTTTCCTCCTCCGTCATGTCCTGGAACCGGATAGCATAGACCCAGTTCACGAACAGGATCCTGCGGCCGTTCTCCGGGTGCGTGCGCACACAGGGATGCGGCGTTTCCCGCAGCGCGAGCTCGCTTGCATTGATGCGCATGCCCTTGAGGTCGTCGTCGGCATAGGTGCCTTGCGGCCCGTAAGAGCGTTTCGCGCTGTGCATGACGGTGAGGTTTTCGAGCATGCTGCGCATGCCGGGCGAAAGGGCGTCGAAGGCCATCATCTGGTTCGTCCAGATCGTGTCGCCGCCCACCGCGGGGGATTCGCGGCTGTAGAGCACCGTGCCGAGCACGGGCTCGCTCTGGAAAGTCATGTCGGAGTGCCAGCGCCCGCCGAAATTCTGCTTCTTCTTTTCGTCGGCCTCGCGGACCACCCTCATCATTTCAGGGTGGCCTTCGAGGGGCTTTATGAAGGGCGTCTCGGCCAGCGGCCCGAACTGGCGCGCGAAGGCCTTCTGCTGGTCCGGCTGGAGGTCCTGGCCGCGGAAGAACAGCACACAGTGGTCGGCCAGGGCAAGCCGGAGGACCGACAACGTTTCGGTGGGCAGCGGCCTGGAGAGGTCGAGGCCGTGCACTTCGGCGCCGCCGGCGCCGCAGAGCAGGTCGAAGCGGGGCGTCATTCGTGCCGGCCCAGGTTGCGCTTCATTTCGTCTGGCGCGGTGCGCAGGGCGGTCATTGCGCCGGCTTGATCCCGGCCGCGCGCACCACCTTGCCCCAGCTCTCGAAGTCGGTCTTCATCATCGCCTGGATCTCGTCCGGGGTTCTTGCCGGGCCCGGCAGCCCGCCGATTTTCTCGATGCGTTCCTGCACTTCCGACGAGGCCAGCGCCTTGTTGATCTCGGAGTTGATGCGCGCGACCATGTCCTTTGGCGTCGCCGCGGGCACGTAAATACCGTACCAGGGCACCAGGCCCGCTTCGGGGTAGCCGGCCTCTGCGACCGTCGGGACGTCGGGCAACTGCTTCAGGCGTTGGGGGCTGAATGCGGCAAGCGCTTTAAGCCTCCCGCTCTTGACATGCGGGGCGGCCAGGCCGAGCGCGACGACTTTGAACTGCAGCTGGCCGTTGATGAGGTCCGGGATGGCCGGCGGCTGGCCTTTGTAGCCGATGTTGACGAGCTTGATGCCCGCGACCTGGAAAAACAGCTCCGAGGACAGGTGGTTCGACGAACCGGTACCTGGGTTGCCGAAATTGAGCTGGCCCGGACGGGCTTTTGCATAGGCCACGAATTCCGCAAGCGTCGAAACGGGAAGCGTCGCGGGCACGACTGCGATGTTGAGGTTCCACACGGCCACCCCTACCCCCTGGAAGTCGCGCAAGGGTGTCCACGAAAGGGTGCTGTAGATCGACGGATTGGAAAGGATCGCGGGGCCCGTCATGAGCCAGGTGTAGCCGTCGGCCGCGCTCTTTGCGACGGCTTCCGTGCCCAGGTTGCCGTCCGCCCCGGGGCGGCCTTCAACCAGGATCGGCTGGCCCCAGCCCGCCGCGATTTTTTCGGTGATTGCGCGCGCAAGGAGGTCGACGATCCCGCCCGAAGGGTAGGGAACGATCACGCGGACCGGTTTCGACGGATACGGTTGCGCAACTGCCGTGCCTGAGCAAAGCGCGAGCGCGAACATGATGCGTGCCAGAAAATGCATGTCTCGTCCTGTTTTTATCGTCAGCGGCTGTACCGCTGCGATTGGATTCTTCCACAGATACCGTGCGCGCACTACCATTGAGCGCGAACCGGGAGGAGCAATGGATTTCGAACCGTCTGAAAATGCGCGCGCCTGGCGCGACCGGGTGCAGGTTTTCTTCGACAACGAAGTCGTGCCGCGCAATCGCGAATGGCATGAGCACGTGGTGACGCGGGGCGAGCCGGCGCCGTTCATGCGCGAGCTGCAGGCCAAAGCGCGCGAAGCGGGATTGTGGAACCTGGGACTGCCCGAGCTTGCGCCAGGCGAGCCCGGTACGCGCCTTTCCAACCTCGACTATGCGGGTTGCTGCGAGATCCTCGGGCGCCTCGCCTGGGCGCCGGAGGTTTTCAATTGCCAGGCGCCCGATGTGCCGAACATGATCACGCTGCAGAATTGCGCAAATGCGGAACAGAAAGAGCGCTGGCTTGCGCCGTTGCTCAACGCGCAAACGCGCTCATGCTTTGCGATGACGGAGCCCGACATGGCCTCGTCGGACGCAACCAACATCGCGACGACGATCGAGCGCCAGGGCGGCGAGTACGTGATCAACGGCCGCAAATGGTTTTCGACCGGGGCCGCGCACCCGCGCTGCACGCAGATCATGCTGATGGGCGTAACCGGCCAAGGCAAGGACGGCAAGGCGGACCGGACGCGCAGGCACAGCGTGGTCATGGTGCCCATGGACGCGCCCGGCGTGCGGCTCGTGAGGGAGTTGCGCTGGATGGGCAGCCGCGACCACGTGGCGCCGATCGGAGAAATCGATTTCCGCGACGTGCGCGTTCCCATCGAAAACCGCCTGGGCGAGGAGGGTGACGGGTTCAAGATCGCGCAAGTGCGCCTCGGTCCTGCGCGGGTGCATCACTGCATGCGGCAAATAGGGCTGGCCGGACTGATGATCGAGCTGATGCTGGCCCGGGCCGCGGAGCGCAAGGCCTTCCAGCGCACCATCATCGAATACGACACCCTGCAGCGCTGGATCGCCGAGTCGCGCGTCGAGCTGGAGCAGGCGAAGCTGCTGACGCTCAAGTGCGCCTGGCTGCTCGACCGGCAAGGGCACCACGGCGCCTGGCGCGAAGTCTCGCTGGTGAAAGTGGCGGTCCCCAACATGTTGCAGCGGGTGGCCGACCGTGCGATCCAGGTCTTTGGGGCGATGGGCGGCACGGACGACGCGCCGATCCATTACGCACTTTCTTACGCCCGCCTCATGAGGATCGGCGACGGGCCGGACGAGGTTCACCTGCGCCAGGTTTTCAGGATGGAGACGCCGCCGGCCTGGACAATCGACGGGTCGCCTTACATCACCTATCCTATGCGCGGCTGAGCCGGTTCGGCGCATTCGGGGAAAAGCATTGGAGCAAGGCGCAAAGATTTTCGTCGCCGGACATCGCGGGCTGGTCGGCTCGGCGATCGTGCGCGCATTGCAGGCCGGCGGGTTCACGAACCTTGTCCTGCGTACCCGTGCGGAGCTCGATTTGCTCGACCTGCCTTCAGTACGCCGCTTCTTCGCACAAGAGAAGCCCGAATACGTATTCATCGCCGCCGCGCGCGTCGGCGGAATTGCCGCGAACAACACCTTTCCCGCCGAGTTCATCCATGAGAACACGCTGATCGCGGCCCACCTCGTCGACGAATCCTGGCGCAGCAGGGTCAGGCGCCTGCTGTACCTGGGATCCTCCTGCATCTACCCCCGCGACTGCCCCCAGCCGATCAAGGAGGAGTACATGCTGACCGGGCCGCTGGAGGCGACCAACCGTGCGTACGCAGTGGCCAAGATAGCGGGCGTCGAAATGTGCTGGAGCTACAACCGCGAATACGGCACCCAGTTCCTGGCGGCGATGCCCACCAACCTTTACGGCCCCGGGGATCGCTATGACCTCCAGGGTTCGCACGTGATTCCCGCGCTGATCTGCAAATGCCACGAAGCGAAAGTCGCGCGCGCCGCTGAAGTCGGCATCTGGGGCACGGGTACGCCGCTACGTGAATTTCTGTATTCGGAGGATGCGGCCGATGCGTTCATCCATCTCATGAGCCTGCCGGACGCCGATTTCAAGCGCGCCTGCGGCGATGCCGATCGTGCGCCGCTCGTTAATGTCGGCAGCGGCTTGGAGTTGAGCATCAAGGAACTGGCCTTGAAAGTACGCGAGGCGGTGGGGTTCGAAGGGCGCCTCGAGTTCGACTCGAGCAAACCGGACGGGACGCCGCGGAAATTGCTTGACGTATCCCGCATCGCGTCGCTGGGATGGAAATCCAAAACGCCGCTCGAACAAGGATTGCGGCGCGCGTATGAGGATTACCTCGAGCGGTTTCCATCGCCGCATGCGCTCCAGACCGCACGGGGTTAACCGCCCGGCTGTGTGCCGAGCCAATCAAGAAGCTTTTGTGCCGGCTTGACTCCGCCCTTCAGTGCGGCTCTCAGCCAAAGGCGCGCTCTATCCGGATCGCGCGTTACTCCCGTTCCGGTAGCGTAAAGTCGGCCGAGATTGAACTGCGCCGGGGCAAACCCCGCTTCTGCGGCCTGACGGTAGTAGTCCGCCGCCCTGGCCCCGTCCAAGCCCACGCCGCGCCCGGTTTCATACAGCTCGCCGAGGTTGTTCCTGGCCGAAAGGTCGCCGGCCTTTGCCGCTTCGAGGTAGAGCGCAAGGGCCCGCTGCGGATCGGCGCCGACGCCCGTCCCTTGCGCGTACATCCAGCCGAGCAGGCTTTTGGCCGAGGCGCGACCGGCGGAAGCGGCGGCCGATATGCGCGCGAATGCGCATTTTGTGTCCTGCGGTGTGGCTTCCAGGCAATGTCGGCCGAGCTCCTCGCTCGCCTGCGCATGCCCCGATTCCGCGGCGGAGCGCAGCAAATCTTCGGCTCGCGCGGGATCCTTTTCCGCAACGCAGCCCGACAGCCGATACGCCGCGTCGAGGAAACCCTTGTCCCATGCCGAGGCGAACATCGGCCAGGCGATCTCGCGATCGCGCTCGCCTAATATCCCGTGCAGGGCCATCACCCCCAGCGCAAAAAAGCCGCCGCCCGCCCCCTGGCGTCCAATCAGGCCCAGGCGCCAGCGGGTGTCCGGCAGTTTCTTTTCGATTATCCGCCGGAGCGCAGCCGCGTTTTCGGTGTCGCCCACCGACAACGCGCGTTCCAGGTCGCTCGTTACCACTACCGCGAGCGCCGCCATCAGGGTCCTGGCACGCTCGTCGCGCGGCGATTTTGCGATGACGGTGCGCAGGTCGTCCGCCTCCTTGCCGGCCCATGCGATCCGGGCGGGGAAATCTTCCGGGGCGGGTGCCTCGGACAAATTGCCGGCGGTCGATGGGGCGGGCGCCGACTGCTCCTTCACCACCGGCTTTTTCGCCTTTTTCTTTTGGGCGGCATCCGCGGGCAAGGGCTGGAATGCGAGAACGACGCAAAGCAGTGCGCCCATCCAGAATCCTGCCGGCCGGAATCCGAGTTGTTCTTTCCTCACGCTGCCTCCGTTGGGGAACCTTACTGCAAGTTTCAAGCGCGCGTCGAGCGATTCGGGAAGGCCTCCTTTTCTGCGTAGAATCGTTCGATGACCCGTCTCCTTTGTTTGCTGTGGTTTGCGCTCGTCCCGGTTTATGGATTCGCATCGCCTGAAATCGATCGGCTTGCCGATCTGGCCTCGAAAGGGGATGCGACGGCGCTCGGCTCGCTGGTCGAGATCGCGCGCAGGAACAGGGACGCCGATGCCGAGTACGCGCTCGGGGTAATGGCCTATGAGGGGCGCGGCCTGGAAAAAAACCCAGGCCAGGCTTTCCGCCTGGTCGAGCGCGCCTCTGCCAAGGGCCATGCCGACGCCAGCAACACGCTCGGGTTTTTTTACGAGCATGGCGTAGGTACTTCGGTCGACCTGGCGCAGGCTCTGGCTTCGTATCGTCGCGGTGCGGAGGCCGGCAGCTCGCGCGCGCGAACGAACCTGGGCTGGTTTTATGAGAAGGGCGTTGGAGTGGCGAAGGATCCCGCAATCGCGGCTGACTGGTACAAGATGGCCGCCGAGCAGGGGCTGGCGGCTGCGCAGGCTAATTTGGCCCGTCTGTACGAATCGGGCAACGGGGTATCGGAAGATCCCATGATGGCGATAGAACTTTACAAAACTGCGCTCGCCAGCGGCTTGCCTTCGGCCGCCCTTGGCATGGGGCGCCTGCTCGAGGGCCGTGGAAAACTCGCGGAGGCAACCGACAGTTACGTGATTGCGGCCAAAGCGCAGGTGCCGGATTCGGATTGGGCCGTGGGCAGGCTCCTGGTGAGTCCGGCCAATCCCCGCCGCAATGTGGCGCAAGGCGTCGAGTGGCTCGATCGGGCTGCTACGGCAGGCAAACTCGAAGCGCTCATCGTGCTTGCAGGTCTATACGACAAAGGCGAAGGGGTGACACGCGATCCGACCCGGGCCGCGGAGTATTTCAGGCGGGCGGCGGTCCAGGGCGACGGGCCTGCGGCCCTCAGATATGGGCAGATCCTCGCCGCTGGCAATAGCACCGCCTCAGATTCGGATCCCTTGCCGTGGTTCCGGCGTGCGGCCGAGAAAGGACTCAGTGAGGCGCAGTTCCAGGTCGCCCGGTCCTTGGACAAACCGGGCAGCGACGTCGCCAATCAGAAGGAGGCGCTCGAGTGGCTTCGCAAAGCCGCCGCGCAAGATCACCTTCCGGCTGCGCTGCGCCTGGGCATCGCGCTCGAAACGGGCCGCGGGATCGCCCCAACGCCTGCCGAAGCGATCCCCTGGTTTCTGAAGGCCGCGGCCGCCAACGATCCGGAAGCGCTGTTTCGCCTCGGCAACCTGTACGACCGCGGGGTCGGCACCGCGGCGGACTTTGCGCGGGCGCGGGACTACTATTCGCGTGCCGCTGCGCTCGGGCATCCCGAAGCTTCCCGCACGGTGCAAAGGATGGTCGGCGCCCCGGTCCTCGAGCCGATGCCGAATGACCCTTTCAAAGGCATGCGTTGAGACCTTCACGATGATCAAACGCCTGGTCGCACCGTTCGCCCTCCTCGGATTGTCGGTTCTGGCAATCATTGCGCTCGCCCAGGGCTGGGCGGACATCCAGGCTTTCCAGGGCCGCGCGCTCATCAGGGCGTGGGACAAGGATCAAACGCTACTCGCAGCCGGCCAGTGGCAGGAGGCGCAGACCCGGCTCGGGTCTGCACTTAGTTTGAGCTGGGGGGATCCGGGCGTCGCCGAGGATCTCGGCAGGCTGCACGAGCTGCGGTCCCGCGCCTTGTCCCCAGCGGAAAGCGCGGTGGAACTCGGCCTGGCAATCGACTACCTTCGCCAGAGCGTACGCATCCGCCCGACGTCGCCCTATACGTGGGCCAACCTCGCATTCGTCAAGTCCAGGCTGGGAGCGATCGACGACGAGTTTTACCGTTCAATCCAGAATGCCGCCCTGCTGGGGCCCTGGGAGCCCGAGGTCCAGGTCCTCCTTGCCGATATCGGCTTCCGGTACTGGAACCGCCTGCCAAAGCCGACACAGGAAATAGTTCACACCTCCATACGCCGGGGCCTCAAGCGCCAGGACGCCAAGCTGTTCGACCTCGCCGCCCGCTACGGGCGGATCGACGTGATGTGCGCCACGCCGGGCGTATCCCGGTCCAAGCGCGCTATCCGCTGTATTTGAGCGTATGTCCTTTTAGGCATTGATAATTTCGCCATTTCCCGTATCCTGTGTGGGTTCCGGATCGAGGTGGAGAACCAACATGAGGGGAATGCTCGGCAGAATCGTCTTCGGACTGCTTCTGCTCGCGCCTTTGGCGGCGTTTTCCGCAGCCGGCTATATCCACGACCTGACCGGGAGCGCAACCATCGTCGACAATCCGAGGGCCGTGGCCAGGCCGCTCAAAGTGGGCGACATTGTCGATCCCGGCAACACGATCCGCACGGCGGAAAACAGCAGTGCCGTGGTCAAGTTCGAGGACGGCCAGGTCATGGTGTTGCGTGACAACACCGCATTCGCCGTTAACGAGTACGCCTACAACAAGCAGAAAATCAGCGAAAGCCGCGCCGCATTCAACCTGCTTGCCGGCGGGCTGCGATTCATCACCGGCGTCATTGGTTCGACCAACCGGAATTCCTATCGCCTGACCGCGGGCGTAATGACAATCGGCATCCGGGGCACCGACGGAGACGTTTCTTTCGACCCGGTGACCCAGGCCGTCGTGGCTGCCGTGAATGCCGGTGTGGTCGTGCTGCAACACCCGCAGGGGGAGCGAATCATCCCCGCGAATTCATTCGTCACGGCTACTCGAACGGGCATCCCCAGCCAGCCGAGGCCTACCTTGCAGGCGCCGCCGGCCGTCCGTGCGGCCGTGCGGCGGTCCCTTGCTCATTCGAATGTCCCGATCAATACCCCGGTCGTGGTGCAGGCTTCCGCCGCCGCCGCGGTCGCGCAGGCCCAGGCGCGGCAGGCCGAAAATCGCGCCGAGCAGGCGAAGGCCCAGGCGGAGAAGGCTTCCGCGGCTGCCGCGGCTGCCGCGGCACAGCAGCAGCCCAATGCCCAGGCATTGGCAGCGCAGGCCGCTGCAGCGCAGGCCGCTGCGACTCAGGCCGTTGCCCAGGCGTCAGCAGCCGAACAGCGCGCCGAACAGACCCTGAGTACGGCGGTGACAGCCGCGCAAGCGGCATTCGCGCAAGCGATTTCAAATGGCGCGGTTTCGCCGCCGGCGCCGGCGCCGGCGCCGGCGCCTCTGCCGCCGGGCACGCAATCGCAGCCTTCGACCACGACTTCCGGTAACACTACAAACCTGAACACGCTACCGGCTACGAGTGCGGGAACGACTACGACCGACACCACCCAATCGCAACCCGCGGCAGGAACGTCGTCCGGGACGACCTCAACGCCTACAGGCAGTGCGGGCAGCGGCGCGGGCGGCGGTGGCACCGCAAGCCCGAACTAGTAGTTCAGTGAAAAAATCCCCTGGGCGCCCTGTCGATCGACAGGGCGTTTTGCTTTCAGAAGCGGGTGACGTCCGAAGCCTTGGACGCTTTCTTTGCCGCGTGCCGCGGGCCGGCCTGGCCTGCCATCGTCGCGCGATGGCGCTCGAGATTGACCTTGAAGGCCTCGGATTTCTCGAGCGGGATCACCAGCCCGGCACCGGTCGCACCCGGTGCGTGCTTGCTGTTGAACGCGGGATTGAGCGTAAGGAATTCCTCGTACGGGATCCCGGCAAACTGTGCCGCGAGCCTGAGATCGAGATCGTCCTTCACCCGCACGACGCCGAACACCGGCTCGTTGGGGATTTCCGGCAGGCGCAGGCCGAACGCCGTCGGGTCCATGATGATGTTCTTGATCGCGAGGAGGCGTGGCACGTAGTTGCGCGTCTCTTCCGGCATCGAAAGGCTGTCGTAGGACCCCGGCAATCCGCGCGCGCGGTTACGCTCTACTGCTCGCGCGACCGCCGATTCGCCCCAGTTATAGGACGCCAGCGCAAGCTGCCAGTCGCCATTGTTGTACTTGTGCAGGAACTGCAGGTAATCCAGCGCGGCCCCCGTGGAGGCGACCACGTCGCGCCGGCCGTCGTACAGCGTGTTCTGCGCAAGGTTGTATTTCGCCCCCGTCTCGGGAATGAACTGCCAGAGCCCGGATGCCTGGGCCGAGGAGAGCGCCATCGGGTTGAAGCCGCTTTCGACGAAAGGCAGCAGCGCGAGCTCGGTGGGCAGGCCGCGGCGCTCGACCTCGTCGACGATGAAATGCAGGTAACGGCGCGCGCGCAGCGCGATCGACTGGACCAGCTCGGGCCTCGCCGCGTAATACGCGGCCTGCTGTGCGACCACCTTGCGGTCCAGGTCGGGAATGGCGAACCCGAGGCGGATGCGCTCCCACAAGCCGGAAGGGCCGGAAGCCTGCGCCAGGAGCTTCTCGATCTGCGGGTTGGCGCCTTCCGCGCGGACGGCTTCGGGTGCCGGTTCGCCGGAAAAATGGACGAAGGATTCCGCGGCGCCGGCGAGCGGCGACGCGAAAGCAAACGCCAGGGCGACGGTCCGGGCAAGCAGGGGGAGGCGGGGGTTGTGCATGACGCGCGAATCCTAGCGGGTCGCGCCCCCCGGGGTCAACGCAATATGCCCACCTTTTACGATTGATTTCATGACGGAAACCCTCGGATTCCTCGGCGCTTTTGCCGGCACCGTGCTGACGATCCCGGCCCTGGTCCGGTTCGCGCCCGCCCTGGGGCTGGTCGACGTCGCTGCCGGGCGCAAGATCCATGATGGCGAAATCCCGCTAATTGGCGGAATTGCCATGGGAATGGTCTTCCTGGTGGCTTATCTGGCGGTGGCGCTGGCCTCCGCCCAGCAGGTCCGCTTCGGGCTGGGCCTGGCGATCGCTATCGTGCTGATCGGCGGAATCCTCGACGACCTGCACGAATTGCGGTCGCTGGCCAAGTTCGGCTTCCAGATCGCCGCCGCGGCCGCGCTGGTGTTCGTGGACGGCACGGTCCTGGCCCAGCTTGGCCAGCTGCTGACGGAGCGGACCTTCGGGCTCGGCGAATGGGGCGTGCCGCTCACGATCTTTGCGGTGGTCGGGGTGATGAATGCGGTCAACATGGCCGACGGCATCGACGGGCTCGCGGGCACGCTGGCGCTCCTCGCCTTCGTGGCATTCGGCCTCCTTGCGATGACGATCGGCGAATCAGCCGTGTTCGTCGTGTGCTGTATCGGCATCGGCGTAGCGGCCGGGTTCCTTTGCTTCAACATACGAACCCCGAACCGGCCCCGGGCTGCAGTCTTCATGGGCGACACGGGCAGCCATTTCCTCGGCCTGCTCCTCGCCTGGTGCGCGATCAGGCTCCACAATGCCGAGCCGCCGGCGCTGAACGCCGTCACGGCGGGGTGGATCCTCGGGGTGGTGCTGGGCGACACGCTTTGCGTCATGGTCCGGCGAGTCCTGCGCGGCAAGAGTCCCTTTTCGGGAGACCGCGAGCACCTGCACCACCTGCTGCTTGCGGCGGGCCTGACGATCTCCCAGACGGTTGCGGCAATCGCGGCCATGTCGGTGGCTGCGGGGGTAGTTGCGGTAATGGCAGAACGTAGAGGCGTTCCCGCCTATCTCATGTTCTACATTTATCTCGCGCTGCTGGCGGCGTATTGCGTGGTCACCGAGATCGTCTGCAGGAAGCAGGGTCTCCGGGAACCCGCCATGGCGCGCTGAGGCTTTCAGCCCGGCGCAGCGTCGGCAATCACCTTGTCCCATTTGGCAAACGCGATGGCCTGGCTGTAGTGCTCGTCGAAACACCTGCGCGCATTGCGCCCCAACTCCGCCCCGAGCGCCGGATTGGAGGCGAGTTCGCGAATGCGCTGCACGAGCAAATCCGGATTGCCGATGGGCACAGTGAATCCGGCGTGGGCGGATTCGAGGATTTCTGCGACCTCCCCGCCGGGATCCCCAACGTGCAGCGTCGGCCGTCCCGCGGCGAGGATGCCGTAGATCTTGCTGGGCACGATCAGGCCTTCCATTGCCGGGAGCATGGT
>JBBQNG010000037.1:0-23328 GCA_038329645.1 Burkholderiales bacterium
CCACCCCGCCCTTTTTGGCGCGCGGCCGGATCATGATCTCCACGTCTTGGTTCAGCGCGGTGAGGAACTGCATCAGGCGCTCGACCGAGAATTGGTCGAGGCGGTAGTTTGTCAGTGCGGAAACCTTGGGCTGCGGCACACTGACCTGCTCCCCGCCAGCCGTACCAATTTGAAGTAGAGAAGTCCATCAACGGTGCACTAACTATTCTTTATGCGCGTCGTTCTCCATAGTCTGCCGGACTTCTCTACTTCAATTTAGTACGGCAGGCGGCAAGTAGGTCAAAGACATGGATTCCCGGTCTGCCTCCGGTATATTGTTTCTTTCGCCCCGTGGCCCACGGAGATCTTCAATGAACACCACCCCAATTGGGGCGCGCAAGGAGGTATCTGCGCGGCCGAGGACGAGCATTGATCCGGCTGAATGGGCGGCGCGCGTGGAACTCGCGGCGTGCTACCGGGTGCTGGACCATCTGGGTTGGTCGGAACTCATTTATACACACACGACCTTGCGCGTGCCGGGCCCCCACCACCACTTTCTGATCAATCCGTACGGTTTGCGTTTCGACGAGGTGACGGCGTCGAACTTGGTCAAGATCGACTTGGATGGGAACTCGGTCGGCGAAGGCGATTTCAAGGCCAACGCGGCTGGTTTCGTCATTCACAGTGCTGTGCACATGGGGCGCGACGATGCCCAGTGCGTGATGCACACTCATACAACGGCGGGCATGGCGGTGGCGGCGCAGCAATGCGGTCTCTTGCCTGTGCACATGTACTCGCACAATTTCTACAATCGCATCGCCTATCACGACTTCGAGGGCCCCAGTCTGAATCTGGGCGAACGGGAGCGCCTCGTGAAAAGCATGGGCAGGCATGACGCGCTGATCCTGCGCAATCACGGACTGTTGACCGTGGGCCGCACCGTGGCCGAAGCGTTCGTGCGCATGTTCCGACTGGAGCGTTCCTGCCAGATACAGATCGCCGCGCAGGCGGGAGGTGCGGCGTTGACGATTCCAAGCGAAGCGACTTGCGAGGAGTCAGGCAGGCTCGGCGATCAGTTCCTGACCGGCAGCGGCGAAACGGCGCTCGGCCAGCTGGAATTCGACGCGATGGTCAGGCTGATGGATCGCAAGGACGCCTCGTATCGCGACTAGGCCCTATTCGGCACGCCCTGGATGCAGCTCTCCGGTCAGGCGGAACTGATGGGAGCCAAGCGATCAGGGGCCTATGCTGGTTCTTGCAAGTCGCGCGGACCGGGTAATCCAGAACGCGCGGTAACAGGTGATTATTCGTTGGCGGAATTTATCGAAATCGAAAATTATCACGCCTGTCTTTGGCCGACCTAGTCGACGATGTACTCCAGGACCGCAGCATGCTTCTTGGAAGTCGGTGTCTTTCCATTCACGGACAGTTCGCCTTTGGATGTAGCTGCGATGTCGATGGAGAACACGTCACCATTTTTTTGCATCGGTAGCCACTTCTTGTTGTATTCGACCGCCATCTTCTCGAACGAAGCCGACACGATTTCGAAGTGCTGCGTGCTTCCCGCGGGAAGCTGATAGGACAAAGGTGTATTGCGCACCTTTGCCACGCCAGCGGGCAGGTCGAATGTACGAACCAGCGCACCCTTGAATTCCTTCGACTTCACGGTTTTCCATACGTCAGACGGATCAATCCCGAGGTTGAAAAAGGCCGTATTGATTTCTGGCAGGGACTCGAACTCTGACTTGGATAGCGGGCGCTCCGATCGGAGCTGCCAGTTGGCGTCTTGCGGTAGGTGCGTGAACGCAAGCTGTTCCGGCGACGGCAAGAAAAACGTTTCGCTGAATTTCTTTACAGAAGCGCCATCGCTTACATAGCCACTGCCCCAGGTCGCATCGATGAGTTGCCATTTGCCGTCAATTTTCACCGCATTCCAGTCATGGTTCGGCTCAGCCATGCTGCTTCCGGTTGTGTGGCCAAAGCCCTTTGCGTAGCCGCTGATGGTGACAGCCTCCAACCCGGACTCTTTGGCAAGTCGCTCGAACAATGCAGCGTAACCGGCGCAGGCTGCAAGACGCGATTGGATTACGGCGTCAGGACCAACGCTCGAGCTTGTCTTGTTAAAAAAGCTCTTTGCATCGTAAGCAATGCGATCCGTGACCCAACGATATATCGCACGGGCTTTTTCAGTATCGCTGTTTGTCCCCATGCTGAGATACTGCGCGAGGGTCCGAATCGCCGCTTCGGATTGAGCAGTCGCGGCCAAGGCGTGGGCATCGACGGCAGCAAGGCGGCCGGCATCAATAGCTCCAGCGCAAGCAAGGCTGCCCATAAACAATCCGCCCAAGGCAAACAGCCATGAAACGATCGTCTTCATTAGAAATTGCTCGAAATTGGCCTCATTTGATGAAAGTATGGTGGAATCTCTGAGACTTTCATAGCTACCCGGTGATCGGCTCGAGCGGCATCGCGAGTGCTGTCTTCGCGGTGCTGAAACTGCGCAGAACCTTGCCTGGCGGGGTGACCTTCAGGTAGTCAATGCCATCGAACACCTGAACGCCGTTGACCCATACACCGTGCAATCCGGCGGCGCTTCGGATCAACCGACTTGCTCCGGCCGGAAGATCCGCTACGCGTTGCGTCTTGCCGACGTGAACGGTGCTTGGATCGAACAGCATGAGGTCCGCCCAGGCGCCGACCTCGATGCGGCCCCGGTCCAGGATTCCATAGATATGCGCCGGGTCACTGGTGAGTTTGCGTATGGCGTGCGGCAAGCTGAATCTTTTGAGTTCCCGGACCCAGCGGCCGAGAAGATGCATTGCGTATCCGGCGTCGCAGAACAGCGTGAGATGGGCGCCGGCGTCTGACAGGCTGATCAAATTACCGTCTTCGGCGATGAGATCGCCTACGCGTTTCTCGTCAACGTTCAGCAACCGCACGATAAACGTTGTTTGCAAGTCATCGGCGAGGCCTATGTCGAGCAACACGTCGACCGGATCCGCGCCGCGCTCAAGGGCGATGTCGGCGATGGTGCGGCCCTCGAGAGCCGCCTGATTGGGCGATAGCGTCACCTCCATCAGGTGCCAGGTCCCGTTGAAGATCCGGCCGCCTTCCACTGGCGTTGCAAGCGAGTGCTTGAAGGCGGAGCGGAACGCCGGGTTCAGAAACAGCGCCCGATGGTGCGCCTGGTCGCCGCTGGTTGGCCAAGGCGCAATCGTCTGAAGCATGTAGGCATTGAGCAATGTGAAGTTCATGTTGAGCGGCTGGCAGGAGGCCTGGGCGTAGACCGCGTGGCCCCGGCCGCGAGCATCGGCGCAGGCCGCCGAGACCGCGGGCGCATGTTCGGGCCGGGTCGGATAATCCAGCAGCGGGCAGTAGATGACCGGCCGGCCCGACAGCTCAGCCAATTCTTCCAGGAAGGAGATCGGCGATCGCTCGCCGCAGGTGGCCATTGTGAGGCCGCGGCCGTTTTCCCTCAGTACCCTGGAAAGTGCCCGGAACTCGTCATCGCTTGCCAGCCGGGACGGCACGGGCACACCCCCGAAGCCGTTATGGTTCTCGAAGGTGGATGAACCCAGGCCAATGGCGCCGGCTTTCATCGCCGCATCGAACAGCGAAACCATCTTCGCCAGCTCATCAGGAGTGGCTTCGCGCTCAGAGCCGGCTTCGCCCATCACAACGGTGCGCAGAGCCGAATGCGAGCAGAAGGAAGCCACGTTCGGATAAACGCCGCGTTTTTCCAAAAAGTCCAGATAGCTCGGGAAATCGTCGAACTGCCAATCGACGCCCGCGCGCAGCGCGTCCAGCGACATCGCCTCCACTTCCGAAAGATTCTTGAGCAGCGTGTCGCGCGTCTGCGGCGTTGCGGGAGCAATCCCGAAACCGCAATTGCCGATGACCACCGTGGTGACGCCTAACGCGGGCGAAGGCGAGGCGGTGGCATCCCAGGTCAGCTGCGCGTCGTAATGAGTATGGACGTCGATCACGCCGGGCGAGAGCACCAGCCCCGTCGCGTCGATGGTTTTATCCGCGGGTCCGAGATTATTGCCGATGGCGGCTATGCGGCCATTTTTTACCGCGACATCTGCCATACGCAGAGGGCTGCCACGGCCGTCTGCGATCTCGGCGTGCCTGATGATCAGGTCGAACATTGAGAACCTCGTGAGGTTGAACAGCTTCGAGATGTGATTATTGACTACAACAGTTCGCCAATGATCGGATTTTTATCTCTCTCTACCGTCTTTTGTCGGTTGGTGGCCTGCCTAGCCGGGTCGGTGCTATCGGCTTCCCGCACAGGCGACGCGGAGGAAAAATTCATCGAGCGAGCCGGCAGGAGTGGTCTCCCATCTGCCGGGGCCGTGCCCGCCCTCGGGGGAAATCACCCGTCCCTCGCCCATGTGCCCGGCATAGTCGACGTATGCGAGCAGCCGCACGCGCCGGCCGAGGCAATCGTATTCGCGCAGCACCACGGTCGACTCGTGCGGCTGGCCATCAGCCGAGACGTCGGCCATGAGGAAGTCGTACAGGCCGAACATCTGCACGCCATCGGCGCTTGGCTTCACGCTGGCCGGGTCGGCATAGGCGGCAAAGACACTGCCGTCGCCACCGACCGGCGTCCATTCGGCTGCGGCGCTGCCGCAGGCAAGCGCGAGCATCCATGCCAAAGCTGCCCTATACATGGCAAAACCCGTTCAGTCGATCTTTATCTGCGCATCCTTGACGACCTTCGACCACTTGGCCGCTTCCCGCCGGATGTAGGCGGCGAATTCGTCGGGCGTGTCGCAGATTACGAGGTTGCTTTGCGCTGCGACGCGGTCTTTAACTTCCGGAGCGTTCATCGCCCGGCAGATGTCGCGGTTGAGTTTCTCCACCACCGCGCGTGGGGTAGCTGCCGGCGCCCAGATCGCATTCCAGTTGGCCACGTCATACCCCTTGAGGCCGGACTCGTCCATCGTAGGCACATCAGGCAGGGCGGCCAGGCGCTTCAGGCTGGTAACGGCAAGAGCGCGCAGCCGGCCCGCGCGCACAAGGTTGATGCCATCGCTGGCGGTAGCGAAATGCATCGACAGCTGGCCGCTGATCATCTCGGGCAGCAGCGGCGCTGCGCCTTTATAGGGCACATGCAGGATGTCGACGCCGGCAAGGGATTTGAACAGTTCCCCGTTGAGGTGCGAGATCTGTCCGTTGCCGGTTCCGCCGTAGGTCAGTACGCCCGGCTTGGCTTTCGCCAGCGCGATCAGCTCCTGCACGCTGTGAGCCGGAACGGAAGGGTGTACGACAAGAATCGTCGGCCCGGAGATCAGGTTGGTGATAGGGGCGAAATCCTTGAACGGGTCGTAGGGCAGCTTCGGGAACAGGTATGGCGCAATCACCATCACCCCGACTGTGGCCACGAGAAGCGTGTACCCGTCAGGCGCCGATTTGGCGACCGCATCGGTGCCGGTGATCCCCGCCCCGCCGGTGCGATTCTCCACGATGACGCTCTGGCCGATCAGCGCCGGCAGGTTCTGGCTGACGGACCGTGCCGCGTAGTCCGAGGGACCGCCGGGCGGAAAGGGCACGACGATGTGGATGGGCTTGGCGGGGTATGCCTGCGTGGCCTGCGTCCACGCGGGACCTGCGCCGCAGACAGCGGCCATGCCGGCGCAGACGGCGAGGATCCTGCCTTTCGTTCGAATATTCATGAGCAATCAGCCTCGTCCCATTCGAGCGCCACGAATCCCGCGCGGTCGCCCGAGTGTACGACCGGATCGCGGCGCATTCCGATCACAACGCACTCGCCCGGCATCGCGACGGTTTCGACGACCTTGCCGTGCATGTCGATGGTGGTGCCCAGCGGCTCGCCCGCAGGCACCGAATCGCCCGGCGCCTTGGCGGCGCGGAAAAGGCCGCCATGCGCCACCGTCACGTGCGCCCGCCGCGTCACGCGCCTGAGAGGCGCGTGCTTCACGGGCGCGCCGCCGAGGATGCCAAGGCGTCGCGCCACGTCGGTGAAACCTGCGATGCCCTGCGTTATGTAAGGCGCCTCCGCGCGGCTGCCGCTGCCGAGCTCGATCATGAAAGCCGGGACGCCGAGCGCGAGCATCTGGTAATCGAGGGCGCCGGCAATGTTGCCCGGCAACTCGCCAAGGCCTTGCGCAACGTTCATGCGGCAGGCCACGCCCGGCCTGAACGGCGCGATCAGCTGGAGAAGCTGTTTCTCTGTGACCTTGCCGTTCGGATGCACCTTGTAGACCGCGTAGGGAGCGCTGTCGAACATGTGACCCATGGTGTGCATGTTGATCACCACATCCGCGCAGCCGCGCACTTGTTCGAACAGCGTGTGCGCAAGGCGGTCAGTGGCGAGGCCGTTGGCGTTGCCGGGGAAGGACTGGTCGAGGTCGCCTTCGTCCTGGGGTGTCGATTTCGTGCGCGCGTTGAGCGCGAGCGGGTTCGCCGTAGCTGTCACGACAATGGAGCCCGAAAGTTTCCCGGGATCGAGCGCGTTGACGAAATCCAGTGCCGCGAAGATCCCGTTGATTTCCGGGCCGTGGACCTGTCCGTTGATCCAGAGGCAGGGTCCGTCCTTGATGCCGCGCAGCGCCACCCACGGAATGGCGATCTGGGCGCCGCTGGCCATCGTGCCGGACTGGAAACCGCCTTCGAGCCGCTCGCCCCTGGCGGCGGCAAGGATTTCACGCATCGGTTTGTGTTTCATACCCGGTTGATATCCGCCATTTCGAAGTATCGCTGCGGCCCACCTGTGCTGGCGACGTGGAGCATCGCACGTCCCACCTGCTCGGTGCCCTTTTTATTTCTCCTGCTATACGGCTACTTCTTCGGAAGGACTTTGTCCTTCGCCTTCTCGGCAGCTTCCTGCAACGCGGATTCATGCTTATGGGAGACGATTTTGCCTGTCCCCGCGTCCACCATGATTTCTTCCACGCCGCTCTTGCCTGACACCTTGATGTCGAACGAATAGACGACGCAGCCGTCTTCGACTTCGAGTTCAGACTTGGTGACCTGCGTGGCGCCGGATTTCCCCCCGAGGCTGCCCATTGCGGTCTTCTCTGCCGCAGCCTTCGAAACCTTCGCAAGCTTTTCCAGCTGCACGGCGGAAGTAGTTTTCGCTGCCTTGGTGTCGCACGCAATTTTGTCGGCAAGTGCCGGAAAGCTCACCACCAACGCTGCCACTGCCAGTATCGTCAGGCGGACCATAAGACCTCCTTTTGGATTGGAAGATTGAGGCTGAGGCGCGGTGCTCCAATTTTCAGTACGCCACCGCACAAAACCTGGCGGCGCGACTCCGGGTAGACTCGAAGGGGTTATCCATGAACACGGAAGAAACCCTCATGCCGGCAGAAGCCAAGGACTTCGTCATCTCTCGCGTCTTCGACGCGCCCCGCGACCTCGTGTGGAAAGCGTGGACCGAAGCCGACCGCCTGAAAGACTGGTTCGGCCCGAAAGGCGTCACCATCCCGGTCTGCAGCATGGACCTGCGTCCAGGAGGCGTCTGCCACTACGCGATGCGCATGCCCAATGGGCAGGAGATGTGGGGCAAGTGGACTTTCCGGGAGATCGCCGCCCCGGAAAAGCTGGTGCTGATCAGCTCGTTCTCGGACGCCAACGGCGGCATCACCCGTCATCCGATGGCCCCGACCTGGCCGCTGGAGACGCTTTCGACGACGACTTTCGTCGAAGAAGGCGGCAAGACTAAGCTCACCATCACCTGGTCGCCCTACAATGCGACGGATATGGAGGTCGCTACTTTCAATGCCTCCCACGCTGGCATGACGCAGGGCTGGGCGGGAACGATGGAGCAGCTCACCGCCTACTTTGCCAAAGTCCAGTCGAACAAGTAGTCCCCGGTCCAACGGAGAAGCCGATGCTCAAACTGATATTGATCGTGATCGTGGTCGTCATTGCCGCGATCCTGGTATTCGCCGCCACGCGGCCCGACACCTTCCGCGTCGAACGCAGCGCCAGCATCAAGGCCCCGCCGGAGCGGATCTTCCCCTTCGTCAACGATTTCCATCAGTGGGGCGCGTGGTCGCCGTGGGAGAAAATGGATCCTGCGATGAGGCGCACTTTCAGCGGCCCAACGAGCGGCAAGGGCGCGAAGTACGCCTGGGAAGGCAACAACAAGGTCGGCTCCGGAGGCATGGAGATCACCGAATCGACGCCGCCGGGCAAAGTGATCCTGAAGCTCGACTTCATCAAGCCGATGGAGGGACACAACATTACGGAGTTCACTCTGGTGCCCGGGGGAGATTCGACGACGGTCACCTGGGCGATGTACGGGCCGGTACCCTACCTCGCAAAGATCATGCACATGTTCTTCAGCATGGAGAAGATGGTCGGCGGGTCGTTCGAGGAAGGCCTGGCCAACCTCAAGGCCGCCGCGGAAGCCGCGAAATGACGGCGGGGAAAGACGTCCGCATCCGCTCAAGCGGTGGCGGCGAGTTCGATTGCTACCTTGCGATTCCGGAAGGCAATGCGAAGGTCCCGGCAGTCGTCCTTGCTTCGGCCATTCACGGCGTGGATGCGGACCTGCGCGCAATCGCCGACGAATTTGCCGCACGCGGCTACATCGCCGCGGCGCCGGACCTGTTCTGGCGCTCGGTGCCCGGCCCCTTGGAGCGCGACGACCCGCGATCCAAGCCGCGCGGACAGCCGCGCCTGGAAAAAATCAGCGCGGGCGAATCAGACATGGCCGATACGCTGGCCGAGGTGCGCCGCCTTCCCGTGTCGAACGGTCGTGCGGCCTCGATGGGCTTTTGTTATGGGGGCCCGTACGCCGTCCTTGGACCGGCGCGCCTGGGTTATGAGGCCGGCATCGGCTGCCACTCCACCCAGATGAAGGACTATCTCGGCGACCTCGAGGGCGTTACGCGGCCGGTGTGCCTGATGTGGGGCGACCGGGACTTCGCTGCGCCGCCAGACGTGCTGGACGCGTATCGCTCGGCCGCGGAGCGCATCAAGAATCTCGAGCTGCACACCTTCCCCGGCGTCCTGCACGGTTACATGCTGCCGGGCAGCTCGCAGGCGTTCGATGCGCAAAAGCGCGAATTCTCGATGCAGCGCGCGCTCGCCATCGTCGGGAGTCTGCGCTCCGGGGCCTGAACTCAGTCGAAGCTGACGATCTCGACCCAGTTCGCGCCCTTGCCCGTCGGATACTTTTGCAGGAGCGCCAGCGCACCGCTGGCCTGGTCGATCGAATACACCGAGATCGTGTCCGACTTTTCGCCTGAAACCACCATGTAGCGGCCTTTGGGGTCGATGGCAAATCCGCGCGGCTGCTTTTCCGTAGGCGTGCTCGAAAGGTAGGCCAGCTTCCCGGTTGCCGCGTCCACGTTGAACGCACCAATCGAATTGCTGGTGCGCTCGGCAGCGTAGAGGAACCGGCCGTCCGGCGTGAGATGCAGGTCCGAGGCCCAGATGTCGTTGTCCGTGTTGCGCGGCGGCGGACCGCCGGGCGCGCCCACCGCTCCGCGAGGTGCGCCCAGCACGAGTTTACTGTCGGACGGCAACACCGCGACCGAACTCAGCTCGGTGAGCAATCCGGTTTTTGCGTCGAACGAAAGGGTGGTCACCGTCGCGGTCAGCTCGTTCAGGAGGTATACGAACTTGTTGTCGGCCGACACGACGATGTGCCGCGGCCCGGTCCCCGCCTTCATCTGCACCACCGCCGGCGTGTTCGATGTCAACCTGCCCGTTCTCGCGTCGAAGCGGAACTGGAAAATCTGGTCGGTGCCAAGATGCGGCACGAACGCGTACCGATTGGTCCGGTCGACGATAATCGAGTGGGCGTTGCGTCCCGTCGGAATGACCTGCTTCGGGTCGCTCACCTTGCCATTCTTGCCGATCGTGTTGACGCCGACCTGGTGGGCGCCGTAGGAGGCACCGAGAAGATGCCGGCCGCTTCGATCGACGGTAATGTATGGGTAGCTCTCAGCCAAGGGTGCAGTGGAGATCTGCTTGAGATCGCCGTTCTTGCGGTCGATCGCGTAGGTGATCACGGTGAACGGCTTCGAGCGGATTGCAGCGTACAGGTAGCGCCGGTCCGGGCTCACGGCCATCGGCATCACGACCTTGCCTGCCTCGACTCGGGCGCCCGGTTGCAGGGTTCCGTCGGGCTGCAGCGTGTACATGCCGATATTCGCGTCTTCGGCGTTCGAGACGTATACGTAGGTCGCTGCGAATACGGGGCCCCCGAGTGTCATGGCCAGCGTTAAGGCGGTTGCCCTGCTCAGGTTCGTAAGTCTCATTGTCTGGCTCCTGGGATGGGTTCAGGCCGCTCCCCGGGCCTCCCCTATGCGAAAAGGATAGCAGACACCTTGAGCATATCCAATCGCGTAGCCGGTGTTGGAATTACCAAGGATCTACAAGAAGCACTTCGAGTGGCAATCCCGACTTCGAATCCAGCAGCACCACGCCGTCCCTCTTGCGTGCCCGCAACGGCAGGAACTTTATCGACTCCTTCGCCCGACCAGTTGCAGCGAGATAGCTCTCCATCGTGGCAGGATCCCTGGCGAACACTGCGTCCAGCGGCTTCGCGCGCCTGAGCGCGTTTTTGGCTTCCTGCGCATAAGGAACGTAGTACTGCGGATACGCCTGCAGATCCTTGCCTCCGTCCAGGGCGGCGGCAAGGATGCACTGCACTTCGGCCGGATCCGAGGGTGGCAGCGCCGCGACATACTGCGGCGCGCCCAGCGGACGGCGCTTGAAATCCTCGCGCGATGCTTTCGCAAGGTCCGTCGGATGAATGTCCCGGGCCAGGACCAGATCGAAACGATCGACGGTGAATACGAGATAGACCGGACGTTGCACGTACAGGGCTAGTCCGCAGCCGGCAAGCACGGCCAGCTGGATGGCCGCACCGAGTCGCCGACGGGACCTGAAAACGAACGGCGCGAGCGCCGTTGCCAGGAAAGCCACAAAGACCGGCAGCCGGCCGGTGCCTGCGGCGTCGAACAGCGGCTGCGGGTACCAGACCATCAGCATTGGGACGAGCAGGGCCGCCGCCAACAGGGTCCCCGCCAGCAGATGCAACCCCGATGCGCGCAATGCGGGAGACATGGGAAGAATCCGCCTCGTGGCGAGAAAGTCACACTTTAGTATTGCAAGATTGGCTCTGCTATTGCATTCACAGTCAATTCTATTGCCATATCCGTCAACTCTCCTTGGCCGGCGGCTGGCGCGCCTCGACCAGCTCCGCTAGGCGTTTGCCGAGGATGCCGCTGATGTTGAAGTTGAGCTTGGCCATGATGTGGGGGAAGAACACCAGGTCCTTCTCGAGCCTCTCGTGGTCGAAGCGCAGGACCGAAACCGGCCCGCGCGCGCGCACATCCGCCGTACGCTGCGTGGCGCGCACGAACCCGATCTCGCCGAACACGTCGCCCGCCCCGAGCGTGGCGATCAGCCGCTCCCCGCCCGCATCGCGACGGACCACGTCGAGCTGCCCGCTGACCACCAGGAACATGCTGCTGCCGACGGTGCCCTGGTCGATCAGGACGTCGCCGTCGGCATGCTCGCGCAACTCGGAAATCAGGATCGTCTTGCGGATCTGGTAGCCGGTCATGCCCTGGAACAACGCGCTGCCCTCCAGCGCGGCGCGCTGCTTCGACATCGCCAGGATTTCATACAGGCCCACCAGGCGAATGCGCGACATCACCAGCGGCGTGATCAGCAGGTTGGCGAAGATCGAAAACAGCATGGTGGCGGCGGCCAGCGCGCCGAACTGAGCAATCAGGGTGAAGTCCGACAGGAGCAACACGCCGAAGCCAAGCGCCAGGGCAAGGCTGACCGCGATCACCGGCGCCGCTTCGTCCTTCACGGTTTCGATCACCGCCTCGTCGTAATTGGAAGTGCTGCGGCACAGCTCGCTGTAGCGCGAAAAGAGGTGGATGGTGCCGTCGATCGCAATGCCGATCGCGATCACGGCCACCATCACCGTCCCCGCGTTGAGCGGGATCTCGAGGATGCGCATGACCCCGAGGATCATGAGGATGGGCACCACGCTGGGCACCA
Organism: Burkholderiales bacterium; assembly: GCA_038329645.1. Classification (GTDB taxonomy): domain Bacteria; phylum Pseudomonadota; class Gammaproteobacteria; order Burkholderiales; family SG8-39; genus SZAS-79. Next base: position 11,989 of record JBBQNG010000037.1, read on the forward strand.
GCGCGATGATCCCGCCCTTGACCGAGGTGAACATCAGCGACATCACGAAGAACACCACCAGCAGCAGCCCTGCGAGCGACAGGGCCTGGCCTTCGAGCAGCCGGTCGGCGGCGGCGTTGATCATGAGGTTCTCGCCGACGACCGCGGTCGCCATGTCCGGGCCCGCGTAATGGCCCACCACTTCCTTCAGCTCGCGGATATGGTGGTTCAGCGTGGAAGAGTCGCGCACGTTGTGGCGCACCACGATGTTGGCGCGGCGGTAGTCGTGGCTGACGTACGGCTCCAGATCGCGTGCCGGATGGAGCAGGAGGTACTGCGCCACGAGCTTGCGGGTTGTCGGCACGCGGTACGCCTCCGGCCGCCCGCCGCCCGCCTGCTGGTTGGCCTGGGACACGATGTCGGCCAGCGACAGGCTGCGATCGAAGATCTTCTGTTTGGCGATGAACGACTGGATGTCGGCAAGCCTCTGCAGGTTGGCCGGATCGCGGAACGCGCCCTCAGTATTGGCCTGCAGCGTGATGTAGAAAATTTTCACGCCAGCGAGGTCCTGCTGCATGCGTTGCGCCTCCTGCACGATGGGGCGCTCGGGGCGGAAGAAAGTCAGCGGCTCGTTGGTGACATACAGGCTGGAGGCCTGCTGCACGAAAACCACGCACAGTACCGCGGCCAGCGCGAGCGCCCACAGGGACAGCTTGTGGCGCATCACGCCGAATGCCCGCGCCGCCACGGTCGAGAAACCGGCGGAGGAAGCAAACGCCGGCAGCCCGCCGCGCAGCGGGCCAAAGGTCGCGTAGAGCATCGGGACAAGCAGCACCGAGACCAGTCCGTTGGCGAGGATGGCAAAAGCCGTCGCCAGGCCGAAATCCCGGATGATCGCAATGCCGGCAAAAGCGTTGCTAGCAAAACCGATTGCCGTGGTCAGCACGGTGAGGACCGCCGGGGCCCCGACGCTGCGCAGCATGAATTCGGTGGCGCGCCTGCGATCGGGCGCCACGCCCTCGCCCTTCGCCTGCAGCAGGCCGCCGTAATAGCCCCAGATCATGCGCATGATCTCGGTGGCGCCGATCACCACCACCAGCGAGGGAAGCATGGCCGTCAGGATGCTCACCGGGATGCCCGCCCAGCCCATCATCCCGAATGTCCACAGCAGGCTGATCGATGCGACCAGAAGAGGCATTGCGGCCGCGAATACGCTGCGGTAGAAACCGAATACGGTCAGCGCGAGAAGCAGCGCGGAGGCCGGCACCAGCACCCGCAGGTCGTGCATGAGGCCCTCGCGGATCTCCGCATCGATGCGCGGCGGCCCGACCTGCGCCAGCGTGGCGAATTGTGCGCGCGACGCACCGAGCACGCGCTCCAGCGTCTCGTGGACTTCCCGGTCGGAGGGGCCTTCGGCGCGCTCGCGGATCGAAATCCCGATCGCCACCGCGTTGCCGTCCGCGCTGACGATGTTGCGCGCGGCGATCGGGTCCTCCAGCGCCTCGCGCCTCGCCCGCTCGGCGCTTTGCGCGTCGGCCGGCGCCGAGGCAAGCAGCGGGCGCGCGGTCAGCTCGCCTTCGATACTGCGCACGGTGCGCAGCGTAAACAGGTCGTCCAGCCTTTCCACGAACGTCAGCCGGCCGAGCTCCTCGGGCAGGCGCTCGAGCGCCTGCAGCTTGGCGGGCGACCAGAGCTGCGGGTCTCTCACGTAGACGAAGCTGCGGTGATCGGACCCGAATTCGCGCGACACACGCAGGTACGCCTGCCTGTCCGCATCGTCTTTGGCCACCAGGCGGTCGAACCCGCTGTCCACGGTCAGGCGCGATAGGCCCATGGCCGCCAGCAGGCTGGCGCCCACGATGAATGCCAGGCTCGGCATCGGCCGGTCCGCGCCGATGCGGAATAAGCGCTGCAGCAGGCTCCTTTGTTCCGGCGCCACGGCGTTGGGCGATTCGCTCATCGCAGCCCCGCGAACACCGCATCGGGAACGTAGTCGGGCGAATGCACCCTGCGCTCCACCTTGATGAGGGTACGGCGGTCCTCGCGCAAGTCCTCGGTGAGGATCATGCCGGCGCGCCAGGCGCCCGACTCGTCCGGCCGCGGATCCCGGAACGTGCGTCGTTTTGCGACCTGTCCGAGGCGGTCGAGGAAATCGACCCGGCTGACGAACAGGTTGTCCTTGCGCAGGAAGATCCGGCGCACGCCGTAGCCGGTCGCGCGGGCGACGGCGTCGTCGCGCGGCGTCGCGCGCAGCACGTGGTGCGCCACCCGGTCGAGGTCCTGGGGGTTCTCGGCCTCGTAGACGAAATCGGGCGGCTGCTCGCCTTCGAAGTCGGCGACCGAGTAGTCCGAACCGAAGACGGGGCTCGCGGGATCCGGCCCGCGCCGCCGGCCGCCGTTCGCGTCGCGCGCGACGAACACCGTCGCCCCGCGCAGGTCCGCGGGGGTTTCGATCGCCAGAAGCCGTGCCTCGCCGTTTTCATCCGTCCGCCCGTAAAAGCGCGCGGTGCGCACTGTGTGCTGCCCGAGGTTGTTGCTGAGGATCAACGTCTGCTCCTGGTAGACGAAGGGGGGCGGCGCATGCCGGCGGAGCGATTCTTCGATCAGCTTTCGGGCGTCCTCAGCCCACGCGCCCGGCGCCAGTGCGCACATCAGTACCACGAGCGCCGCCCTCATTTCTTTTCCTCCGGGGTCTTCTTGCCGAAGATCAGCGACTGCGGCTCGCGCTCGAGCAGGTCCACCAGGGCGCGTACGGACTTGGCCGTCTCGGCCAGCTCCTTCGCAAGATTTATCACGTTGCTTTGCAGCGGCGCGTCGGGAACGAGGACGCCATCCACCAGCGCCATGGTTGACTTGGATTTTTCCAGTGCGTCGCGTGCGGCCGCAAGCGCCTGCTCGAGATTGGCAGTGATCGGCTCGGCACGGGCGTCGACTTTCTTCATGACGCTTTTCACGCCCGCCAGCGACGCCGCGAGATCGTCGAGCGAGGCCTTCAGGTTCGGTGCGTTGGCGAACGCATTGGTGCCCTTGAGCGTGCCCTGCAGCTCGGCGCCGATGGCCGCGAAGTCGATCTTGTCGAGCTTGTCGAGGATGCCGCTGGCTGAGGCCGTCATCTGGTCGAATTTGCCCGGCACGGTCGGCAGCTCGGGCTCGGTGCGTCCCGCGCCGGCAAGGCGGATCGCCGACTTGGGCTGCATGTCGAGGTCGACGAACAGCTGGCCGGTGAGCAGGTTGCCGGTCTGCAGGCGGGCGCGCAGGCCGCGCTTCACCATCGCCTGGAAGGCTTCGCGCGGGGCCTTCTTCATCCGCTCGCCGCGGTCGAGAATGCGCTCGGGCTCGAGCTCGACCACCACCGGGATGCGGAACGCCGACTTGCGCTCGTCGTACTCCAGACGCACGTCGATGACCGATCCGACCTTGATCCCCTTGAACTCGACCGGCGCGCCGACCGTGAGGCCGCGCACCGAGTCTTCGAAGAACAGGACATAGCGGATTTTGCTCGTGAAGGCCTGGTCCTGGATCGCCTTCGGGTCGTCGTGCAGGGTGAAAACGAGCCCGGTGATGTCCTCGGATCCGGCATCCTGCGGTTCGAGCGTGTCGAAAGCGATTCCGCCGAACAAGAGCGCCTGCAGCGACTCGGTTTTGACCCGCATGCCGTCGGGACCCACGGAAACGTCCAGGCCGCTTGCGCTCCAGAAGCGCGTGTTGCTGCGGACCAGGCGGTCGAACGGCGGCTTGACGAAAGCGTGGATCAGCACGCTGCGGTAGTCGTTGGCCATCTCGTAACCGAGGACCTCGCCCGCTACAATGCCCTGGTAGTGCACGAGCGAGCCGCGGTCGATCGATCCCAGGCGGCGCGTCATCAGCGTGATTTGCTTGCCCGCCTCGTCGGCGTTGACCACCGGCGGGGATTCCAGCCCGACGAACAGCGACTGGGGCGCGCCCTGCCCCGGCTCGATCTCGATGTACGCGCCCGAAAGCAGGGTGCCGAGGCCGGAGATGCCGCGCGCGCTCAGCGTCGGCCGAACCACCCAAAAGTGCGTGTCGCGCCGCAGGAAATGGGCCGCCTCCTTGCCCAGGCGCGCGCGCACCTCGACGCGGGAGAAGTCCTTGCTGAAGCGCACGCCTTCCACCAGGCCGATGTCGAGGCTCTTGTACTTGATGCGGGTTTTCTCGACCTCGATGCCGTCCGCGGTACGGAAGGTGATGGTCACCAGCGGACCGCGGTCGGTGAGCGAATGGATGATCAGCCAGGCGCCGATCACCGCGGTCAGGATCGGGATCAGCCAGACGAGCGAAGGCCCGCCGCGTTCGTGGACCACCGGCTCCATGACGGACTCGCTCATGCCCGGGCCCTCGCTTTCCTACCTGCCCTGTCCCAGACCAGGCGCGGATCGAACGAGTGGGCCGCCAGCATCGTCAGCACGACGGCGGCGCCGAAGAACGTCGCGCCGATGCCGGGGCGCACGGTGGCCAGCGCATCCATGCGGACCAGGGCGACCAGGATGCCGACCAGGAAGATGTCGATCATCGACCATGCGCCCACGGCTTCGGTCACCCGGTACAGCAGCGTGCGGTCGCGGACCCGCCACGCCGAACCGCGCTTGACGGTGATCAGCAGCAGCGCCAGCGCGCCTATCTTGGTGATCGGCACCACGAAGCTGGCAAAGAACACCAGCAGCGCCAGCGGCCAGGCGCCGTCTTCGACCAGGTGGACGACGCCCGAGAGGATCGTGCTCGGCTCGCCCTGCCCGAAGCGGATCACGGTCATGACCGGGAAGAGGTTGGCCGGCACCAGCAGCAGCATCGCGGCGGCCAGCAACGCCCAGGTGCGCGAAACGCTCTCGGGAAGGCGCATCCCGTGGACCGCTGCCCCGCAGCGCGGGCAATCCCAGCGCTGTCCCGAAGGAACCTGTTTCACGAGCAGGTCGCAGGTGTGGCATGCCGCGTAGCCCAGGCTGGCTGCGCTGCCGCTGCCCGCCGCGGCATTGCCCGCCACGGGCCCGATCCTCGGCCACAGCGCGGCGGGATCGAAGCTGGCGGCCGCCGCCGCAGACACCACCAGCAGGCCTATGAAGGCATAAAAGGCCACGCCCGGAATGATGGTCGCAAGATCCTGCAGCTTCACCACCGACACCAGCAGGCCGAGCATGAACACGCCGATCAGGCTCCAGGGAGAAATCGCCCGCACGAACTGCCATACGCGAGGCATCCATCGCGGGCGTCTCCCGAGCCGCAGCGGAAGCAGGAGGTACAACATGCAGCAGATCGTCAGGAAGGGGAACACGACGCTGGTCAGCAGCACGAGCACGCCGAGCTCGGCCATGCCCGCCTTCTGCAACGCGAAAGCCCCGGATATGAGCAGGCTCTGCTCGACCCGGTCGCCGTACTTGAGCGCCACGAACGGAAAAGTGTTGGCCAGCAGGAACAGGATCAGGGCCGCCAGGTAGAGCGCGGCGGAGCGGTCGAGGCTGGCGGGCAGGTTGCGGTAAAGAAGCGTGCCGCAGCGCCCGCACAGGGCCTTGCCGCCCACCGGCACGGGCACGAGCCGGTGCGCGCCATCGCACGCGTGACAGGCTATCAACCCGTCCGCCGAATAGCCCGGTATCGCCCCGCCCCCCCATCTGCTTGCCACTGATTCTCAACCCATTTCGCGTCCGAGCGGCATCATAGCGGCAGCCACGCCCTAGGTATACTCGGCCGTATGGCTGGGCAGCAGATAAATGCAATCATTGACATCGGCGCCAACCTTGCCCATGACGCCTTCCGCGGGGACCTGGGACCGGTGCTGGCGCGGGCAGCGGCAGCGGGCGTCGGAGAGATCGTCGTCACCGGCACCAGCGTGGACGGCAGCCGCGCAGCCAAAGCGCTTGCGGCCCTGCATCCCCACCTGTACAGCACCGCCGGTGTCCATCCGCACGACGCCGCGCACTGCGACGCAGGCACCATCCCGGCGCTGCGCGCCCTGCTGGCCGATCCGAAGGTGGTGGCGGTCGGCGAATGCGGCCTCGATTTCAACCGCAACTACTCGCCGCATCCGGACCAGGAGAAATGGTTCGTCGCGCAACTCGAGCTCGCATGCGAGACAGGCAAGCCGCTGTTCCTCCATTCGCGCGATGCGCACCCGCGCTTCGCCGACATCCTGCGCGGCTTTCGCGACCGCCTGCCTGCGGCCGTCGCGCACTGCTTCACCGGCGCACGCGACGAGCTGCATGCCTATCTCGATCTCGACCTCTATATCGGCATCACGGGCTGGATCTGCGACGAGCGCCGCGGCGCCCACCTCCACCAGCTCGTGCGCGACGTTCCATCCGACCGGCTCATGATCGAAACCGACTCGCCCTACCTCACGCCGCGCACGCTGCGACCTCAGCCCAAGTCGCGGCGCAACGAGCCGGCCTACCTGCCTTACGTGCTGGCGACGCTTTCCGAGGCGCTCGGCAAGCCCGCCGAAGAAGTGGCACGGGCGACAACCGCAAACGCGCGTCGGTTTTTCCGACTGTGAATATCGCCAGCCTTCTTTTTTCCGCTGCCCGCCGGCTTCCGGGCGCACCGGCAATCGCACTCGGGCCGCGCACAGTCCTCACCTACGGCGAGCTGGCAAAACGGGCGGCGCAGCTGTCCGCGGGACTGCGCTCCAGGCTCGGGCTGCAGGCCGGCGAGCGCGTTGCCCTTTACATGCAGAACTGCGTCGAGTACTTCGAGGTCCTGTTCGCCCTCTGGCATGCGGGCCTCGTCGCTGTACCGGTCAACGCCAAGCTGCACCCGCGCGAGCTGGCCTGGATCCTCGAAAATTCGGGCGCGAAAGCGTGTTTCGCCCTGGGCGACGTGGAAGGCGCCGAAACGATCGGCGTGCGCTCGAAGGACTTCGCCGCCCTGCACGTCGACGCCGGTTCTCCACCGGTGCAGTTAAGACCAGACGATATCGCGTGGCTTTTCTATACCAGCGGGACAACCGGCCTGCCGAAGGGCGCGATGCTCACTCACCGAAACCTCCTGTTTGCATCGCAGGCCTACTATTCGGACATCGACCGACTGTTTCCGGGCGACGCGATCCTGCACGCCGCCCCGCTGTCGCATGGGTCCGGGTTGTATGCGCTGCCCCATTTCGCGGCAGGCGCGTTGAACGTAATCCCCGCCAGCCACGGATTCGACGCTGAAGAAGTGTTCGGGCTGGTCGACGCACATCCCAATGCGTCGTTCTTTGCCGCGCCGACGATGGTGGTGCGGCTGCTGGCGAGTCCCGCCGCACGGCCGTTGCCTAACCTGAAGACCATCACCTATGGCGGCGCGCCGATGTACGTCGCCGACGCGGTTCGCGCGATCGACCTCTTCGGCCCCCGCTTGTACCAGCTGTTCGGCCAGGGCGAGAGTCCCATGACCATCGCCGGGCTGCCGCAGTCCTGGCACGCGGACCGAAGCCATCCGCGCTTCATGCAACGGCTGGCGTCCTGCGGTTTCGCGCGCACGGGCGTAGAGATCCGTGTGGTCGACGCGGCGGACCGTGGCCTCCCGGCGGGCGAAGTCGGCGAGATCGTTACGCGCAGCGACTGCGTGATGTCCGGATACTGGCAAGACCCCGGGGCGACGGAGAAAACGCTGTGCGGCGGTTGGCTGCACACGGGCGACCTCGGCAGCCTCGACGAGGAAGGGTTCCTGACCATCCGCGACCGCTCGAAGGACATGATCATCTCGGGCGGCTCGAACGTCTACCCGCGCGAGATCGAGGAAGTGCTGCTCAGGCACCCCGCCGTGGCCGAATGCTCGGTGGTGGGCCGGTCGCACCCGGAGTGGGGCGAGGAAGTGGTGGCGTTCGTCGTCGCCCGCGCAGGATTGCGGCTCTCGGCGCAGGAGCTCGATGCGCTGTGCCTCGAGAACATCGCCCGCTTCAAGCGCCCGAAGGACTATCGCTTCGTTGATTCGCTGCCCAAGAACAACTACGGTAAAGTGCTCAAGACCGAGCTGCGAAAGCATCTGGATTCTTGAACTTTCATTCCCGTGGAATGGCCGGCAGAGCGGCCGTTATGCCAATCGGCTTGCCAATATCGGAAATCATGCCGGGATCGCGTAGGTCGTGGTCGCATGGGCCGCGACGCGTGCATCCTTCGCGCCGCGCAGCGTGATCTCGCCGAACGCCAGCGTCTTGCCCAGCCGGATGACGCGGGCGTCCACGAGCACGTCCTGTTCGGCAATGGGGCGCATGAACGTGACGTTCTGCGACACAGTCGTGACCGGCTTGAACCCGCCGAACGAGCCGGACAGCGCGATCACCATGGCCGAGTCCGCAGCCGACATCAGCGCCTGGCCGCAGACTGTCCCGCCAACACGCACGAGACGCCCCGACCAGGGCATGCGCAACACGGCCGCGCCCTCCGACACCGATTCGACCGCCAAGCCCAGATCCAGCACCCAGGCGGCGAATTTGTCCGCGAGGATCGCCTGCGCGGCCGGGATCGTCAGCTCTGCCAAAGGCCGGCCGGACTCAGGTCAGGGCATGGACGAGCCGGTTGGCTCGTCGGCGCCGAAGTCGTGGGTATCGTTGAATTCGCGCAGGATGCCGTCAGGTGAGAAATACACCCACAGCACGCGCTTGTCGTCGACCTGGAGCCACTTGTATTCCCAGACCTCGCGCTGGTTGAGCGGCTGGGTGGCTATCGTGCCGGGAAAGGGCGGCCCGAAAAGCGCCCTTACTTCGCTCTTGGTGGTCGCTCCCGTCCTGAGCTTGCCCATGTTGGCCGGCGTCAGGCGCTGGTCGATGCTGCGCATCACGCCCTCGGGGCCGAGCGTTACGGCGTAGGTGTGGCGCCCCACCGGATTGCGCGTGTAGTACAGCACGCTGCTGCCGTCCGGCTTCGCCAGGCGTTCGTCCGGTTTGCCCATGAGGGCCTCGACCTGGGCGCCGGTCGAGGCCCCCGGAACAAGCCCGCGGCCGTCAAACGACGCACAGCCGGCAGCCAGTGCAACGGACATCCCAAGCAAAATCGTCCTGGACATGACGCCCTCCTCGATAACTCGATCGGGCGGGCGGCCCTTTTGACCGCCTCGCCGCGCGCTTATTCGCCCTTGCCGGGCTCGGGGCTGAAAAACTTCTCGAATTTGCCTTTCTCGTCGCGGAAGGCGTCGGCATCGGCCGGCGCGGTGCCCTTGCGGGTGATGTTGGGCCACTTGACCGAGAAATCGGTGTTGAGCTTGAGCCATTTCTCGCCCCGCGCGTCCGAGTCCGGGATGATCGCAGCGGGCGGGCACTCCGGCTCGCACACGCCGCAGTCGATGCACTCGTCCGGATTGATGACGAGCATGTTGTCGCCCTCGTAGAAGCAGTCCACCGGGCAGACTTCGACGCAGTCCATGTACTTGCACTTGATGCAGTCTTCGGTGACGAGGTAGGTCATTGCGGCTCCGGGCAGGGAATCTTTGGCAAAGAGGCGTATTTTACATGGGCTTGAATCCCGGCCATGCTCCCCACATGTAAGGATTCGCGCGTTAATCCGGGAGAAAGACCGTGGTGGCAGAAGTGGCAACTCATGCGATGGACGTAGACGCCCGCAATTTCAACCAGGAGGTGCTCGAGGCCTCCAAAAGTGTTCCCGTGGTCATCGATTTCTGGGCGCCCTGGTGCGGCCCCTGCAAGGTCCTCAAGCCGATGCTCGAGAAGCTCGCGGCCGAGTACGCCGGCAAGTTCAAGCTGGTCAAGGTCAACTCGGACGAAAGCCTCGACCTTGCCCAGGAGTTCGGGGTGCGCTCGATCCCGGACGTCCGCGCGATCCGCAACGGCAAGCAGGTGGGCGCGTTCGTGGGCGCCCTGCCCCTGCCCCAACTGCGCGCCTTTATCGACAAGCTGATCCCCTCGGCCTCTGAAGTAGAGAGGACGCGCGCCCGGGAGCTTCGTTCTGCCGGCGATCCGGTGGCGGCCGCTACTGCGCTCACCAAGGCGTTGGATCTCAACCCCGACAACGACCTCGCACGCATCGACCTTGCCGAGCTTCTGGTTGAACTGGAGAAGTTCGACGACGCCGAAAGCCTGCTTGGCACGGTAAAACCCAATATCGACTGGGACAGCCGCATGGAGACCCTGCGGCAGGGCCTGGCATTCGCCCGTTCGGGCCTATCCGGTCCCGGCGAGGAAGAGCTGGCGAAACGCGTTGGCGCGCAGCCGGAGGACCTCGAAGCCAGGCTGCAACTGGCCAAACTGCACGCGGGCCAGCGCAACTATCGCCAGGCACTGGAGGAGTTGCTGGAGATTGTGAGGCGCAAGAAAGACTTTCGCGATGGCGATGCGAGGAAGCAAATGATCGCGATCTTCAACCTCGCTGCAAACGAACCGGACCTCGTCTCGGAATACCGCAGGAAGCTGGCCAGCGCGCTGAACTGACGGGTCCGCCGCATGCCGAACGATCTTGACGCGATCGAGCCTGTACGGATATGATCCGTGCATTAATCAAAGCGTGAGAGGCAGGCTGCCATGCCGGTGACGAGTGCGGCGCGAGACGATCGGATCGAACTGCGCGCGACCAAGGAGGAGAAGCGCCTGCTGGCGGCCGCCGCCGCCTACGAGCGGCTGGACGTGACCAGCTTTATCATGCAGAAAGTGCTGCCTACCGCGCGGGAGGTGGTGGATCGCGCTGAGCGCCTTGTCCTGTCCAGACGCGATACCGAAAGAGTCTTGCAACTTCTGGAAAGCCCGCCGAAACCGACCCAGGCGTTGCTTGCCGCCGCCCGCCGCCGCCGCGCCTGAAAGTGACCGATGCGCTCGACTGGCGCGAAGAGCCGATCGGCCGGCATAATGAGCGCAAGGCCTTCGACTGCGGCTCGCCTGAACTCAACGATTACCTGGACCGCTACGCCCGGCAGAATCACGAGTCTGGCGGCGCCAAGACTTTCGTTGCCGTATCGCCTGCCGAACCAGCAATGGTGCTTGGGTATTATTCGATCAGCCCCGGTGCAATAGAGTTTTCCCGCGTTCCGGCCAACGTGGCGGGTGGGCTCGGTCGTTACGAAGTGCCGGTATTTCGCCTCGGACGCCTTGCCGTCAGCGCCCCGGTACAGGGGCGTGGGCTCGGCGGGGACTTGTTGCTGGCGGCCGGTGCGCGGGCCATTGCGGTTGCGGCGCAAATCGGCTGCGTTGCCCTTGCCATCGACGCGAAGGACGCGAAGGCGGCAAAGTGGTACGAGCGGTTCGGTGCGGTGCGGTTGCTCGACGACAAGCTTAAGCTGGTGCTGCCGCTAACCACTATCGTCGATGCGCTCGAAGCTGCCGGCAGGAGGCGGCGATGATCGAACTGCGAGCGAATTGCACGATTGGCGGCTCGTTGCGTGCGATGACGCACAGCACGTTCCTTAATCAATGCCTAGCCTGACGGT
>JBBQNG010000038.1:0-22814 GCA_038329645.1 Burkholderiales bacterium
GACCGAGGCGCCATTGCAATGAGCATCACCGCGTTGACCACCGACGGCCGGTTTCCGGTTCGTCGCAGGCGACCGAACCGGCCGTCCGTGGACAACGCTTCTCGCAGTTCGTGGTGTCCGTACTTCGGGGACCGGTTCAAACCGAGGGTTCGCCGCCCCGGAAACGGATCATCGCGCACGCGACGAGTGCCGAGTTGAAGAACACGATAACGAAATAATTGGCGAAGTAATAAGCGAAGAGCAGCGCTAGGTAGAGCGGCTCGCTCACCGTGCTTTCGGCCCGGCCGAGCCCGGCGGCCCAGGCGCCGCCGAAAAATGTTGCAAGCACCAGGAAGCAGGCGATCCCGCTCGTCAGCGGGAAGACGAGGAGCGCCTTATTGAGCATCAGCACGCGCCAGCTCTGCCCAGCCAGTGCAAGGCCGTTGCGGAACTTGCCGATTTTCGCCTGGCCCGCGACCGGCGTTGCCGGGCGGGAGGCGGGCGAATTCGGGAACGTGGCAGCTGGCGCGGGTTTCGAATCGAATCCGCAGGCGAGGCAGAGCGTGACGTCGTTCGGCATCAGCTTGGTGCATTTCGGACAGCGCTTCATGCTCCCTCCCGATCGGACGTCCGATGCGGACAGGGGGACTCTAGGCCGCTGTATCCATGGGGTCAAGGAATGGCCAAACCTGCATCCCGCGAATGTTCGCTATGGGTGGCGGAAGTCCCCCGGCGGGGTCGGCGTTTGGAGATTGGATCAGTGCCAAATTTGGCACGTCGCGTCCGAGTCCGTCTGAAACCGGACGGCAGGGCTATGCAATATTCTCCGGACCATCCAACCGTCATTGTCTTCTTGGATGGATTCCACTTCGACCATGTTGACGACTACGCCAACGGTCGTAGCGGAATTCTTTGGAAACTTTCGAAGGCTTATGTAATTCCACGCCGCCCCGATTGGCAATCCGATGCTGATTGCGGACATGATGATCATAGAAACTTCGGACGAAATGGTTGTGCTGAATCCAGAATTCGTCGAATTCATTTGGTCACCTCCCCTTGACGTGACCGTCCAGAACGGACCGGTTTACTCTAGGCGGCCGCGGTCAGCGGGTCAGGGACCACCGAAAACAGCCTCGTGCGTTCGTCCGCTTCGGGTCGGAAGCGGGCATCCCTGTAGGTCGGCTTTCGGCCAAAAGCGGTCATTCGCGGCGGTGCGGCATTCTCGCGATTTCCGACCGCTACTCGACTACCTGGTCTGCGCGCACGAGGACGGATAGCGGGATTATCAGACCTAGCATTTTGGCGGTTTTCCGGTTAACTACCATTTCGAGCATTGTTGGTTGCTCGAACGGCAACTCGCTTGGTTTTGCACCTTTGAGAATCTTGTCTACGTATATTGCAGCATGGCGAAACAGATCAGTAATGTTTTGACCATAGCTCATTAGGCCGCCGGCGTCCGCAAATTGCGGTGAGGCATATATCGCAGGGAGTCGGTATTTAATTGCGAGATCGGCGATTTTCTTCAATTGCCCGGTGAATATTGCTTCCTGGATAACAAGCACACCCTCAGCTCGTTCCCGATTCATAGCTGCGAAGCCACGCTCGATTTCCGCCGAGTCGCGTGCTTCCACGGACAAGGTCGAAACGCCGACCTTCTGCGCGGCGTCTCGAATGTTTTTCATGATCGCACGATGATTGGCGTTGTCGGGATTCGCAACTACAGCGACGCGAGACAACGCAGGAACCACCTCCTTTAGAAGTTCTAGGTGCTTCAAGCTTACGTCGCCGGTGATGACGGATAGGCCGGTGATGTTTCCACCAGGGCGCGCAAGACTTGCCGCAAAGCCATCGCCAACCGGATCGCCCAAGGCGACGGCGACGATAGGAATGGTGCGGGTCGCCCGCTGCAGTGACTTCGCAGGTGGTGTCGCATGCGTCACAATTACCTCGACATTCGCTTGCACTATCTCGGAGGCGAGGCTGGGAAGGCGCTCGTATTTGTCATCAGCAAAGCGCCACTCAATGATTAGATTTTTGCCCTCAACATAGCCAAGCGCGTGCATTCCTTTGACGAATGCATCGTAACGAACGTCGGGATTTGATGGAGTCGAGCGCGAGCGCACGGCAAGAAAACCGATTCTGTGGACCCCCGGGCCTGGTTGTGCTTGGGCAAGTCGGGTCATCGGCAGGCTGAGCGCACCGGCGCCAATTGCGAGAATGACCTCGCGGCGAGAAATCATTCGATCACCCGGTGCCGCGAGCAGAGCGCCTGCTTTAACAAGTAGCTTTCTGGGTCGAACTTGGCCCACGCCTCACCTCCGAACGAGCTAGCCGGGAAGTTTACGCTTTAGACATGCGGTAAAAAAGCGAGGCTGTCGCAATGGAAGTATGACGTATTCGCATAAAGCGAGAATGACCACTTTGGGTCGGAACCGGACTTTCCTCCAGGCCCGCTAACGGCCAGGAGCGGTCATGCGCGGCGTGGCGGCAATTCCCTGCCGAGCGATGCGACGCCCAGTCCACCAATTTCGACCAACCAAGGTTTCCGATAGGCCAGCCACAATGGCAGGTACTACACTGAAAATACATCCTGCCCTCCCGCCTAATTCTTCCCGCCAAGTGCGGTGGTGCTATGAGGTTTGCCTAAACGGATGTCCTGGATGAAGAACTAGCGGCCCCGCGCTTGAGCAGTAGAGAGTCCATTACTGCGAACAGTAGTTGCGCGGAGTTCTCCGGTTTGGCGATGTAGGCGTCGCAACCTGCGGCCAAGCACTTTTCCCGAGCCGACTTCTCCATCATCCCGGTTAGCGCAATGACGGGAATAGCGGCGGTGGCCGGGTCATTTTTCAGCAAGGCAGTCGCCGCCAAGCCGTCCATACCGGGAAGCGTGATGTCCATGAGGACGATGTCGGGGAGCTCGGCTCGCGCCAGCTTCAATCCCGACTCGGCATCGAACGCTTGCAAAACAGTGTGTCCCGCCATTCTCAACATATGCGTGGTCACTTTCATGTTCACGGGGTGGTCTTCAATGATTAAGACGCTGGACATTTGGCACCGTTCTCACTGGGCTTACATTTCCGGGTCTGCATATGGGCACCTGCCCAAATTACGCTCCTGCGGCTTATAAGTTTAAATCTGTTCCCGTGCCCATTCTGTTCGCTTGCGAACACGATACCTACCCCTTCCTTGTAAGTCCCCCGAATGACTGCATTGGGTCGGAAGCAGTCACTCTGGCCAGCTTGTACGACAGCGTGATGGAAGGCCGCCGAATAGGGCGGAATGACCTCTAGCAGACCAATTGTTAGCGGTCAAAACAGTGCTTGCCCACCCAAACTTTGACCCCAAGCCTCTCCGCGATATCCCCAAATTGCAGGGCCTTGCCATAGTCGCGCTGGATACCAAGTTGGCTATCGTAATAGATTTGATACAAGCGTTTGGCCGCATAGCCGTTTTTCAAATGAACCGACTTTCTATACAACTCGACCGCCCGTTTACCGCTAATTTTCTCCGCCTCCATTGCCTTGTCGAAAACGTTCTGGGCTTGTGCCGACGGAACTGCGGTCTGAGGTCCAGAATATTCGGAAATGACGCAGGCTTGCGCCGGCGTCGCACTAAAGACACCTGCCAAGGCAGCGGAGAGAACGCCCATCCCAATCGCAGCGCGATTTCGTAACAGCATCGAAGATCGTTCTCGTCGATTGTCGCCTAAATTCGCACCGTCGTTACTGGCAAACCCGCTCATCGTGAATGACCGCTCTGGGTCGGGAGCGGACATTTCGAACTGCTGGCGCCACCACGTAAATACAGGTCGCCGGTCCATTCACAATTCGGCCAACGAGGCCGGACCAAACGCCAATAATGAACCATCAATTCTTCCGCTTATACTCAGGCCATGGAGATGGCGCGGATCGACGGTTCAGACGCGTGGATGCCGGCCGGAATGGAATCCCTGGCAACGAGTGCGGACGAGTGGCTTGGGAAGTTCGAAGCGGCGCTTGCCGAGCCGGACGACGCGCTGCTTGGGGCGTTGTTCCTTCCCGACAGCCATTGGCGCGATGTATTGGCCCTGACCTGGCACATCAAAACGGTGAGCGGCCTCCCGGCCATTGCCAAAGAGCTTAGAGAGCATGCGGCGCGTGCGAAACCGGCCGGCTTCAGAACGGATCCTCGCCGGACTGCGCCGCGAAGCGTGACACGCGCGGGCACCGGCGCCATCGAAGCGATCTTCAAGTTCGAAACCGCGGTGGGACGCGGTAGCGGCGTTGTGCGCTTGATCCCGGATGCAATCGACGGCGGCAAGCTCAAGGCGTGGACGCTGCTTACTGCGCTCGAGGAGCTCAAGGGATACGAGGAACATCTCGGCAAGACGCGGCCCAAGGGCGAAGCTTATTCGCGCGACTTCCGCGGGCCCAACTGGCTTGATCTCAGGCAATCCTCCGCGCGCTACGAGGACCGCAACCCGGTCGTGCTGGTCGTCGGGGGAGGGCACGCCGGGCTGTCGATGGCCGCGAGGCTCGTGCAGCTCGGCGTCGACACGCTCATCGTCGACCGGGGACTGCGCATTGGCGACAACTGGCGCAAGCGCTATCACGCGCTGACCTTGCACAACCAGGTGCACGTGAACCACCTGCCCTACATGCCTTTCCCGCCCAGCTGGCCGGCGTATATCCCCAAGGACAAGCTGGCCGGATGGTTCGAAGCGTATGTGGAAGCCATGGAGCTCAACTACTGGGCCGGGACCGAATTCGAGGGCGGCACGTATGACGCAGGTGAGGGACGCTGGACGGTAACGCTGCGCCGAAGCGACGGCACGCAGCGCGAGCTGCATCCCAAGCACATCGTCATGGCCACCGGGGTCAGCGGCATCCCCAACCTGCCCGAGATCCCGACACTGGGCGGGTTCCGCGGCAAGGTCCTGCACTCGAGCCAATACGAGGATGGGGAAGACTGGAAAGGCAAAAACGCGATCATCATCGGAACCGGCAACAGCGGGCACGATATCGCGCAGGACCTTTACTCGGCCGGGGCCAGGGTGACGCTGGTGCAACGCAGCCCTACCCTGATCACCAATATCGAGCCGAGCGCGCAGCTTGCCTACGCGTTGTATTCCGAAGGACCGACTACCGAGGACTGCGACCTGATCGCGACCTCGATGCCGCTGCAGGTGGCCAAAAAAAGCCATGCCCTGCTGACCGAGCAAGGCAGGCGCCTCGACAAGCCGTTGCTCGACAAGCTCGAGCGCCTGGGATTCAAGCTCGACTACGGCGAAGAGGGCACGGGCTGGCAGTTCAAGTACCTCACGCGGGGGGGCGGGTACTACTTCAACGTCGGTTGCTCCGACCTGGTCGCCGAAGGCAGGATCGGCCTCGCGCAGTTCGACTCGATCGGGAGTTTTGTCGGGGAGGGGGCGCGCATGCGCGACGGCACCACGCTCGCCGCCGATCTCGTCGTGCTGGCGACCGGCTACAAGGGCCAGGAATACCTGGTGCGCAAGCTGTTCGGCGAGGCGGTAGCGAAACGCATCGGCCCGATCTGGGGTTTCGGCGAGCACCAGGAGCTGCGCAACATGTACATGCGCACGGCGCAGCCCGGGCTATGGTTCATCGCCGGCAGCCTGGCGCAATGCCGCATCAACTCGCGCTACCTTGCACTGCAGATCAAGGCCTGCGAACTGGGTATGCTCGAATTGACGCCGGGGGAGGCGCGATGAGGAGGTTTTCGGCAGTGCTTGCGGCGTTGGTGCTGGTTGCCGGGAATGCACCGAATGTGCGTGGGCAACCCGCGTACCCGGACAAGGCCGTCAGGATCATCGTCGGCTTCACGCCGGGTGTCGCGCCGGATCTTGCCGCCCGCATGCTCGCCGAAAAACTCTCCGAGGCCTGGGGCAAGCCCGTCGTGGTCGAGAACGTCACCGGGGCCGGGGGCAACATCGGCACCGAACGCGTGGCCCGGGCCGCGCCGGACGGCTACACGCTCGGCATGGTCGGCAACGGGTCGCTCATCTTCAGCCCGAGCATGTACGACAAGCTCTCCTTCGACCCGGTGAAGGATTTCGCGCCGATCTCGCAGATCTTCGTTGCGGCGAACGCGCTCGTGGTGCCGGTCTCGTCCCCCGTCAATTCGCTGCCCGAGCTGGTCGCGCTTGCGCGCGCGCAGCCGGGCAAGCTCTCGTATGCGCATGCGGGGGCGGGCACTTCCCAACATCTCGCGGCCGAACTGTTCAAGTCGGTGGGCAATCTCGACATCCGCCCGATCGCTTACCGGGGCACCACCGCAATGCTGCCCGACCTGCTCGCGGGCCGTGTAGACATGTCGTTCGCCAACGTCGCGAACGCGCTCGCGCTGGTGCGCGAGGGCAAGCTGCGGGCATTCGCGGTGACTTCGCTGCGCCGCTCAGGCTCCGCGCCGGACCTGCCGACGATGGCGGAGTCGGGCTACCCGGGCTTCGAGGCGGTGCCATGGTTCGGCCTCATGGCGCCGGCGGGGACGCCGAATGCCATCATTGAAAAACTGCATCGCGATTCGGTCAGGGCGCTGTCCACGACCGAGACGCGCAAGAAATTCAGCGACTTCGGCCTCGATGTCGTTGCCGGCACGCCCGCGGAACTCGCCGCGACGATTGCGCGCGAGCTTCCGCAATGGGGGAGGCTCATCCGGCAGGCGGGCATCAAAGCGGTGGATTAGCTCTACAACCTCAAGGAGAAACGCATCGTGAACAACCCGTACAACCGCCGTGAATTCCTGCAGGCCGCCGGACCCCTGATCGGTCTCGCACTGGCCGGCACGCTGCCGTTCGCCGCGCTCGCCCAGTCCTCGGTAAAAATGAAAATCGGCACCCTCGGCTCCGGCCGGGTTGGCAGCGCGCTCGGCAAGGCGTGGGTCAAGGCCGGCCACGAAGTGATGTTCTCGTCGCTTGACCTCGAAGCGGATCGGAGGCTCGCGGCAAGCATCGGCGGCGGCGCGCGCGCGGGCACCCCGCGCGAGGCGGCAGCGTTCGGCGACGTGCTGCTGGTTTCGGTGCTCTACTCGGCGCTGCCCGGCATCGGCAGGGACCTGGGCGACCTCATCAAGGGCAAGATCGTCATCGATACCTCCAACCCCATCGTTGCGCGCGACGGCGACATGGCGGTGGCGGCACGCGAGAAAGGCGCCGGCCTCGCATCGTCGGAATTCATGCCGGGTGCGCGCATCGTGCGCGCATTCAATGCGATCGGCGCGGCAAGAATGGGCGAGGCGGTCAGCCAGAGCCCGCGCTTGGGCATGCCGATCGCGGGGGACGATCCCGACGCGATCCGCGTTGTGTCCGCGCTCGTCCGGGAGGTAGGCTACGAGCCGGTGCTGGTGGGCACGCTCGCGGGAATGGGCAAGTACCTGATGCCCGGCACGCCCTTGGCGGGCGAACGCTCGGCCGAGGACATCCGCAAGGTCGCAGCCACCCTCAAATAAACGCGTTACACGGACAGTTTCGCTCTCGCTGCGCGAACGATTGGCCTTTTACTGGCGAGCGGCTTTACCCGTGCTGTGAGAATTGCGGCGCCTCGACGCGGCAATTGATGAACCGAGCCGTTCGTTGGGCGCCATGGCGCGATAGCCATCGCTCCCTTCGCGTAGCACGAGCAACTGGCGGCTTCGAGGCCCTTGTGATCCAGGATTTTGATGTGGCCCCGGCTGTATTCAATCAAATTCTGTTTCTGGAAGATGGAAGCCGCTTCGCTTACGCCCTCCCGGCGCACCCCAAGCATGTGGGAGAGAAACTCGTGCGTCAGCTGGAATTCTCCCGTCTTCAGGCGGTCCCGGGTCATCAGCAGCCATCGGGCCAGCCGCGCCTCCACTACGTGGAAGCGGTTGCACGCCGCAGTCTGGCTGACTTGCCTGATCAGCATATCGACATAGCCAAGGACCGCGCGCTGGAAGGGCGGACTGCGCTGTAACGCACTCAGAAACCGGGCGCTGCTCATCCGCAGGGCTTCCCCGGCCCCCTGGACGAGTGCACGCACCCCGGAGACCTCGGTGCCTAGCGCCAAGGGGGTACCGACCACGCCTTCGTTACCCACCATCCCGACCTCGAGTTCAAGGTGGCGATCGATCTGGGTCAGCAGGGACACGAGGCAATTGTCGGGAAAGTAAACGTAGGCCATGCGCGTGTGCGGCTCGTACAGAATGTCGCCGTAGTCAAGCGTGACGTTCGACAAGTCCGGAAGGAGCTTCAGGTATTCCTTGCGCGGCAGTGAGGCAAGGAGGAGATTGGGGATGGCCGTTATCGATTTATTCATGCTCCATGCTGCGCGCCATCGGGGAACCTGTATGTTCGATGTCGAACATTGTCCCAGGATTCTTTCGTGCCTGAGTTCCGCCCGTATCAGTTGGTTATTGCAACCCCTACCGTCTTGCGTACGTGTAGTTCCCGATCCGCAATCCGGTGGCGGAAATCGAATAGCGCAGCGTGCTGTCCCTGGCCCAGAGGGAAAGGTTGGGGGTGTTGGCCTCGGTCCGGTCGTAAGCCTGGGCGGCGTCGTCCGTGTCGGTGAGTGCGAGGCGCACGAACTTGTAGGCCAGGGTGGCGTTTGCGCACGAGGAAACGTTCATTACCGTGATCTGCCGCGCCTTCGTCCCAAATTTGGTGAGCGGCGCAACGCGGGTGCCCTGGTTGGCCGCAAAGGTCCACGTGCCGCCGGTCGGATGCGACCACGTGCCTGCCAGTCTTCCGAGACACTGCGACGCCACGCTGTGGGCCGACTGCGCCGCCTTCTCGGTCTGGGTGTAGGCCGCTTCGGCATCCGCGCTGGCCTTCGCCCTGGCCTTGGCTTCCGCCTCCGCCCGCGCGCGGGCCTCCGCTTCCGCCATCGCGCGGGATTCCGCCGCCAGGAGCTCCACGCGGCGCTTTTCCAGCTCGGCCTGCGTGGTCTTGCGGTCCTCTGCGATCTTCGTGCGCATCTGGACGAGCGAGGCCACCGTTTCCTGGAGCAGGCGGATCGCTTCGGCCCGCTCGCCGCCTTTGGCCGCTGCGCTCGCCGCGCCTAGCGTGCCTTCGGCCTTGGGCAGGCCGGCCGGGCCCTCGACCCGCTCGCGGACTTTGTTCTCCAGCCCGATGGAAGCCCTCGCCATGCCCCGCGCCTGGTCCAGCGCTGCATCCAGGGCCTGTCGATCCTGGCTCGATCGGGTCGAGCGCACCAGGGCCTCGACGCGCTCGATTTCGCGGCTCGCAGCGGCAGTGGCCTCCTTGATCTCGCGGCGGTCGCCGTCCACCAGCTTGAGCAGCGACCTGGCCTCGCCTTCGAGCGCGGCGATCGCCTGCTCCGCCTTCTTCTGCTCCGCGCCGTCCCTTATCGCCGTCCAGGAGACGGCCAGCACTAACGCGGCAAGGGCCACCGCCCCAACGGCGGCCCATTTCCAGCGTCCCTTCGGCGCGTCGGGACTTTGCACGTTCACATGGACCGGCCCGGCCAGGCGCTTGGGCTTGGGGGACGTGAGCGGTGGCCGCGACGGGGAGGCCGAAGCAGTCGCCGAAGCTGTCGCCGGTGCGGGCGGCTTTGCCATGGACACACTCACGACTTCCAACTCGTACTCCACCATCGTAAGGATGTCGCCGGCGTGGACCTGCAGCTCGCTGCCTTGGTAATGCGACACGCCGTTGACGATGACCGGCGCCATTTTGGACATTACCCGGAGCAGGTAGCCGCCGCGTGCGATCCGCTCGAATTCGGCGTGGAGGCGCGACAGGTACCGGTTCGGGTCCTCGAGGACCACCGTGCAGGTCGCGCCGCGCCCCACCGTTATGCGCTCCTCGTTCAGAACGCGCTCGTCGATCAGCTTTCTCCGCCCGGGGGTGTTGCTGAAAATTCTCAACGTCAAAGGCATCTGGGCTTGCTCCAGGAATCCGGCATTGTGCAAGCCTACCACCGGGCCACTATTGCAATGGAACAGGCGCAATGGGCCAGGCCAAAATTGCCGCTTGCCGGCGGGAAGACGTAACCGTCCGCTTACATCTATTACATACGGCGGTTGAATGCCGACCCCATAAGGGTGTCCACTCTGTACTCATACAAGGAGCGGCACAGTGAACACTCGTCTTGCGGTAGCGGTTCTGTCCACGGCATTCATCGGACTTTCGGTCTCGGGCGCTGCCGATGCAGCCCGCGTTGGCGGCGGTCACTCGGCCGGCGCCTATCGCGGCGGTGGCGGATCCCACTACAGTGGCGCAAGGTCATATGGCGGCGGCCACTACGGCGGCGGAGGCGGCAGGTATTACGGCGGTGGAGGCGGCAGGTACTACGGGGGCAGCTATATCGGCTACGGCCTGGGCCTCGGCCTGCTGGGCGCGGCAATTGCGGCGCCCTACTACTACGCCCCGCCTGTAGTCGCTTACCCGCCCGCGTACTACGGGTCCGGGTACGGCTACGACGAGTACGCGCAGCCCGGTTACTACCAGCAGGCGCCGCAATATGCCCAGCCGTATCCCCAGCAGGGCTACCCGCAGCAGTACCAGCAAGGCTATCCGCAGCAAGCCTATCCGCAGCAGTACCAGCAAGGGTATCCCCAGCAGGGTTACCCGCAGCAATACCCGCAGGACTATCAACAGCGGTAGCGCAGAGAAAATCACGAATTGGCCAAATTCGTTTTAGGAGATCGGCTCCCCGACTTGATCTCCTGCCATATTGTGTATCGGTGTCGGTACAAAATGGCCTGCCAAAATTCCCGGTGAGCGGTAAGTGATTGATTGATAAATTGTCCGGTCAACCGAACACTTTGTCGATCCCGAGCAGGGTCAGGATCCCCATCAGCGCGAAGACGGCGGCGGCAATCGAGTGCACGAGCCTGAGGGGAATTTTCGCGGCGAACCTGTTGCCCGCGATGACCACCGGGACGTCTGCGAGCATCATGCCAAGCGTCGTGCCGAGGACCACGATCAGGGGGGCGCCATAGTGGGCCGCCATCGCCACGGTGGCGATCTGCGTCTTGTCGCCCATTTCCGCCAGGAAGAACGTCACCAACGTTGCGCCGAACACCCCGAAGCGGTGCGCAGCGGCCGTCTCATCCGCCTCGATTTTGTCGGGGATGAGCGTCCATGCCGCCATGCCGATGAACGACAGGCCGAGCACCCAGCGCAAAGTCGCCGGGCTGACCTGCGAAGTGATCCACGCGCCGAGGGCGCCGGCCAGGCCGTGGTTGACCAGAGTTGCGCAAAGAATTCCCAAAACGATCGGCAGCGGCCGCTTGAAGCGCGCCGCCAGGATGAAGGCGAGCAGCTGGGTCTTGTCGCCGATTTCCGCGAGCGCGACAACCCCGGTCGAAACCAGGAATGCTTCGAATTGGTCGATGAACTCTGCCTGACGGAGCCGTCGCTACCAGAATCTGCCGAGCCGTCTCGCCAGCGTCGAAGTTGCCGGGGGCGTGGCTGAAAATTTTGGCGGCAAATTCGCCGCGATGGCTGCTTCGAGCAGGGCGAGGTCTACCGGTTTTTTCAGGAACTGGTCGCACCCGGCGAAAGCCGCCTGGGCGGGAGCGTCGTAACCGGTGATGCAAATGATCGGCACTTTCCGATGCAGCTTCGAATGCCGGATGAGGAGCGCGACCTCCAGCCCGGACATTTTTGGCAGCTCCAGGTCGAGCAGCACGAGGTGCGGCCTGAAGGCGTCCACCGCCGTCAGGCCATCCGACCCGTTGGCCGCAGTCCTGGTACGGTAACCCCAGCTTTCACAGATCTGCGCAGTGGTGTGGGCCGTATCGGGATGATCTTCAACAATGAGAATTCGCGCTGTCATGCCCCATGGTGCGTCAAGAATTCGTCAGGCTCAATAGGATTACTGCCGCATGCTTGTAGGACTCGATCGAGTCCCCCGTCCCCACAGTCCGATTTCGCATCGCGGTCAAGGCGGGACGCTCGTGGCGCGCGGTGTATGATCGATTCGATATCGCGTCGCAACAAAGGCCGCCACCCCGTGAGTCGACAGTGAGCAAGCGCTGGCTGGTCCTGGTGGTGCTCGCGTTCGCGCGCATCGCCATGGGCTTCCAGTTCCAGGCAGTGGCGTCGGTCTCGCCCTTCCTGGTCGAAGAGTTCGGTATCGACTACGCGTCGGTAGGCACCCTTATCGGCCTCTACCTGCTGCCCGGTGTGGTGCTCGCCCTGCCCGGCGGCTGGCTCGGCCGACGCTTCGGCGAAAAGCGCATGGTGCTCGGCGGTCTTGCGCTGATGTGCGCGGGCGGGATCGTCAGCGCGCTGGGGAGCTCGTACTCGATGCTGGTCGCCGGCCGCCTGATCACCGGCGTGGGCGTGGTGCTGCAGTTCGTGCTGATGACGAAAATGCTCGCCGACTGGTTCAGCGGCCGCGAGCTCGTCTTCGCGATGTCCCTATACCTCAACGGCTGGCCGATCGGCATCGGCCTCGCCCTGGCTACGCAGCCGGGGCTCGCGGCGGGTTCGACGTGGCGCACCGTGTTCTTCGCCACGGCGATCCTGTCGGCGGCAACGCTCGTGGTCCTCGCCGCGCTTTACCGCGAACCGGTCGGCGAGCCGCAAGCGCCGGCCGCAGGCCTGCGCTTCGGCCTGTCGGGGCGCGAAATCGTGCTCGTGAGCCTCGCGGCACTGATCTGGACTTGCGTGAACGCCGGGTGGGTGGTGACGATCAGCTTCGCCCCGGGCTACCTGCGCACCCAGGGCCTGAGCCTTGCTGACGCCGCGGCGGTGACTAGCCTCTCGACCTGGCTTGGCATCATAGGGGTGCCGGTGGGCGGCTGGCTGGCCTCGCGCTGGCGCAGGCCGGACACGCTGATCGTGCTGTCCACGGTCATCGGCGGGGCGGCAGTGCTGGCGATCCCGCATACCTCGGCCTACGTGGTCTGCTTCTCGATAATCGGGCTGATCATGTTCCTGCCTGCGGGCATCATGGCGGCGCTGCCGATCGAGGTATTGCGCCCCGCCAACCGTGCCACCGGCCTGGGCCTGTTCTACACATGGTGGTATGCGGGCGTGGCCGCGCTGCCTCCGGTTGGCGGCTGGACCTACGACGTGACAGGGTCGGCGGCAGCCCCGATCCTGTACGCCGGGGCGCTGGTCTTCCTCACGCTGGTGTTCCTTTTGTTCTTCCGGCTGTGCCAGCGCGCGCCGGCGCCCGCAACATTGGTACGATGAATGCTTTACAACCCCGCACCACAAGGAGAACCGCAATGCTGCTCGACGTACGCACCTATACCTGCCGCCCCGGCCTGATCAAGAAGCACCTCGCGCTATACGCGGAGCTCGGCAAGCCCGCGCAGACCAAGCACCTCGGCCAGCCGTTGGCCTACATGACGACCGAGACCGGTAACGTCAACCAGTACATGCACATCTGGGTCTACGAAGACGCCGCCGACCGCGCCATAAAGCGCGCCGCGATGCAGGCCGACCCCGCCTGGCATGCTTACCAGGCCAAGAGCGCCGAGCTCGGGGCCCTCGACTCGCAGGAAAACCGCCTGATGACCCCCGTGGATTTCTTCACGATCAAGCGTTGAATCAAGCGCTGGGCGAAGCAGGGACGACCGGCGCAACGTGACCAAGCTCAAGCTCACGCGCGAGACCATTCTCGACGGCAGCCTTCGCGCCGCGTCCATAGCGCTCCTCGGACCGGGCCAGAAGTACATGACCGACGAGGAGAGGACGCGCCACATCGGCGAGATGCTCGCGAGCGCGCCGCAGCCGGAACGAATATGGGTGTTCGGCTTCGGCTCGCTCATCTGGAAT
This sequence comes from Burkholderiales bacterium, assembly GCA_038329645.1. GTDB lineage: Bacteria > Pseudomonadota > Gammaproteobacteria > Burkholderiales > SG8-39 > SZAS-79. The sequence goes on from JBBQNG010000038.1 coordinate 13,697, forward strand.
CCCGCGTTCCACTTTGTCGAGCGGCGCACCGCGCTCGTGCACGGTTTCCACCGCCAGTTCTGCCTCTGGTCCAAAGCGGGGCGCGGCAGCCCGCAGAGCCCGGGTCTCATGCTGGCGCTCGAGCCCGGAGGCAGCTGCCACGGCGTGGCCTACCGGATCGCGCCCGGGGAGGTAGGGACCGAGCTTGACGTGGTCTGGCGCCGCGAAATGATGACCGGCGCCTACCGCGCGGTGTGGGTGACGGCGCATACGCCAGGCGGCGTCGAGCACGCCATCGCTTTTGCGGCCAACCATGCGCACGAGCGCTACGTGCGCGGGCTAGACACCGACGAGACGGCGCGCTTGCTCGCCACCGGCGCGGGGCCGCTCGGCTCGTGCTGCGACTACCTGCTCGATACCGTCTCACATCTCGAAGCGCTGGGCATTCGCGACAAGCGGCTGGAGGCGCTCGTCGAGCGCGTGCGCGCCTGCCAGGCGTCGGCTAGCCCGCCTACGCTCTCGGATTGACTGCGGGGATTAACTGCGGGGATTCACTGCGGGATTGACGACGTTGATCGGCTTGCCCGCGGCGTAGGCCGCGATCTGGTCGAAGATGTCGGAAAACTGCAGCTGGTATTCGTCGCGCGTGACGTAGCCGATGTGCGGCGTCGCGACCACGTTTTCAAGCCGGAGCAGCGGGTCGTCGACGTTGCGCAGCGGCTCCTCTTCGAACACGTCGACCGCGGCCATGCCGGGCCGGCCCGCGCGCAGCGCCGCGACCAGCGCGCCGGGCTCGACTAGGCCCGCGCGACTGGTGTTGACGAGAATCGCGCCGGGTTTCATGAGCGCAAGATCCGCAGCCGTAACGATGCCGCGCGTATCCTTGACTAGGCGCATATGCAATGACAACACGTCGCAGGCCTCGAAAAAGGCGCGCTTGCCCGGGGCGGCCTCGCAGCCGTCCGCCACCGCGTGCTTGAGCGAATCCTCGCGCGCCCAGGCCAGCACCTTCATGCCGAAAGCCTTGCCGTAGCCCGCCACCGCGCTGCCGATGCGGCCGTAGCCGTAGATGCCCAGGGTTTTGCCGCGCAGCGTATCGCCCACGCCGATCTGCCACTGGCCGGCCTTGAGCGCGGCCACCTGCTGGGGGATGCGCCGTGCCGCTGCCAGCACCAGGCCCCAGGTCAGCTCGGCTGCGGCGTAGGACGGGGTGCCCGGATGCTGGTCGGAGGACACGATGATCCCCTGCGCCGTGCAGGCATCGATGTCGATGTGCGGGTAGACGCTGCGCTGGCTGATGAGCTTGAGCCTGGGCAGGCGCGCGATGAGCGGGGCGCGGATCTGCGTGCGTTCGCGGATCAGCACCAGGGCCTCGGTGTCTTTCAGGCGTTCCGCGAGCGCATCGACCTCCTGCACGTGGTCGTTCCAGACCGTCACCTTGTGCCCCTTCAATTTCTCGAAGCAGGGCAGCGTGCGGACGGTGTCGAAGTAGTCGTCGAGGATGGTGATGTTCATACCCGGATTGTTCCACAAGGCGCGACTGTGCGCGCTAACGCACAGAATTCAGGCGCCATCCCGGCAATCCTGTGCCTCGCATCCGCCGTCGGCGGGAAGTCTGAATCGAGGGAGTCGATCCGATGAACCAGCAGGAATCCGAAGCGCTCGCCCAATTCTGCGCCGAGCAGTACTACGCTTTCGACGCGCGCGCCTGGCAGCGCCGCAGCCAGTACGACCGCAACGCGTCCACCGTCGCGGCGATGTACCTGTCGATGACGCAGTGGTACGGGCACGAGGACGATCTGGAGCGCGTTGCCGCGCAGGCGTTCGCGCAGCACGTCAACGGCGACGCCTTCCAGCGCACCGCGCAGGACAGCACCTTCGACCACACGCGATTCGCGGCGATGGTGCGCTCCGAGATCGCGGCGCGGCAGGCATGCGCCGGCAAGCCGGCGCTCAAAGTCGTGTCCGAGCACCGCAACTCCGCGTAGACCGGCCTTTGCACATGGACAACTTTTCGTCGCCGAAGAAACTGCTTGCGCTGGCGCTTGCCGCCCTTCTCGTGATGCTGTCGGCCTGCGTGATCATGTCGCCGGTGAAAAACGTCGGCGTCGCGCTGAGCGGCGCGGAGGAGGTGCCGTCGGTGGCCACCGATGCGCGCGGCAGCGGGACCATCATGGTCGCCGACAACATGTCGGTGAGCGGCAACGTCGCCACCAGCGGGCTGGCCGGAATCGCCGCCCATATCCATGTCGGCTCGCGCGGCGAAAATGGCCCGGTCGCGATCGGCCTGGTGAAGACCGCGGACAACACCTGGGCGGTGCCTTCAGGCGCGAAATTCACCCCGGAACAGTACGCCGCCTTCCTCGCCGGCAGGACCTACGTCAACGTGCATACCCCTGCCAACAAGGGCGGGGAGATCCGCGCGCAGCTGACGCCCTGATTACTCGCGCAGGCCCTCGCGCGAAGTCGGCTTGGACAGGTACGCCTTCGACTGCGCCTCGCTCCTCGGCGGAGTGACCTTGTCCGGGTCGATGCGGATCATCAGGTAGTTGATGTGGTCGTCGATCCTGGTGAACCAGTGTCCGGTGCCCGCCGGGATCACGATCACGTCGCCGGCCTTGATGTCGTAGGCGATGCCGTCCTTGATGTCCGAGCCGTTGTTGCCCGGGCCGTTGAACTCGATCACCGTGCGCAAGGTCCCCGGACGGCGCTGGCGATTGACGATGTCCGCACCCAGCACGAGCGTCGCCGATCCCGAGATGATGTGATAAACCTCGCTCACGTGGTCGTGCTCGGCGACCGAGTCGGCGCGCGGTTTGTCCAGCTTCCCCCGGTACACCATCCCGATGCCGACGTTCGACTTGCCGATATCGACCGCGCGCACCTGCTGGTCAACGAGTTTCTCGGCCTTGGCCTTGCTCGTATAGGCGTCCAGCTCCGAGAGCGGGATGTAGGTGCCGGGACACATCCGGCAGGTGGGCTGCGGGTCGGTGGGGTTGATCCTGTCCTGCGCCATGAGCGGCGCGGCAAGGAAAAGTCCGGCGGCCAAGACTGCGAGTCGGCTGGTGGTGTTCATGGTCTCCTCTTTTGGGTGATTCTCGACTGGTTCGCCGCCAGTGTACTGGTGGGCGCACCGGGTGGCGTAAGCTTTGCGTTTTCCCAAACAACAGGAGCGGGGCAATGCGCATCAATCGGGTCAAGAAACTCTGGCGGGAAGGCAAGACCGCGGTCGGCGGCTTCCTTTCCATCCCGCACTGCCTGTCGGCGGAGACGATGGCCCACACGGGCCTGGACTGGCTGTGCGTCGACATGCAGCATGGTTGCATCGACTACTCGGACGCGGTGCCGATGCTCGCGGCGATTTCGACGACCGCCGTCACGCCAATCGTGCGCGTGCCCTGGAACGAGCCGTCGATGATCATGAAGGTGCTCGACGCGGGCGCCTACGGCGTGATCGTGCCGATGGTGAGCAACCGCGAGGAAGCGATGCGCGCTGTGGCGGCATGCCGCTACCCGCCCAAGGGCATCCGCAGCAACGGCCCCAACCGCGCGGCGCTGTATGGCGGCCCCGACTACCAGAAGCACGCCGACAACGAGATGCTGTGCATCGTCATGATCGAGACGGCCGAAGGCATCGAGAAAATGGACGAGATCATTTCGACGCCCGGCGTGGACGCGGTCTATATCGGGCCGACCGACCTCGCGCTCGCGCTGGGGCTGCCGCCGGTGATGGACAACGAGGACCCAAAACACGTCGCCACCGTGAACCGCGTGCTGGAGACCTGCCGCAAGCACAAGGTGGTGGCCGCAATGCACACGGGAAGCTCGAAATTCACCCAGCGGTACATCGACCAGGGCTTCCAGATGGTGATGCTCACCTCCGACCGGCTGGCGATGTCCAACTGGGTCAAGGCCGAGGTCGGCAAGCTCACGGGCTGGACGCCGCTGGTGCCCACGGAGGCGCCGGGACGTACGAGCTGATGGCAGTAATTTGCCTGTAGAGCGGCTACAGGCCTTCGGGTACTTGAAAATATGGCAGTAAATTCGCCGCCGGCCAGGCAGGATGTTGCCGTCATCGGCGGCGGAGTGATCGGCTGTGCCGTAGCCTATTTTCTCAAGCTTGCGGGAGCAAGCCGCGTAACGGTGATCGAGCCCGACCCGACTTACGCAAAAGCCGCTTCTCCGGTGGCCACCGGTGGCTGCCGCCGGCTCTTCGCGCGGCCCGAGAACATCCAGATGTCGCAGTTCAGCATCGATTTCTTCAAGGCCTTCGAATCGCACACCGACATGGACGTGCAGTGGAAGGAGGGCGGGTACCTGTTCGTCGTCACGGCGGGCCACGAAAAAATCCTCGAGCAGAACTACCGCACCGAGAAGGACCTTGGCGTCAAGGTTGAGCTTCTCGATCGCAAAGAGATCGCCAAACGCTACCCTTGGATGCGCCACGACGACCTCGCGCTCGGCGTGCTTTCGCCCGAGGACGGCTGGCTCGATCCCAACAGCGTGCTGCAGGGGTTCCGCAAGAAGGCTCAGGCCCTGGGCGCCACGTTCGTCCAGGACCGCGTGGTGGACCTGTATACGAGCGGCAAGCGAATCACCGAACTCGAGCTTGCGAAGGGCGAGCGCGTCGCGGCCGAGACTGTCGTCAACGCGGCCGGCTGCTGGGCAGCCTCAATCGCCAAGCTCGCGGGCATGGACCTGCCGGTCAACCCGATGCGGCGTTTCGAGCACTACGTCGAGCTCGGGGACGAATTGCCGCCGATGCCTCTCATCAAGGATCCCGCGCGCCTCGTGATCCGGCCCGAGGGCAAGGGGTACGCCGTGGGCCTCGTGGACTCGAACGAGCCGCGCGGCTTCAACTACGACCTCGACCCGGCGTGGTTCGAGCGGGTCGTGTGGCCGGCCCTTGCGAGCCGCATCCCGGCTTTCGAGAAGCTCAAGCTCAAGCGCGAGTGGGTGGGCCTCTACGACGAATGCGAGCTCGACGGCAACATGATCCTCGGCAACTGGCCGGGGCGCCTGGACAACTTCTATGTCGCGTGCGGGTTCTCGGGGCACGGCCTCATGCATGCGCCCGCGGTCGGGCGGGCCGTGGCCGAGCTGGTCGTGCGCGGCCGCTATGAGACGCTCGACCTCTCGCGCATGAGCTACCAGCGCGTTCTGGACGCCAGGCCGTACGGCGAGACCGGCATCATCTAGGTCGCGGCGCTTCGCTGCGATCCTTAAGAAACCGCTTTAACCGCCTGTCAGCGGATTTCCCACATCGCGCGTTAAGGCCTTACACGCGATCAGGTGCTACAGCGTACAGACGAGGGGCGCCGACGCGTGGATAGTTCTTCCAGGGAGCCGGAAGCTTTCGCGAGGTGCCAGATGGACGATCGTGCAAGCGGTAATGTGACGACGCCTGACCTTTTCGGGGATTCGCCGCGGCGGCTGCCCCGCAACCCGATCGCCCTGCCCGGGGAGCCTGCGGAGCTCAAGGCGGCGCGGGCGCTTGCGGCCCAGCTTCGCCACAAGCGCACCCGTCGGGACAAGCAGCAAGTAGCGCACCTGATCTGCCTCAACCTGATTTCGATGCTCAGGCAGGGCGCGCGGCGCTAGCTGTCGCCGCTACTTCTCCGCTGCGGCGGACGGCTCCAGGCCAAGCACGGCCTTGACCGCGTTGACCAGCAGGTCGGCCTCGAAGGGCTTGGTCACATAGCCGTCGGCGCCGCCTTCCAGGCCCCTGAGAACCGCTTCGCGCGTCGCCTCCGCAGTCAGCATGATAACCGGCATGTGCTTGAGCACAGGGTGCTGGCGCATGCGCGCGAGGATGTCGAAGCCGTTGGCATCGGGCAGTTGCACATCGAGCAGAATGAGGTCGGGCACGGGCTGCATGCGCAGCGCGATCACGATGTCGTCGCGCTTCAATGCCGCACGCACCGTAAAGCCCTCCAGCACGAAATACGTTCGGATCAGCTTCTGCAGGTCGATGTCGTCATCGACGACCAGGACCGTGGGCTGCCAGCCGGGCAAGCGTTTGAGCGCGTCGCCCGGGCGGCGGGCGATGCGTACGTAGTAGCCTTTCTGCTTCAGGATCGACACTCCGCCCTCGGCCTCGGCGCTGGAGCCGCTCTTGAGGCTGCTGAAAAATCCCGCCGGCACGGTGATGGTCGAGAATCCCGAGGCGTTTACGTCGGACTCCGGCTCGACCGTGTTGACGATCAGCTTCGAGAGCGCCAGCTTGAGGACCGCGGCATTCACCGCCTCGTGGCCGGTGTGGGGAACGCGCTCGGCAATGGCCGCAACCGGCGAAAACCCGTCCACCAGCACGAGCACCTGCAGGTCGGTCACGCTCAATCCGGTGCCCGCCGCCTTGATCTCGCGATTGCCCTTGTCGGTGATCGCGAAAACGTCGTCGTCGTGGATTACGGTCGTCTTGGCCATGCGGCAATCATAAGCCGAATCGCTAGCGACGGCGGTCCCCCGCCAAGGGGGAGGAGGCCGAGCGCGAGGCCGTCGATGCCTAGGGTGAAGTGTCTACAAATGCGCTGGAACGCGTCCGGAGAACACATCCTCTACACGGCCCCATCGCTCGCCCTTGCCGTACTTGAGACGGCCGCGCACGTGGATGACGCAGGCCTGCCGCTGAACCGCTTCGTCGTTCAACTCGCGGTGCCTGCTGCCGCCTGGAACGCACGCCGCGAGTTGAAGTTGGCCGAGTGGGACCCTGCCTGCTGTGCAATACCCAACGGCAGGGCAAGCGTGGAAATCGGGTCCGCCTGGTACAGGTCGGGGGCAAGTGCGCTGCTTCTGGTGCCGTCAGTGATTGTCCAGGAGGAATGCAGCGTCCTCATCAACGCGACGCACCCCGACGCAAAGGGCATCAGGGCGAGGACCATCCGGCCGTTCGAGTTCAACCGGCTTTTCCGGGCGTGAGCGGGGGTCGACCTGGGCAGTGAGGCGAAGGAAGAGTTTGCGGTTGAAGTTGTCGGCTTGATATTGGAGGTCATGCCCCGAAGTTCGCCTCGTCGCTCATAACACCGAAACCGAAACCGAAACCGCCCCGGCTGTGCGTCCCTTGGCCTTCGGCCGGATGATGATCTCAACGTCATGATCGAGCAGCGTAAGGAAGCGTAGCAGGCGTTCGGACGAGAATCGGCTCAGCTTGTAGTTCTTGAGCTCGGAGACATGCGGCTGGGGGATGCCGAACAGCACCGCGACTTTCGCCTGCGTGAGGCGATGCTCCGCAATCAGCTCGTTCAACCGCATCGCAAGCTGCACCCGAAGGTGGCGCTCGCCCGCATCCGCGAAGCCGAGATCGACGAACACATTGCCCGTTCCCGCTTCCACTGGTTCACGCTTTTTTTTCATAACGCACCTCGTAGTCCGCACGCGCCGATTTAAGGCGCTCATGAATTAAATTGACATCAATCCGTGCCGTACGTATCCCCGAATGGGATTTCTTCTGGAAGCAGTGCAGCACGTAGACCGCTTTCTTGAAACGCACCGTATACGCCACTCGCCAAGTGTCGCCGCGATGGTCCTCCACCAGTTCGAATACTCCCGGTCCTTCGCCTTTCCACGGTTTGGCGGAAGGCGGGACGCCGCCTAGCTGCACCACGCCCAGCGCGTAACCGAAGTCATCCACCACTGCCTTCGGAAAACTAAGCAGGTCCTTCTTGGCCGATCCCATCCAGTGAAGTGGCTTGTCAGGCGGCGTCGGTACACGAACCATGAGAATTATACCGTATTAGGTATGTTACTTGATGAGTGATTTATATACTTCTGCAGCGAGGTTTCCGACCCGGGCCCAGAAGTCGGGGATTTGCGTTTTATGCGACATAACGTGTCGCATGTGTGTCGCCAAAGTCCGGGCCGGCATGGCAGGAATTGTCTCTGAAACACTCGCCAGTCCAAGTCACTCTGCAAAAATTGGCAGCAATCCCCTCTACAAAACCTTGCCCGGATTCATGATCCCCTGCGGGTCCAGCGCATCCTTTACCCGCTGCATCAGGTCCATCTCTACCGGTGATTTCCGCAGCTTAATCGCGTCGCGCTTCTGCTGGCCGACGCCGTGCTCGGCCGAGATCGACCCACCTAGCCGTCCGACGACTTCATAGACGATGTCGTTCACGGCCTTGTGCTGGGTCATGAGCGCCTGCGTGCCGGCCTCATCGGGCATCGCGATGTTGTAGTGCAGGTTCCCGTCCCCGATGTGCCCGAAGATCAGGCCGACGCAGCCGGGGAAAGCCGTCCCCAGCTCGGCCATCCCCTCTTCGATCATGCGCGGGATGCTCGACACCGGCACCGACAGGTCGTGCTTCACGTTGGTGAACTGCGCTTCGGGAATCGTCTCGCGGATCAGCCACAATGCCTTGGCCTGCGCTTCGCTCTGCGCGATCGCCACGTCGATGAGGATGCCGCGCTCGGTGCAGTCAACGAGAGCTTTCTCGGCACGCGCAGCCAATGCTTCCTGCGTGCCGCCATCCGTCAATTCGGCCAGCACATACCAGGGATGACGATCCTTAAGCGGATCGGGGATCGACGGCTTGCATCGGATCACGGTATCGAGGACCACGCGCGAAACGAGCTCGAAGGCGGTGAGGCGATCGCCCATCAGGGTGCGCATCGCGGCGAGCAGCTCGACGGCTTTCTGCGGGCTCTTCACCGCGATCCACGCGGTGGCGCTGGCCGAAGGTTTCGGAAACAGCTTGAGCACGGCGGCGGTGATGATGCCCAGCGTTCCCTCGGCGCCCATGAAAAGGTGCTTGAGGTCGTAGCCGGTGTTGTCTTTCCTGAGCGCCTTCAGCCCGTTCCAGATGCGGCCGTCGGACAGCACGACTTCCAATCCGAGCACCAGATCGCGCGCGTTGCCGTAGCGAAGCACGCCCACGCCGCCGGCATTGGTCGAGAGGTTGCCGCCGATCTGGCAGCTGCCTTCGGCTGCGAGCGAAAGCGGAAACAGCCGTCCCGCATCGTCCGCGGCCTGCTGCAGGTTCTGCAGGATGCATCCGGCCTCGACGGTCATGGTGTCGTTGAGCGGATCGAGGTTGCGGATGCGGTTCATGCGCGACACGGAAAGCACGATTTCCTTTCGTCTCCCCGCCGGGATCGATCCCCCGACCAGGCCGGTGTTGCCCGCCCGCGGAACGATCGC
>JBBQNG010000039.1:0-21962 GCA_038329645.1 Burkholderiales bacterium
CTTGAAGGGTTGCAATGAGGGAAGCAACCGATGTGCCAGCGTGTCCGGATTCAGGCCGGGGAAATGCGAACTGCGTTACTTGGCGGGCTCGAGCGTGCCTGTGTCAAAAGGCGAAAGGGCCGCCGTTTCCAGGGGCGCCGCCGCGGCAACGCCGACCGACGAAAAGCGCCGGTACTCGGAGGGCGAGGCGCCGACCTGGTTGAGGAAAAAGCGCGTGAAATTGCTCTGTGCCGAAAATCCCAGCTCAGCCGACACGTCGGCGATCTTGGTGTCCGAGGTCGACAGGCGCGTGATGGCGGTCTCCACGCAGAGCATGTCGAGATACTCGCGTGGCGAGCGGCCGGTGCACATCTGGAACAGGTCATAGAAGCGCGAGCGCGACAAGCCGACCTGGGTGGCGATGTCGTCCATGTTGACGTCCTTGTTCGGCCGGGCGCGCAGCAGCCCAATCGCGCGCCGGATGCGGGAGTCGGCGAATTTCGAGCCGCGCCACATCGGCGAAGTCGAGCGGCGCTTGGCGATGTAGCTGTCGATGATCGAAAGGATCAGCTCCTGCACCATGAACTCCAGCCGGTCGGCGGAGAGGAAGCGGTCGTTCATCATGTCGATCGCCATCGCATCGGCGACCTTGCGGATGTGCGGGGTGACCGAGTCGAGCGTGCGCGGGTACGGGCTGCTGTTTTCCGGGCCGCGGAACATGGCGGGGAAAGTCTGCGCCAGCCACTCGGGCGAGATGTTCATAAGCAGCAGGCGGGCACTCGCGCCGCCTTCGTTGGCAATCGTTTCGTGCTGCCGCTGCGCGTTGACGAACAGGATGTCGTTGCGGGTGAGGACCGCACGCTCGCCGCCGATCTGGAAATGGCGGTCGGCGCCGTCGTATTTCAGGACGAGCTGGTGCTCCGCATGGACGTGCGGTGCCTGGGCGCTGGCAGCTTCGGACAGGACTACCCGGCCGAACCGGCCTTCGAATATGCGCAATGCGTTAAACATGAAACGTAATTCCCCGGTGAAGGCGGAAGAATAGCGTCCGCGCGTCAGGGGCGCCAGCGCCGAATGGTGGTATCTGCGATGCAGATGTTAAATTTGAATAAATAAGCGCCCGCTTACATTATGACCTGTGTCAGTAGGGCAGCCAATGGGGCCGCTTGGCCGAGATTACGCGCGTATTGACACCCACCCAGTTGAGCCCGCCGAACAGGCGCCCATGCTCTATCTTCACGCACCGATCCATCACCGAGTCCAGCCCTGCCGCCTTGGCGCGGGCCGCGGCCGCTTCGTTCACCACGCCGATCTGCTGCCATAGCACCCTGGCGCCGATGGCTATCGCGTCCTCGGCCAGGGGAAGGATGCGCTCGGTTTTCTGAAAGCAGTCGACGATGCCGACCTTGTCCGGGATGTCGCGCAGCGAGGCATAGCATTTCTGCCCAAGCACTTCCTGGTACTGGGGATTCACCGGGATGATGCGGTAGCCGTGTTCCATCATGTATTTCGCGGCGAAATAGCTCGGGCGATACCAGTTCGCGGACAGCCCGACCACCGCGATCGTCCGGTTCTCGCGCAGGATGCGGCGCAGCGTGCTGATGTCGGTGTCGGGCATGATGAACCAGGCGCAGTCGGAATGTGGGAAGGTGACGCGGATTATATAATCGACGACCGTACGCCCCCTGGAGAGGCGCAATGTACGTCGAGGAACGCATGTACCTGCTGCATCCGGGCAAGGTGCCGGAATACTTCAGGCTCTACGAGTCCGAGGGCATGCCGACGCAGCTGAAGCACCTGCCGCACATGGTGGGCTATTACGTCACCGAGATGGGCATGCAGAACATGATCATTCACCTCTGGGCTTATGACGACCTCAACCAGCGCGACAAGTGCCGCGCGGCGATGCAGGCCGACCCGGCCTGGCAGGCCTACGTGGCGAAGATCCGGCCGCTGATCGTCACGCAGGATACGCGCGTCATGAAGCCCGCGCCGTTCTTCAAGGAGCGGCTCGCGAAAATGCTCGCGGCCGCAAAATAGGTGGCCGTCCATCCGCAGGTGGCGGTATTGCTCGAGCGCGTGGCGCGCTCGCCGCTGCCGCCGTACCACGACGTGCCTCCGGCCGTTGCGCGCCGGCTGTATCACGACACTCGCTCGATAACTTCGCCGCGACCGCCCGAGATGGGAGCGGTCTACCTGATGCTCGTGCCGGGTCCGGCCGGCCCGCTGCCGATACGCGTCTACCGGCCTGCCGGCGCGCCAAAAGGTGAAATCCTCCCGGCGCTGGTGTACTACCACGGCGGCGGCTGGGTGATCGGCGACCTGGATACGCACGACGTGGTTTGCCGGGAGCTCGCCAACGGCGCCATGTGCGTGGTGTTCTCGGTCGAGTACCGGCTCGCGCCCGAAGCCCGCTTCCCGGCCGCGGTGGACGATTGCATCGCGGCCACGCGCTACATCGCAGCGCATGCAGGTGAGCTGGGCATCGACGCCAAGCGCATAGCGGTAGGCGGCGACAGTGCCGGAGGCAACCTTGCAGCCGTGGTGTGCATCGATGCCCGCGACACGCGTTCTGAGCTGCCGTGCTTTCAGCTGCTTATCTACCCGGCCACCGACCAGAGAAGCGCTCACCCCTCGCACGCAAGGAATGCCGAGGGCTACCTGCTGACGCGCAAGGTCATGAATTATTTTCGCGGCCACTACCTGCCGAACGAAGTCGACTGGCTCGACTGGCGCGCCTCGCCGCTGCTCGCCGCGAGCCTCGCGGGACTGCCGCCCGCGTACGTGATCACCGCCGGCTACGACCCGCTGGTGGACGAAGGCCGCGCCTATGCCGATCGACTCGAAAAAGACGGTGTGAAAGTTCAATACCGGGATTACCCGGACATGGTGCACGGCTTCCTTCTCATGGGCGGGGTGCTCGACACTGCAAACCAGGCCGTTGCCCACTGCTGTACCGCATTACGCAATGCGTTCCAAGCGAAATAGACCCAAGCGAAATAGACCCAAGCGAAATAGACCAGAGGTGACCGCATGAAGCCCGACCTCCAGACCCGCCACGGCGGCAAGATCCTCGCAGACGCGCTCGTCGGCCACGGCGTCGAGCTCGCCTTCGGCGTGCCGGGCGAGAGTTTCCTGCCGGTGCTCGATGGCATATACGATGTGCGCGACAAGCTGAAATTCGTGATCTGCAGGCAGGAAGGCGGCGCCTCGTACATGGCCGACGCGTACGGCAAGCTCACCGGCAAGCCCGGCGTCCTCTTCGTTACGCGCGGCCCGGGTGCGACCAACGGCGCGGTCGGCGTCCACACCGCTTACCAGGATTCCACGCCGCTGGTGATGTTCATCGGCCAGGTCGGCAACGAGATGGCCGAGCGCGAGGCGTTCCAGGAGATCGACTACCGGCGCATGTACGGCCCGATGTCCAAGTGGGTTGCGCAGATCGACCGCACCGAGCGGATTCCGGAATACGTAAGCCATGCTTTCCATACCGCGATGGCCGGTCGTCCCGGTCCGGTGGTGTTGGCTTTGCCCGAGGACATGCTGTTTGCCCAGGCGGCAGTGGCCGACGTGCCGCACTACAAGACGGTGCGTGCCGCGCCCGCGCCCGAGGACATGCGCGAGGTCGGCCGCATCCTTGCCGCGGCCGAACGGCCTTTCGTGATCCTCGGCGGCAGCGGCTGGACGAACGACTCGGTTGCCGCGATGCGCGCCTTTCTCGAAAAGAACCACCTCGCGGCCGGCGCTTCGTTTCGCTGCCAGGACCTGCTAGACAACCGCTCCCCCTCCTATGCGGGTCACGTGGGCATCGGAATCGATCCGAACCTCGCGCAAAGGATCAAGGACGCCGATGTGGTGATGGTGGTCGGCGCGCGCCTGGGCGAAATGACCAGCAGCGCCTATACGCTTTTCGAAGTGCCGGTGCCGAAACAAAAGCTGATCCACGTGCATGCGGGCGCCGAGGAGCTCGGCCGGGTCTACCAGGGCGCGGTGCTGGTGAATTCCGGCTACCCGCAGTTCGTCGAAGCCCTGGGAAGCGTGAAGCTCGATGGGGCCAAGTGGCGCGCGGGCACCGAGGGGGCGCGCAAGAATTACCTGGCCTACTGCGAGCCCAAGGCCCTGCCGGGCAAGGTGCAGTACGGCGACATCGTCAAGGGCCTGCGCGAGACGCTGCCGGCCGACGCAATCATCTGCAATGGCGCGGGCAATTTCGCGACCTGGGTCCACCGCTACTACCAGTATCGCGACTTCCGCACCCAGCTGGCGCCGACCAACGGATCGATGGGCTACGGGGTACCCGCGGCCATCGCGGCCAAAATCGCCCAGCCGCACCGGACAGTGGTCGCGTTCGCCGGCGACGGCGACTTCCTCATGAACGGCCAGGAACTCGCCACGGCCGTCCAATACGGTGCGAATGTCCTCATCGTCGTGGTGAACAACGGCATGTACGGCACGATCCGCATGCATCAGGAGCGTGAATACCCGGCCCGGGTTTTGGGCACCGAGCTGGTGAACCCCGATTTCGCCGCGCTCGCGCGCGCCTACGGGGCGTTCGGGGAGGCAGTCGAGACCACGGAGGCGTTTGCCCCGGCACTTGCCCGGGCGATGGCGGCGGGCAAGCCCGCCCTGATCGAATTGCGCCTCGACCCGGAGGCCCTCACTCCGACCATGACGCTGTCGGGCCTGCGCGCCCAGGCGCTGAAGAAAACCGCCTAGGTCGTGGCGATGAATTCAGGGTCTTGCTGGTGTTCTCTTTCGAACGCCAGGAAGCTGTAGTACCCGCAGGTCGGCTCGCCCGGGTAGTCGCGGCACACGCCGGGCCGCGCCATGTAGATCGTGCAGCGGCGCTCGTCGGTGTCGAAGAAACGGCAGATCTTCTTGAAGTGCTCGTCCTCCTTCTGCCGCAGCACCCAGCTCTTTTCGCTGCGGTCGTAGCGGAAGAATTTTTTCTTGGCTTTCTCGACGGAAACGTCGAAATGCTTGGCGACGCGAGCGATGTCGCGCTGGGTGACTTCGATCAGGGGATAGCTGCAGCAATATCCCGGGCATTTGAGGCAGTCGTACTTGTTCTTCGGCGTCTTGCTCTTGATGGGGATGATCGTGTTCGTGGGCATGTCGGCTGGTTGTCGGGTGCGGTGCTTGAGGCAAAGCAAAAAACAGGCCGCGCAGTTTAACCCGTTTTCGCACCGCCCACGTTCAATCCGTCTGCAGTGCCTCCGAAACAACCGGAAGGAGACGAACGTGAACCGCATCACAATCATCGCTGCCGCGCCGCTACAATTCATGCATCGGCCCGCCTGACCCGGAGCGTAATGTGAGGATTCTGATTTCCCTGCTGATCGTTTTTGCCGCGCAAGCGGCCCTCGCGCAGGGTTGGCCGGCAAAGCCCTTGCGCTGGATCGTCCCCTATCCGCCGGGAGGATCGACCGATATCGCCGCGCGCGCCGTGGGCGAGAGGGTCGGACTATTGCTTGCGCAACCCGTGGTCATCGAAAACCGCGCCGGCGCAAGCGGCAACATCGGCCTGGAAGCGGCGGCCAGGAGCGCACCCGACGGCTACACCGCCGTGATTGCGCCGGACTCGATCGTCTCCAATCCGCACACCTTCCGGAATATCGGCTTTCAGACGCTGAAGGATTTCATTCCTGTCATCCAACTGGCGAGGCAGCCGGTCGTGCTCGCTGTCCACCCGTCCACCGGTGTCGGCAACGTGGCCGAACTGGTCGCGCTGGCGAAAGCGAAACCTGGTCTCGGGTTCGCAACCTCCGGCGCCGGCTCGCAGCAGCACATTGCCGCAGAATGGTTTGCGAGGATGGCCGGCATTCAGCTCACCCATATCCCGTACAAAGGCGGCGGGCAGGCGATTGCCGATCTCGTCGGCGGGCAGGTACCCATCGGTTCGCTGGGGTCCTCTCCGCTGATTCCACACTACAAGGCAGGCAAGCTGAAGTTGCTCGCACAGAGCACGAAAGCGCGCGCGCCGTCTCTGCCCGAGGTACCGACTTACGAAGAAGCGGGGTACCCGGGCCTCGTGCTCGATCAGTGGCTAGGCGTATTTGTGCCGGCCCGGACTCCTGGCGAGATCGTCGCGCGCCTGAACGCGGAAATCGGCAAGGCCCTGGCCGACCCGGTGGTGCGCGAGCGCTTCGCGCAGTCGGCCCTCGAACCGATCGGCGGCAGTGCCGAGCAATTCGCGAATCTGGTGCGCGACGACTACGGCAAGTACGCGCGGCTGGTCAAAGACCTGAACATCCGCGTGGAGTAAGGCCGCTCACCCGCCGCTCAACGCCTGGACGATGAGGACCTCGTCCGCCTCATGCAAGGGCGCTTCCATCGCGCGTACCTGCTCCCGGTTCACGAAAATTCGCATGTGGCGGCGCACCCCATCCTGCTCGTCGATCATCCTGAAGCGGATTCCCGGATAGCTGCGATCCAGGTCTGCGAGCAATTCGCCAAGCGTCGCTCCCGCGGCGCGCACTTCGTGCCGGCCCTGCGTATAGGAACGCAAGGGCCCGGGGATGAGCACCTTCATCAGCCGGGCACGGCCTCGACTGCGTAGATGTGCGGGAGGTGGCGCGCGATGCAGGCCCACTTCGCCCCTTCGTTGCGGCTCGCCCACACTTCGCCGTTGGTGGTGCCGAAATACAGTCCCACCGGATCATGTTCGTCGGCCGTCATCGCCTGGCGCTTCACGGTGAACCATCCCTGCGATGGCGGCAGGCCCGCGTCCTGCCGCTGCCAGGTTCGGCCGGCGTTCGTGGTCCTGTAAGCAGCGGGCTTTCCGTCCGGGCTGGTGCGGGGCCAGACCGAGGTGCCATCCATCGGGAACACCCACAGCGTCTTCGGGTCGCGCGGATGCAGTACCAGCGGGAAGCCGATGTCACCGACCTTCTTCGGCATGCTCGCGCCTATGCGCACCCACGTCGCGGCGGGACGCTCCATGCGATAGATGCCGCAGTGGTTTTGCTGGTACAGGATGTCGGGCGCCAGCGGGTGCAGGCGGACGCAGTGGGGGTCGTGGCCATATTCCGCGTCGGGATCGGGCAGGAAATCGGCCACGCAGCCGCTGTTGAGCGGTTTCCAGCTGGCGCCCTTGTCCATGCTTTCGAACACCCCGCCGCCCGACATGCCGATGTACAGGTGGCCAGAATCGCGCGGGTCGACCAGGATGGAATGCAGCTTGGGACCGTCGGGTGTGCCGTCCTGCTCGTCGCCGGTCCATTTGGCGTGCATGGGATGGTCGTTGAACCCGGCCACGGGTGCCCAGGTGTCCCCGTCGTCCTCGCTGCGGAAAAGGCCCTGCGGCGAAGTCCCTGCGTACCAGGTACCCGGCTCATCCGCATGCCCGCGCGCGAGCCAGAACACGTGATCGACAACGCGCCCCTTGGTGCCTTCCGGTGCCTTCGGAAAGGCCGGCGGTTGCGAAGCTTCCTTCCATGTACGGCCGAAGTTGGCGGAGCGGAACACCGTCGGGCCGAGGTGTCCGGTGCGTGCAGCTACCAGCAGCGTGCGCTTTTTGCCCGCCGGGTGCGGGTCCAGCACCATGTGGTAGACGATATGGCCGAAGAACATCGGCCCGCTGGTTTTCCAGGTGCGCCTGGATTTGTCGCCCTTGAGGATAAAAGCGCCCTTGCGCGTGGCGACGAGGAGGGCGACAAGGCTGGGAGCCCGGGCCGCCGAAAGCGATTTCGCGCCCATGCTAGTGGTGGAGGATCTTCGACAGGAACAGCTGCGCGCGCTCGGAACGCGGTTTGCCGAAGAAATCTTCTTTTGTCGCGTCCTCGACGATCTTGCCCGCGTCCATGAAGATCACGCGGTTGGCGACCTTGCGCGCGAAGCCCATCTCGTGGGTAACGCACATCATGGTCATGCCTTCCTGCGCGAGCAGCACCATCACGTCCAGCACCTCGTTGATCATCTCCGGGTCCAGGGCCGAGGTCGGCTCGTCGAACAGCATCGCGATCGGGTCCATCGAAAGCGCCCGCGCGATCGCGACGCGCTGCTGCTGGCCGCCGGAGAGCTGGCCTGGATACTTGTCCTGGTGCGCCAGAAGCCCGACGCGGTCAAGCATCTTGAGGCCCCGCTCGGTCGCTTCGGCCTCCCCGCGACGCAACACCTTGATCTGCCCGAGGGTCAGGTTCTCCCTCACGGTCAGGTGCGGGAACAGCTCGAAATTCTGGAACACCATGCCGATGCGGGCGCGCAGCTTGGACAGGTTGGTCTTCGGGTCGCCCACCGACACGCCTTCCACACTGATCTCGCCCTTCTGGAACGGCTCGAGCGCGTTCACGCATTTGATGAGCGTGGACTTGCCCGACCCCGAAGGACCGCAGACCACCACCACTTCGCCCTTGCTTACCTCGGTTGAGCAATCGGTCAGCACCTGGAAGTTGCCGTACCACTTGCTGACGTTTTTGATGGAGATCATGTAGGGCTCCGTTGCGTGTGCCTAGCGGATGATGGCGATGCGGTTCTGCAGGCTCTTGACCAGCGTCGACAGCCCGAACGACATGACGAAGTAGACGACCGCGACGAACGTGTACATCTCCACCAGCCGGTAGTCGCGGTTCGCGACCTTGGAGGCGGCGCCGAGAAAGTCGGTGGCGGAGATCACGTAGACCAGCGACGTGTCCTGGAACAGGATGATGGTCTGTGTCAGCAGCACCGGCAGCATGTTGCGGAAGGCCTGCGGCAGCACGACGGTGCCCATGGTGTGCCAGTAGTTCAGGCCAAGCGCGTAGCCCGCCCAGACCTGGCCGCGCGGAATCGACTGGATGCCCGCGCGCATGATCTCGCAGTAGTAGGCTGCCTCGAACATGGTGAAAGTGATGAGGCAGGAAAGAAACGACCCCACCTTGACCGGATCCTTCGCCCCGATGATCCACGCCCCGATGTAGGGCACCAGGAAGAAGAACCAGAAGATCACCAGCACCAGCGGCAGCGACCGCATCAGGTTCACATACGCCGTAGCAACCCGTCCCAGCACCGGCCCCCCAGCCAGCCGCATCATCGCCAGCAGCGTGCCGAAGAAAATCCCGCCGACCATCGCCAGGGCGGTCAGCGTCAGCGTAAATGTCATTCCCTCCCGGAAGAGGTAGACCCAGGATCGCTGGATGACGTCGAAATCGTAGCCGCTCATTTTCCGGACCGCATGGCGTCAGGGTTTCAACCGATAGGGTTTCATTCTCAATGGGCTGCGGCGCTCGGCGCCGGGCCAATGAAGCCGGGCACGCGCACCTTCTTTTCCAGCGCGCGCATTCCCATCACCACAATGAGGTTGGTAATCAGGTAGATGACGGTCGCCGCGGCGAACGCCTCGAACACCTTGAAGCTGAACTCCTGCATCGCGCGCGCGCGTCCGGTCAGCTCGAGCAGGCCAATGGTGAGCGCCACCGAGGACTTCTTGATGACGTTCATGAACTCCGAGGTGAGCGTCGGCATCACGATACGGAAGGCCATCGGCAGGAGCACGTAGCGGTAGGTCTGCCAGAGCGTGAGCCCCAGCGCGGTGCCCGCCATACCCTGGCCGCGCGACAGCGAATTGATGCCGGCGCGCACCTGCTCGGCGACGCGCACCGAGGTGTAGATGCCGAGGCACAAGACGGCGGGAATGTAGGACCCCCAGGGCGGCGGCACCTGCTTTACCCAGTCGCCGAGCGCCTTCGGCAACAGTTCCGGCATGACGAAGAACCACAGGAACATCTGCACGATCAGCGGCACATTCCTGAAGATTTCGACATAGGCGTTGCCCAGGCGCACCACCCAGGGCTTGGGCGTCGTGCGCAGCGTCCCGACGATCGAACCGATCACGAGCGCGATTACCCAGGCTGCGAGCGCGGTGGCCAGCGTCCAGCCCAGGCCGACGATGAGGTAATGGACGTAGGTCCCCGTGCCGCCCGGTTCGGGGGCAAGAAAGATTCGCCAGTCCCAGTGGTAGTTCATCTGCGGTTCACTGTGGCGTCAAACCCGGCCGAGGAAAACCGGGGAGCCGCAGTTCCGCCTAAAGCCCGCGATTACTCGTAGACCTTGGGATCGCCCGAGTCAGTTGGATTGGCGACCACCTTCTTGAACGGCGCGCCCATGGGGAGAGCCAGGTTGATGCCTTTGGGCGGGACCGGTTTCTCGAACCATTTGCTGTAGATGGCGTTTATCTGGCCCGACTTGTAGACCTCGGTCATCGCCTTGTCGGCGACCGCCTTGAAGGCCCTGTCGTCCTTGCGCACCATGATGCCGTAGGGCTCTACGGACAGCCCGACCGCCGAGATCTGGTAGTCGCCCGGGTTGCGCGATGACGCCGCGAGGCTGGCGAGCAGGATGTCGTCCATCACAAAGGCCACCGCGCGGCCGGTTTCGACCATCTGGAACGCTTCCGGGTGCCCGTTGGCCGAAATGATGTTCATGCCCAGGTTCTGCGCCGCGTTGATCTCGGTGATCTGCTTGATGTTGGTGGTGCCGGCGGTCGACACGATGGTCTTGCCCTTGAGGTCGGCGAGCGTCTTGATGTTCGAGGACTTCTTCGCGATCCAGCGATTGGCGGTGACGAAATGCGTGATCGTGAACCAGACCTGCTCCTGGCGCGGGATATTGTTGGTGGTCGAGCCGCATTCCAGGTCGATAGTGCCGTTGCCCATCAGCGGGATCCGGTTGGCCGAGGTGACCAGCTGGTATTTGACCTCCAGCTTGGGCAGCTTGAGGTCCGCCTTCACCGCATCGACGATCTTCATGCACAGGTCCATCGCATAGCCGATGGGCTGCTGCTTGTCGTCATAGTAGGAAAAGGGCACCGAGGCATCGCGGTGGCCGATGGTGATCGTGCCACTGTCCTTGATTTTCTTGAGCGTGCCTTCCTGGGCCGCGGCGGACAGCCCGAATAGCGCAGCGGCGATAGCGAATACGATGCGTGACATGCAGTTCTCCCCAAGGATCCCGAGTGCGAGCGGCCATTCTCAATACCTCTTCACGCCGTGTCAAGCAAAGGCCTAAAATCACGCCACCGCATGAGTCCCTCATGACCGTACCCGAACGCATCGAGCATGACCTGCTCGGCGACCGCGCAGTGCCCGCCGCGGCATACTACGGCGTACACACGTTGCGTGCCGTGGAAAATTTCCCGATCACGGGAACCTCGATTTCGATCTACCCCGACCTGATTGCCGCCCTGGCGTGCGTGAAGCACGCGGCCGCTCTGGCCAACCGCGAGCTCGGCCTGCTCGCGGAGGATAAGGCGGCGGCGATCGCGCGCGCCTGCAAGGAAATCGGCGCGGGAGCGCTCGCGGATCAATTTGTCGTCGACGTGATCCAGGGCGGCGCGGGCACCTCCACCAACATGAATGCCAACGAGGTGATCGCCAACCGTGCCCTTGAGATCCTCGGCCATGCCAGAGGCGAATACAAATACCTGCACCCGTTGGACGACGTGAACATGAGCCAGAGCACCAACGACGTCTATCCGACGGCGGTCAAGGTGGCCCTCAATTTCGGCATCCGGCGGCTGGCCGCCGAGATGCGTTACCTGCGCGAAGCTTTCGAGGCCAAGGCCGAAGAATTCGCCGACGTGCTCAAGATGGGCCGCACGCAACTACAGGACGCCGTGCCGATGACGCTGGGCCAGGAATTCAGCACCTACGCGGTGATGCTGGGCGAAGACGAGGATCGCCTGCAGGAAGCCGCTGCGCTGGTGCGCGAAATGAACCTCGGTGCGACCGCGATCGGCACCGGCATCAATGCGCACCCGGACTACGCCCCGCTGGTCTGCAAGAAGCTGTCCGCTATCGCCGGGATGGAATTGATCACTGCCTCGAACCTGATCGAGGCGACCCAGGACGCCGGGTCGTTCGTCCAGCTCTCGGGCGTGCTGAAGCGGATCGCGGTGAAGCTCTCCAAGACCTGCAACGACCTGCGCCTGCTTTCGTCCGGCCCGCGCGCGGGCCTCGGCGAGATCAACCTGCCGGCGGTGCAGGCGGGCTCGTCGATCATGCCAGGCAAGGTCAACCCGGTGATTCCCGAGGTGGTGAACCAGATCGCGTTCGAAGTCATCGGCAACGACATCACCGTGAGTTTCGCCGCCGAGGGCGGGCAGCTGCAGCTCAACGCTTTCGAGCCCGTGATCGCTCACAGCCTGTTCAAAAGCATCGCGCACCTCGCCGCCGGTTGCCGGACGCTTGCGGACCGGTGCGTGAAGGGCATTACGGCCAACCGCGAGTTCCTCAAGGCTTCCGTGGAGCGCTCGATCGGCTTGGTGACGGCGCTCAACCCGATCATCGGCTACGCGAACGCCACCGACGTGGCGCGCGAGGCCCTTGCCAGCGGCGCCAGCGTTGCGGACATCGTCCTTGCCCGCGGGCTGATGACGAAGGCCGAGCTCGACGAGGTGTTGCGCCCGGAAGTCCTCACGCGGCCGCACTACGCGACGGTGAGGAAACCGTCGCTCGACTGAGGGTAATCTAGCGCAGCTGCGCGGCGTGTGCGGCGACGATGTCCGCCACGCAGGCGGTCAGCTTCTTCGCGTAGCCGATGTGCAGGAACTCGTTCGGCCCGTGCGCGTTGGAATGCGGCCCGAGCACGCCCGTGATGAGGAACTGCGCCTGCGGGAATTTCTGCCCGAGCATGGCCATGAAGGGAATGGTGCCGCCTTCTCCCATCCACATCGCCGGCTTGCCGTAATGCTGTGTCGATGCGGCGTCGATCGCCGATTCGAGCCACGGCGCCGTGACCGGCGCGTGCCAGCCGGTCGCGGACTGGCCGTATTCAAATGAAACCTCGGTATCGTACGGCGGGTCGGCCTCGAGAATTTTCTTGAGGGCGCGCGCAGCCGTGTCGCCGTCGATCGTGGGCGGGATCCGCAGCGAAATCACCAGCTGGGTCTGCGGCCGCAGCACGTTGCCGGCGTTGGCCGGCAACGGAAGCCCTGAAGCACCGGTGATCGACAGCATCGGCCGCCACGTGCGGTTCAGCACCAGCTCGGCAAGGTCCTTGTGCATCGGCCGGGTGGAGCCGGCAAACGGGAATTTCGCGTAGATCGAATCGCCCAGCACGTCGGAGGCTTTCTTTGCCTGCGCGACGCGCTCCAGCGGGATGTCCGCGTGGAAGGCCGACCCCTTCACGCGACCGCTTTCGGCCGAGTCGATGCGCTCGAGCAGTTGCCTCGCAATTCGGAAGCTGGAGGGCACCACGCCGCTCGCGTCGCCCGAATGCACGCCTTCGGTGAGCACGTCGACCGTCAGCACCCCGTTGACGAGGCCGCGCAGCGAGGTCGTGCCCCACAGCTGGTCGTAGTTGCCGCAGCCCGAATCCAGGCCCAGGACCAATGCCGGGGCACCGATGCGCGGTGCAAGCAGGTCCAGGTACGAGGGCAGGTCGTAGCTGCCGCTTTCCTCGCAGCACTCGATGAGCATTGCGATGCGCGCGTGCGGCCGGCCGGATTCCTTCAGCACCTTGAGCGCGGAGAGCGCACAGAACACGGCGTAGCCATCGTCGGCACCGCCGCGCCCGTACAACTTGCCGTCCTCGATCACCGGCGTCCACGGACCCAGCCCTTCGCGCCAGCCGGTCATCTCGGGTTGCTTGTCGAGGTGCCCGTAAACGAGCACCGTTTCGCGCTTGTCGCCGTCCACTTCCACATACAGGACAGGCGTGCGCCCCGAAAGGCGGACGACCTCGACCCGCATGCCGGGCAGGATGTTTTTTTCGCACCATCGCGCAGCGAATTGCACCGCGGCCTCGATGTGCCCACGCGCCTCCCAGTCCTTGTCGAAGTGGGGGGACTTGGCCGGGATCCGGATGTACTCGGTGAGGGCCGGGACGATCGCGTCGTCCCAGAAACGCGCTACCGCGCCGGTGTCGGAGGGGCTCATGCGGGTAATTATAATGGCGGCCACTTTCCCACCGGATAAGAGCCATGCCAGCGCCGAAGAAAATGTGGGAACCCTCGCAGGGCGCCATCGAGTCGGCGCTGATCACGCAATTCGCGCGCTATTGCGTCCATCGCCACGGCCTCAGGCTCAACACCTATCCGGAGTTCTACCGCTGGACTTGCGATAAAAGCGAGGCGTTCTGGAGCGGCCTGTGGGACTGGGCCGCGGTGCGCGGCAGGAAAGGCGAACGCATCCTGGTCGACGGCCACAAGATGCCCGGTGCGCAGTGGTTTCCCGAAGCGAGCCTCAATTTCGCGGAAAACCTGCTGCGCCGCCGCGATGACTTCGATGCCCTGGTTTTCTGGGACGAAACCGGATTCAGGCGGCGTATGTCGTATGCTGAGTTGCATGCGCAGGTTTCGCGTTGCGCGCAGGCCATGCGCGCAGCGGGCGTGAAACCCGGGGACCGCGTCGCGGCCTTTATCCCCAACATGCCCGAGACCTGCGTGCTGGCGCTGGCCGCGATCTCCGTGGGAGCCGTCTGGTCGTCGTGCTCGCCCGATTTTGGCACCGACGGCGTCCTCGATCGGTTTGGACAAACCGAGCCGGTGCTCCTCTTCTGTGCCGACGGCTACCTCTATAATGGCAAGATCCACGATTCGATCCAGCGCGTAAAGGAAATCGCCGCGCGTCTGCCCAGCGTCAGGCAGGTGGTGGTGGTGCCGAACCTCGCCGCGGAGCCCGATGTTGCGGCGATCCCGGGCGCTCGCGGGTACGCCGACTGGATCTCTGGTTTCGCGGCGAATGAGATCGACTACGCGCAGCTGCCTTTCGACCATCCGCTCTACATCCTGTTTACGTCGGGGACGACCGGCAAGCCCAAATGCATCGTGCACGGCGCCGGGGGCTCGCTCCTCTCGGGCCTCAAGATGTACAAGCTCCAGTTCGACGTGCGCCCGGACGACCGCTTCTACTACTACACCACCTGCAACTGGGTGATGTGGAACCTGCTGTTCGCCGGCCTTTGCGCGGAAGCGGCTGTGATGCTGTATGACGGCTCGCCGTTCGCGCGCGACGGAGCGATCACCTTCGACTTCTGCGCCGCCGAGCGTTTCACGCACTACGGCACCTCGGCGAAGTTCATCGACGCCATAGCCAAGCGCGGCCTGAAACCGCGCGCTTCGCACGACCTGGGATCGGTACGCATGATCGTCTCCACCGGGTCGCCGCTGGTGCCCGAGAGCTACGACTTCGTCTACCGCGACGTAAAGAAGGACGTGTGCCTCGCCTCGATCTCGGGCGGCACCGACATCATGGCCGGCTTCGCCGACGCGAACCCGGTGCTGCCCGTTTACCGGGGCGAGCTGCAATGCCGGGGCCTCGGCATGGACGTGCGTGTCTACGACGACGCAGGCCGCGAACTCATGGGCGAGAAGGGCGAGCTGGTCTGCGTGAAGCCTTTTCCCTCGATGCCGGTGGGGTTCTGGAACGATCCGGGCGGTGCGCGCTATCACGCCGCCTATTTCGAGCGCTTTCCCAACGTCTGGTGCCACGGCGACTGGTGCGAGCTCACGGGCCGCGGCACGATGATCGTGTATGGGCGCTCGGACGCGACGCTGAATCCCGGCGGCGTGCGCATAGGGACGGCTGAGATCTACGGGCAGGTGGAGAAAATCGACGCGGTCGAGGAGTCGGTGGCGATCGGCCAGCTCTGGCCACCGCAGCGCCCGACGGACACGCGGGTGGTGCTGTTCGTGAAGCTACGCGCCGGCCTCGTGCTCGATGCGGAGCTCGAGGAGCGCATCCGCCGCCAAGTCCGCGACAATACCACGCCGCGGCATGTGCCGGCCCGCATCGTTCAGGTGCCCGACATCCCTCGCACCCGCAACGGCAAGGTGGTGGAGCTGGCGGTGCGCTCGGTGGTGCACGGCATGCCCGTCAAGCACACCGATGCGCTGGCCAACCCGGAAGCGCTCGCGCTGTTCGAGAATATGCCAGAACTGGAAAAATAATTGACCTAAGATCGGCTCAGGGAGCGGATCTACAGAAATAAATGTCAGTGATTATTCCTGCATTTGCAGGGGCCGAGCCCTAGTGCAGCGTAGCCTTCCTGCCTTCGTAGATGCCCTGCAGCAGGCGCAGCGAACCGAGGCTCACCGCGTGGTGGCTGAGCGCATGGCCGAGGTCGGCCACGATGTCGAGCGTGACTGGGGTATGCATGGCCGCAAGCACGCGCGCCGCCCTTTCGGAGTGCACGCGCGAGACGATCGCATCGTATTCGCCGTGCACCAGGTGGACGCGCGCGCTGATACTTGCGCCCGCCAGCGGCAGCCGGGCGAAACGCGCCGAATAGGCCACCACCGCGCCGGCCAGGCCAGGCAGCTGCTTGACCGCCTCGAGCGCGACGGTGCCGCCCTGGGAAAAACCGATGAGGACGGTAC
This sequence comes from Burkholderiales bacterium, assembly GCA_038329645.1. Taxonomy (GTDB): domain Bacteria; phylum Pseudomonadota; class Gammaproteobacteria; order Burkholderiales; family SG8-39; genus SZAS-79. The sequence goes on from JBBQNG010000039.1 coordinate 16,274, forward strand.
TCTCGGGCGCGATGCCGCAGTTGGTCTGCTCGCGCCGCACGACGTCCTCGAGCCGCGGCAGGATCGCTTCGATCCTCTCCATGCGGTTGTCGTCGTTCAGGGCGATCATCGAGTAGGGCGACTGCGACGTGGCGCTGTCGTTGTCGGGCGCGTCGAATCCGCTCGGCACCACCAGTGCCGCGCTCGGGAAGCGCGCCTGGAACTTGAACGCCACCGAGATCATCGACTCGGGGGTCGCGCCGCCGCCATGCAGGAACACGAACAGGTGCCGGGCCTTGTGGGCCGGCGGCGGTGCGAAACGGAAAACCTTGTTGGCTGTCATAGGGGATCCGGCCATTCTCTCGCCATTGGCCGTGTTCTGTAAACTGAGTGCGAGCCAACATTTTCCGGAGCTACCTCATGCAAGGCAAGCTATCCCGCGCCGAATTCTGGTCCGCATTCTGGGCCCTTACTCGTCCGTACTGGGTGTCGGAGGGGCGCCGCAGGGGCGTCATGCTTCTCGCCGCGGTGGTCGGTTTCACGCTCGCGCTGGTCTGGATCGAAGTCCAGTTCAACAGCTGGAACAAGGGGTTCTACGATACGTTCGAGAACAAGGACCGGCTCGGTTTCTACCTCGAGCTCGGCAGGTTCACGCTGCTTGCGGTGATATTCATCGTGCTCGCCGTGTACAAGCAGTACCTGCAGCAGATGCTGATGATCGAATGGCGCGCATGGCTGACCGAGAACTACCTCACCGATTGGCTGGAGGGGCAGGCCTACTATCGCCTGCAGCTGCTGGACCGCGGCACCGACAACCCGGACCAGCGGATCGCGGACGACCTCAACATCTTCGTCGACCTCACCCTGACCCTTTCGCTCGGACTGCTTTCCGCCTTGGTGACCCTGGTGTCGTTCATCGGGATCCTCTGGACCATCTCGGGCGCGCTCGAAGTGGCCGGCTTTACCATCCCCGGGTACATGGTGTGGGTCGCGCTGGTGTACGCCATCGGCGGCACCTGGGTCACGCATGTCATCGGCCGGCCGCTGATCGACCTCAACTTTTCGCGCCAGAAGGTGGAGGCGGATTTCCGCTTTTCGCTCGTGCGCCTGCGCGAGAACAGCGAAGGCGTGGCGCTCTATCGCGGCGAAGCCGGCGAGCATGCCAATTTCAGCCGGCGCTTTGCCAGCGTGATCGGCAACTGGTGGGCGATCATGCAGAAGCAAAAGCAGCTCACCTGGTTCACCTCTTTCTACGGCCAGCTCGCGATCATCTTCCCGTTCGTGGTCGCCGCGCCGCGTTACTTTTCCGGCGGCGCGCCGCTCGGCTCGATCTTCCAGACCGCCTCGGCCTTCGGCCAGGTGCAGAGCGCGTTGTCGTGGTTCATCAGCGCTTATTCGAGCTTCGCTTCATGGAAGGCGACCGTGGACCGGCTCACCGGGTTCAGGCTTGCACTCGCCCATGCCCGCGCGGAAGCCGATGCACTCGATGGCGAACGCGTGGAAGGGGCCGAGGCCGCCCTCTCCATCGAGCATCTTGCGCTGTCCCTCCCGCAGGGCATGGCCTTGCTGAAGGATGCAACCTTGCGGCTGTCCCCTGGCGAAAACGTATTGATCACAGGACCTTCGGGATCCGGGAAATCGACCCTGTTCCGCGCCCTGGCGGGGATCTGGCCCTACTGGAAGGGCAAAATCGCGCTGCCCAAGGGAGCTCGGCTGCTTTTCCTGCCGCAGAAGCCTTACCTGCCCATCGGCACCCTCAAGAATGCCCTTGCCTATCCCACCCAGCCCGAAGCGGTCGGCGATGAGGAAGCGGCCGAAGCGCTGCGTGCGGCCGGCCTTGGCCAGCTGAGCCCAGATCTCGCGCGCGAGGAGAACTGGGCGCAGGTCCTGTCCGGCGGCGAGCAGCAGCGTATCGCCTTCGCGCGCGCCCTGATCAACAAGCCTGAGTGGCTGTTCCTCGACGAGGCCAGCGCGGCGCTGCCCGAGCAGGCCCAGGCCGACCTGTACGCGCTGCTGCGCGAGCGCCTGCCGCAGACGACACTGGTGTCCATCGGGCACCGCGACAGCCTCGGCCAGTTTCACGCCCGGCGCTTGCGGTGGGACCTGGGCGGAGGCGAACCGAGGCTGGCCCCGGCCTGATTTCGCGTCAGGCCGGCCGTTCCACGGGTGCGCCTTCACGCAGATGGCAGGCGACGAAGTGACCGGGCGCAGTCTCCCGCATGGCCGGGATTTCGCTGCGGCAACGCGCCTCGACATAAGGGCACCGCGTGTGGAAGCGGCAGCCCGCGGGCGGGTTCACCGGACTGGGAACATCCCCGGCGAGGATGATGCGCTTGCGCGCCTTGGCCGGATCGGGGACCGGCACGGCCGAAAGCAGCGCCTCCGTGTAGGGATGCTGGGGGCTTTCGAAAAGCGAGCGCTTGTCGGTGAGCTCGACGATTTTGCCCAGGTACATCACGGCAACCCGGTGGCTTATGTGCTCGACCACGGCCAGGTCGTGCGCGATGAACAGGTAGGACAGCCCAAGCGCTTCCTGCAGGTCCATGAGGAGGTTGATGACCTGCGCCTGGACCGACACGTCCAGCGCGGACACCGCTTCGTCGCACACGATCAGGCGCGGATTGGGCGCCAGCGCGCGCGCGATGCCGAGGCGCTGGCGCTGGCCGCCGGAGAATTCGGAGGGGTACTTCACCATCTGGTCCGCGCGCAGTCCAACCCGGTCGAAAAGGGATTCGACGCGCGCGCGGATCTCCGCCGCCCCAAGGGATTCGAAATTGCGGATCGGCTCGGCCACGATATCGGCCGCGCGCATGCGCGGGTTAAGTGACGAATAGGGATCCTGAAAGACGGCCTGCAGCTCGCGCCGGTGCGGCCGCATCTCGCCTACAGAAAGCGAGTCGATCCGCTCGCCACGCCAGCGGATCGCGCCGGCGGTGATGTCGGTGAGGTGCAGGATCGCCTTTCCGGTGGTCGACTTGCCGCAGCCGCTTTCGCCGACCAGGCCGAGGGTCTCGCCTTGCGCGATCCAGAAGCTCACGTCGTCCACAGCATGGACCTGTCCGCTGACCTGCGAGAACACGCCTTTGCGGATCGGGTAGTGCTTGGTGAGGTGCTCCACCTGCAGGAGCGCTCCCGGTGGTGCCGTCCAGCCCGCGCTCATGGGCGAGTCCCGATGCGCTCGGCTTCCCAGCACGCGACAGCGTGCCCTTCGGCGTTCGTTTCGAGCGGAGGGTATTCGTTCCTGCAGCGATCGGTGGCGTATGCGCAGCGCGGCGCGAACACGCACCCGGGAATCGTCTCGCGCATCGAAGGCACCATGCCGCGGATCTCCTCGAGGCGGATGCGCGCGCCCGTCGCCGCCGCGCCCAGCCTGGGAATCGAATTGAGCAGGCCTTGTGTGTAGGGATGGCGCGGGTGGGCGAAAAGCGCCCCGACCGGCGCCTCCTCGACCTTTCTTCCTGCATACATGACCACCACGCGCTGCGCCATCTCCGCGACTACGCCCAGGTCGTGCGTGATCAGCACGATCGCAGCGCCGGTCTTTTCCTTGAGGCCGCGCATCAGGTCGAGGATCTGCGCCTGGATGGTGACGTCCAGGGCCGTAGTCGGCTCGTCGGCAATGAGGAGCTTGGGATTGCACGCCAGGGCCATTGCGATCATGACGCGCTGGCGCATGCCGCCGGATAGCTGGTGGGGATATTCGCGCACGCGACGCGCGGGTTCGGGGATGTTGACCAGCGCGAGCATTTCGACCGATCTCGCCCATGCCGCCGCGCGGTCTAGGCCGCGGTGCAGCGTGAGCGCTTCGGCGATCTGCCGCCCGATGGTCAGTACCGGGTTGAGCGAAGTCATCGGCTCCTGGAAGATCATCGAGATCTCGTTGCCGCGCACCTTGCGCATCTCGGGCTCGGAAAGCGCGAGCAGGTCGCGGCCTTCGAAGCGGATGCTGCCGGCGACAGTGCGCCCCGGCGGCGAGGCAATCAGGCGCAGGATGGAAAGCGAAGTGACGCTCTTGCCGCAGCCCGATTCGCCGACGATCGCAAGCGTCTCGCCGGATTCGACCGAAAACGACACGCCGTCGACTGCGCGCACGACGCCGTCGCGCGTGAAGAAATGCGTCTTGAGGCCTTCGACTTCGAGGAGGGGGGCGGGTTTTGTCACGCTACTCATTACATGCGCCGCGCAAGGCGCGGGTCGAGCGCGTCGCGCATGCCGTCGCCCAGCAGGTTGACCGCGAGGACCGTCAGCGACAGGCACACGCCAGGGAAGAAGATGAGGTACCCGGCAATCTGGAACAGGCTGCGCGCCTCGGCCATGATGTTGCCCCAGCTCGGGATATTCGGCGGCGTGCCGGCCCCGATGAAGCTCAGGATTGCCTCGGTGATCATCGCCGAGGCGCAGATGTAGGTGCCTTGCACCAGCAGCGGTGCGGTGGTGTTCGGCAGGATGTGGCGCAGGAGGATGCGCGGCAGGCTCGTACCGGCGGCCACCGCGGCCTCGACGTAGGGCTGTTCGCGCAGCGTCAGCACGAGGCTGCGCACGAGGCGCACCACGCGCGGGACTTCGGCCAGGGTGATCGCGACGATCACGTTCTCGATGCTCGCGCGCGTGAGCGCCATGAGCGAAATGGCGAGCAGCACGGGCGGGATCGACATGAGGCCGTCCATGATGCGCATCACGACCGCGTCGAGCCAGCGCAGGTACCCGGTCACGAGCCCGATCGCAAGGCCGACGAGGATGCTGAGGAACGCCACCGCGATGCCGATGCTGAGGGACACCCGCGTGCCGTAAACCACGCGGCTGAAGACGTCGCGCCCCAGCATGTCGGTGCCGAACCACGCAGCGGCCGAAGGTTGCCTGAGGCGCTGGATCGGGTGCACCGCCTGCGGATCGACCGTGCCCAGCCAAGGCGCCAGCAACGCGAGCAGGATCATCGCCAGCAGCACGACGGCGCCGGCGATGGCGGTCGGGTGGCGGCGGAACGCCTCTCGGAACTGGCGCAGCGTGGGCGAGGCCGAAATCCCGGCCGCCGGGCCCGTTGCGAGGGCGGCGGTCATTGCGCGAGCCTCATTTGGCAGGGGCGCATCTCAGAAGCGGATGCGCGGGTCGAACAGCATGTACGAAAGGTCGACGAGCAGGTTGATGACCACGTAGATCGCCGAGAAAAGCAGGGTCACGCCCTGGATGACGGGATAGTCGCGGCGCAGGATCGCATCGACCGTGAGGCGGCCGATGCCCGGGATCGCGAATACCGTTTCGGTCACGATCGCCCCGCTGATGAGCAGCGCGATACCGATCCCGATGATGGTCATGATCGGGATGGCGGCGTTCTTGAGCGCGTGTCCCACGAGCACCGGGGCCGGTGCGAGGCCCTTTGCCTGCGCGGTGCGGATGTAGTCCTGCGCAAGTACGTCGAGCATGCTGGCGCGCGTGATGCGCGCGATGAGCGCGATATACACGGTGCCCAGTGCGATGCTCGGCAGGATCAGGTGACGCAGCCAGTCCCAGAAACTGTTCTCGCCGAAGTTGCGGTACCCCTGCACGGGCAGCCAGCCGAGCTCGATCGAGAAGATGCCGATGAGGATGTAGGCGAACACGAACACCGGCAGGGAAAACCCCAGCACCGAGAAAGCCATTACACCCCGGTCGGCCCAGGTGCCCGCGCGCGCCGCGGCCAGCACGCCCAGCGGCACCGCGACGAGCACCGAAA
>JBBQNG010000040.1:0-21866 GCA_038329645.1 Burkholderiales bacterium
GCACGGCGTGCCTTTCCGCTTTCCGGCCGGGCACCCGTTCAACCCGCTTCACTACCAGCGCCTGATCCTCGCCTGCGGATCTACACCCGAGTCGGTGCGCCGCGTGTTCGACTATGTCTGGACGACTGGCGCCGACCCCGCCGATGAAAAAGGATTCGCCGCGCTTGCGCGCTCGCTGGGAATCGGCGACCTGACGGCGCTCGGTTCGCCCGAGGTCAAAGACGCGCTGCGCCGCAATACCGAAGAAGCGGCGGCGGCGGGTGTCTTCGGCGTACCGACCTTCTTGATGGATGGGGAGATTTTCTGGGGCAACGATTCGATCGAGTTCTTCAAGGCATGGCTTGCCGATCCCGCGATCCTGGCCGGTGCGGAAATGAGACGCATCGATTCGCTGCCGGTGTCCGCGGCGCGAAAGATTTGAGCCGTACAATCGGGCTGTAATAACCCCAGCCTACCCTGTGCCCATGAAAAAGCCCTTGATCCTGCGCGCGACACGCGCCTTTAGCCTTCTCGCAGCCGGCATCGCGCTCCTGGCCTCCTGCGCCACCACGCAGTCCCTCGAACCCGGCAAGCCGCGGCTGGTCGTGTTCTTTGTGGTCGACGGATTGCCGCAGCGCCAGGTCCTCGACTACCGCGACCAGCTTGGGCCCGACGGCTTTGCGCGCTTCCTCGACCGGGGCACGTGGTTTTCCGACGCGCACTACGGTCACGCGTTCACGGTGACTGCCGCCGGGCATGCAACGATGCTGACCGGCGCCTACCCGCACCGCACGGGCATCGTAGGCAACGACTGGCGCGATCGCGTGACGACGGCGACCGTCTACAACACCGGCGACGAAGCCTACAAGTACATCGACAACGCCACCGAAAAGTTGGCCGGCACTAGTCCGAAGAACATGTTGGTGGAAACGGTCGGCGACGTGCTGAAGCGCGCCCACCCGGCGGCAAAGGTGATCGGCATCTCCGGCAAGGATCGCGGCGCCATCCTGCCCGCCGGCAAGACTGGAACGGCCTACATGTACATGGGCGACAGCGGACGCTTTGCGTCGAGCACGTACTACATGCCCGCGCATCCGGCCTGGGTGACCGCGTTCAACGCAGCGCGCCCGGCCGACCGCTATTTCAAGCAAGCCTGGTCGCCGGTTCTGCCTGACGCGGCCTATGCGCGCTCGCAGCCCGATGAGCGCCCGTGGTACGCCAAGGGGGGCAAGCTGCCGAAGGTCCTTGGCGAAGGGCAGGAAAAACCCGGCCCTGCGTTCTACGGCTCGATCCTGCCGAGCCCCTTCGGCGACGCATTGACGCTCGACTTCGCGCGCGCGGCGATCTCGGGCGAAGGGTTGGGACAGGACGACGTGACGGACATCCTCGCCATCAGCCTGTCGAGCCACGACTATATCAACCACGCCTGGGGCGCAGAGTCGCGCCTTTCGCACGACCACATCCTGCAGCTCGACCGGATGCTCGCCGTGTTCTTCGCCGACCTCGATCGCACGATCGGCCGCGACAACTACATCGCGATGCTCACCGCGGATCACGGTTTCACGCCGGCACCCGGCTACACGCAGTCGATCGGCCGCGATGGCGGGCGGCAGAATGTCGCGGACATCATCAACCGCCTGAACGAAGGCCTCTCGGCGAAATTCGGGCCCGCCAAGTGGGCCCGTGCCTGGTCGGCCAATGGCATCCTTCTCGACAACGCGCTGATCGCCCAGAAGGTCAGCGACCGGCGCGCGCTCGAAATCGAGGCCCGCCGGCTACTGCTGGCTGAACCCGGCATCATCGAAGTGCTGACGCGCTCCGACCTCGAAAGCACCGCCTTGCCCCCAACCGACACGATTCGCCAGATGCGCAAAACGTTTTATGCGGACCGATCGCCGGACCTGCTCGTCGTGCTGAGGCCCTACTGGATGCTCGGCGGCGCCACGGCCACGCACGGCTCGCCGCACGCCTACGACCGGCATGTGCCGATCCTGTTTTATGGCCCGCGCTGGTCCGCGGCCGGACGCGTGGACACGTCCGTCGAGGTCGTCGACATTGCGCCGACGCTCGCACGAATACTCGGAGTTGCGACGCCGAGCGCGTCGGAAGGAAAGCCCTTGCCTCTCAGGTAGGGTCTCGTCTAGCCGTATTTACGCAGGTCGTCGATCACCTTGCCGTCGTTCGGCAGGCTCCCGGCTGCTACGAATTCGACTTCGCCACGCAGCTTGGTTACGTCGCGAATCGTGGCGACGATGGCCTCAGCCAAACCTGCCTCGCCGGAAGCGTCTTCGCATTTCAGCGTCATGCGATCGCTGCCTACCTCACCTTCGATGACCAGGCGCGCCTTGGCCACCTGCGGATGGCGGCGCACGATCTCCCCGACCTGCTTTGCCGTGACGAACATGGCGCGCACCTTGGTGCTCTGGTCGGCGCGACCCATCCATCCCCTGATGCGCACGTTGGTGCGCCCGCAGGGGCTCACACCGGACAGCACGGCCGAAAGGTCTCCAGTGCCGAAGCGTATGAGCGGATAGTCCTTGTTGAAGGTGGTGACCACCACTTCGCCGACTTCGCCCGGTGCGACGCGGTCGCCGGTGCCGGGACGCACGATCTCGAGCAGCAGCCCCTCCTCCACGATCATGCCCTCATTGACGCTGCCATCCGGGGCAGTCGACTCATACGCGATCATGCCCAGGTCTGCCGACGCGTAGCACTGCAGCACCTGGATGCCGCGCACCTGCATGGCTTTGCGCAACGCGGGCGGCAGGTATTCGGCGCCGACGATTGCTTTCCTGAGGCTGGAAATATCGGTCTTCAGTTCGTCGGCCTTGTCGACTATGAGCTTCAGGAACGAAGGCGTGCCGATGTAGGCGGAGATCGAGAGGTCCGCAATTGCGGCCACCTGCATCTCCGTCTGCCCGATACCGGTAGGCACCACGGTGCAGCCCAGCGCAATTGCCCCGCTTTCGATCATCGAGCCGGCCGGGGTGAAATGGTAGGCGAAAGTGTTGATCACCAAGTCGCCGGCCCGGAAGCCCGCCGCGTAGAGTGCCCGCGCCGCGCGCCACCAGTCGGGACCCGCGCCTTCCGGCTCATAAATCGGCCCGGGCGAGATGAAGAGCTTCGAAAACTGCCGCAGCGGCGTGGCGTTGAGCCCGCCCAGCGGGGGATCGATCTTCTGCAGGTCGATGAGATCCGATTTCCGCGTTACCGGCAGCTTGGCCAGCGCTTCGCGCGAGTTGACCACTACAGGGTCCACCCCGTCGAGGATGCGGCGGAAGCCGGGCGCGTTCTCCTTGGCGTGCGCTATATGACGGGGCAGCGCGGCGAGCAGTGAGGCTTCGCGTGTCGCGGGCGGGCGCGTTTCGAGGTCGTCGTAGTGCACTACAGCCAGCGCTTCCGGCGGCGGTACGACTTCACGTCGCGGAAGCTCCTGCGACCGCCGGACGAGAACCCGAGATAGAACTCCTTCACGTCCTCGTTCTCGGCGAGCGACCTGCCTTCGCCGTCCATGACGACCCGGCCGTTCTCGAGGATATAGCCGTAATCGGCATACCTGAGCGCGATGTTGGTGTTCTGCTCGGCCAGCAGGAAGCTCACGCCCTCCTTTGTATTCAGCGCTTTCACGATTTCGAAGATCTCCTCGACGAGCTGCGGCGCGAGGCCCATGGATGGCTCGTCGAGCAGGATCATTTTCGGCCGGGCCATGAGCGCGCGCCCGATGGCCGTCATCTGCTGTTCGCCGCCCGAGGTGTAGCCCGATTGCGAATCGCGGCGCTCCTTGAGGCGCGGGAAGTAAGCATAGACTTTCTCGAGGTCCGCCAGGATCCCCGCGCGGCCGGCGTTGCTCGTGTAGGCGCCGGTGAGCAGGTTCTCCTCGATGGACAGGTGCTGGAAGCAGTGGCGGCCCTCCATGACCTGGATCACGCCGCGCTTGACGAGGTCGGCAGGCGTGAGCCTGTCGATGCGCTCGCCTTTGTATTCGACGTAGCCCTTGGTTACCTCGCCGCGCTCGCCCTTGAGCAGGTTCGACACCGCGCGCAGCGTGGTGGTCTTGCCCGCCCCGTTGCCGCCGAGCAGCGCGACGATCTTTCCTTCGGGCACCGAAAGCGTGACGCCTTTGAGTACCAGGATCACGTGGTTGTAGATGACTTCGATGCCGTTGACGGTGAGCAAAGGCTGGCTCATCGGGACGCGCTCCAGTGGGCTTTGATTCGGGACCAGCTTGCGAAATTCGGGCTTGCGAAATTCGATCCGGCTTTTGCTGCGGTTGCAACCCCGGGGGCTGCGGCCGCGGCAAAAGCCCCCGGGCTCGCGCCCGGGAGCGGCTATAAAACCTTGCTTACTGTTCCTTCGCGCAGTCGCGCCGCACGATCTTCTTTTCGGCGGCGTACTTCTCGGCAGAAGCACGGATCAGGGGCTTGATGATCTGCATGTCAGCCTCGTAGTTCGGCGATGTCGCATTCCACTTCTTGCCGTCCCACGCCTGCACGCGCCCGCTGCGCGCCCCTTCGTGGTCGGCGCAGGACGTCGACAGCGGCGCCATGAAGCCCACCATGCCGAGCTTCTTGATCGAGCCCTCATCGATCGCGAGGTTTTCAAGCCCCCAGCGCACCTCCTCGCCCTTCAGCGGTTTCTTGCCGTACTTGATCTGGGCGCGCTTGACGGCTTCGACCCCCATCATCGCGGAAACGAGGCCCCGGTTGTAGAGGACCTCGCCGATCTCCTCCTTCTTGCCGGTGCCCTGGCCCTTGTCGTAGACATACTTGATCATGTCCTTGTGCACCTGGCCCTGGCCCGCCGGTGCGAGGAACACGAGTGAGTTGTAACCCTTGGCGCCGTCGCCCGCGGGCGTGACGTCGGGCTCCGCACCCGCCCACCACACGCCGTACATCTTCTCGCGCGGATAGCCGGTTGCGACCGCCTCCTTGATGGCGGTGGAATTCATTACGCCCCAGCCCCACAGGAAAACGTAGTCGGGCCGCTGCTGGCGGATCTGCAGCCAGGTGGCTTTCTGCTCCACGCCGGGATGGGTCACCGGCAGCAGCAGGAGCTCGTAGCCGTGCATCTTGGCCCGTTCCTGCAGCAGCGTGATCGGCTCCTTGCCGTACGGCGAGTCGTGGTAGACAAGCGCGATTTTCTTGCCCTTGAGCTTGTCGAATCCGCCCTCCTTCTTGCCGACGTGCTGGATCAGGATGTCCGCGGCGTCCCAGTAGGTGCCGCCGAGCGGGAAATTCCAGCCGAAGATCGTGCCGTCCACCGAATCGGCACGGCCGTAGCCAGCCGTCACGATGGGAATGCGGTCGTTGGGCGCCTTGTCGGTCACCGCGAAGGTAATGCCGGTCGAGAGCGGCTGGAACAGCGTCGCGCCCGTGGGGCCCTTGCCCTTGAGGCGCTCGTAGCATTCCACGCCCCGGTCGGTCGCGTAGCCGGTCTCGCATTCCTCGAACGTGATCTTGATGCCGTTGATGCCGCCGTCGCGCGCATTGACCAGCTTGAGGTAATCCACATAGCCGTTCGCGAATGGCACCCCGTTGGGCGCGTAAGGACCGGTGCGGTAGGACAGGACCGGGAAAAACTGCTCCTTCGCCTGGGCAAAGGCCGGTGCGCTCGCGCTGAAAGCCGCGAGAGCAACGGCCGCTCCGGCAGCTGCGGCCAGGAGCTTCCTTCTGGTTGCTTGTCTCATCTCCACTTCCTCCTTTAAAACGATGCCGCCTGCGGGAGACCCCCGGCGGATAGGAAATCTTGGCACATCAGTGCGGAAACGGCCACAGCCTGAGCTTTTCCTTGCCGATGGCCCACAGGCGCGCCAGGCCGTTGGGCTCGGCGATCAGGAAAAACACGATAAGCGACCCGAAAATGATCACTTCCAGGTGCGAGGCGGTCGCCGTCGAGATGGGCACCCCCATCATCGCCGGCACCTGGTTGAGGAGCACCGGCAGAGCCACGATGAAGAAGGCGCCGAAATAACTGCCGAGGATCGAGCCCATGCCGCCGATGATGATCATGAAGAGCAGGTTGAAGGACAGGTTGATGTTGAAAGCCAGCGGCTCCCACGAACCGAGATGCACGAAGCCCCAAAGGGCGCCGGCCACTCCGCAGTAGAACGAGCTGACCGCGAACGCGGTGAGTTTCGCGTAGACCGGGCGGATGCCGATCACCTCGGCGGCGACGTCCATGTCGCGCATCGCCATCCAGGCGCGCCCGATATGCCCCCGCACGAGGTTCTTGGCGATGAGCGTGAAGACGACGAGCAAGGCAAGAAGGAAAAGGTACTTGTCCACCGGCGTTTCGATCTTCCACCCGAAGAGGTTGATCGCCGCGGGCGATACCGACCCCGAAGGTGCGTAGTCGGTGAACCACTTCACCCGCGCAAACAGCCAGTCCATGAAGAACTGCGCCGCAAGAGTGGCCACCGCGAGATAAAGGCCCTTGATGCGCAGGCTCGGGATGCCGAACACCATGCCCACCGCCGCGGCGATCACGCCGGCAAGCACGAGCACGACGAGGAAATTGAGCTGCGGCACGCGCAGCACCAGATTATAAGCGGCGTACGCGCCGACCGACATGAAGGCCGCATGGCCCACCGAGATCTGCCCGCAATAGCCCACGAGGAGGTTCAGGCCAATAGCCGCGATCGTGAGGATCAGGAACGGGACGATGATCGAGAGCAGCAGGTAGTTACTCGCGATGAACGGCACGACGAGGAATGCGAATACCACGACGGCGCCCATGAATACCCGGTCCTGCAGGATCGGCAGGAGCTGCTGGTCCGCCGCATAGGTGGTCTTGTATTGGCCGTTTTCGCGGTAAAGCATCTACACCCTGTCGATGAGTTTTTCGCCGAACAACCCCTGCGGCCGAACGAGCAGGAAGAGCAGCGCGAGCACATAAGCAAACCAGTTCTCGATGCCGCCGCCCGCGAGATCGAAGGCCTTGACCAGCGGCGGCCCGAGGAACACCTCGGCCATTTTTTCGCCGACGCCGATGATGAGGCCCCCGATGATCGCGCCCGGCACCGAAGTGAATCCTCCGAGGATCACGACGGGCAACGCCTTCAACGCGACCTGCGAAATGGAGAACTGCACGCCGAGCTTGGCGCCCCAGACCATCCCGGCCACGAGGGCGACGATGCCTGCGACCGACCAGACGATGACCCAGATCCGGTTGAGCGGGATGCCTATCGATTGCGCCGCCTGGTGGTCATCGGCCACGGCTCGCAACGCGCGGCCGGTAGCGGTTTTCTGGAAAAACACTGCCAGCAGCCCGACGAGCAAGGCAGCGACCACGGCGGCGGCCACATCGTCCTTGTTGATGAGGATCCCTCCCTGGAACACCTTGTCGAGGATCATCACCGGTTCCTTGGCAATGCCCAGGTCGATCGAGTAAATGTCGCTGCCCCACACGGTCTGGCCGAAGCCGTCCATGAAATAGGAAACGCCGAGCGTGGCCATCAGCAGGACCACGCCCTCCTGGTTCACCAGCGGGCGCAGCACGAGCCGCTCGATGATCACCGCCACCACCACCATGATGACCATACCGAGGATCGCCGCCACCCAGAGCGGCATGACTTCGGCCATCCTCGCCACCGACAGCGCAGCGAACAGCACCATTGCCCCTTGTGCGAAATTGAAGACGCCGGAGGCTTTGAATATCAGCACGATTCCCAATGCAACGAGCGAATAAAGCACGCCCGCCATCAGGCCGCCGAGGAGAACCTCGGTGTAGAAGCCCGGTGTGGTCGCGGGGTTAGTGAGCGGCGCGATCAGGCCGCCGAGAAGCAGAAGGCCGAGGAAAACCACGCCGATGTTCTTTTTCATCGCCTCGCGCTCAGTGGCTCACGCCGAGATAGGCATCGATCACGGCCTGGCTGCCGCGAACCTCCTCCGGCGTGCCGTCGCCGATCTTGCGGCCGTAGTCGAGCACCACGACGCGGTCCGAGATGTCCATGACCACGCCCATGTCGTGCTCGATCAGCACGATGGTCGTACCGAAATGATCGTTGACGTCGAGGATGAAGCGGCACATGTCCTGCTTTTCCTCGACGTTCATGCCGGCCATCGGCTCATCCAGCAGCAGCACGTTCGGCTCCATGGCCAGGGCCCGTCCGAGGTCGACGCGCTTCTGCAGGCCGTACGGCAGGCGCCCTACCGGCGTCTTGCGCCACGCCTGAATCTCGAGGAAATCGATGATGCGTTCGACCGCCTCGCGGTGCGCGATCTCCTCCCTGGCGGCCGGCCCTATGCGTAGCGCCTGCATGAGGATGTTGGAGTGCATCCGCAGGTTGCGCCCGGTCATGATGTTGTCGAGCACGCTCATGCCCTTGAACAGCGCCAGGTTCTGGAAGGTGCGCGCGATTCCCGAAAGTGCGACCTCGTGCGGGTCCATGTCGTGGAATTCGCGCAGCGCGCCGTCCATCCGCAGCCGGATGGTGCCTTCCTGAGGGTGGTAGACGCCGTTGATTACGTTGAGCATCGAGCTCTTGCCGGCGCCGTTCGGGCCGATGATAGCGCGCACCTCGTGCTCGCGCACGTCAAACGAGATTCCGTTCAGTGCCCTGACCCCGCCGAACGCGAGCGACACGTTTTCCACCGCGAGGATGACCTCGCCGATCTCGCGGGCGCCGCTCATGCGGCCCGCTTTGCTGCCGCGGCGGGGTAGGTCTTCGCGTCGCGGATCTTGAGGTCCGCCGAAATGCTGCCGGTGCGCCCGTCCTCGTAGCGAACCTGCGCTTCGACGTGGATCGAGTCGCGGCCCGCGTAGAGGGCTTCGACCAGCGGCTCGTAGCGCTCGCCAATATAGCCGCGCCGCACTTTCCTCGTGCGCGTGAGCTCGCCATCGTCCGCGTCGAGCTCCTTGTGCAGGATCAGGAAACGGTGGATCTGCGAATTGGCCAGCTCCGGGTCCTGCGACAGGTCGAGGTTGACCTTTTCGATGCAGCCGGCCACGAGCTGGTAGACCTCGTCGCGCGAGGCCAGGTCCACGTAGCCGGTATACGGCAGGTTGTTACGCTCGGCCCAGTTGCCGACCGCTTCCATGTCGAAATTGATGAACACGCAGACGCGGTCGCGTCCATGCCCGAAAGCCACGGCTTCGCGGACGTAGGGGAAGAACTTGAGCTTGTTCTCGAGGTATTTCGGGGCGAACAGCGTCCCGTCAGTCAAGGCGCCCACGTCCTTCACGCGGTCGATGATCTTGAGGTGCCCGTCCGGATCGAAATAACCGGCATCGCCGGTATGGAACCAGCCCTCCGCATCCTTGGCGTCCGCCGTCGCCTGCGGATTCTTGTAGTACTCCTTGAACAGGCCTGGCGAGCGGATCAGCAGCTCGCGCTGAGGCGTGAACTTGAGCTCGACGCCGGGCACCGCGGGTCCGACGGTGTCGGGCTTCACCTGCCCGTTGGGCTGGATGCAGACGAACACGGAGGTTTCCGTCGATCCGTAGAGCTGCTTCAGGTTGATGCCGATCGAGCGGTAGAACACGAAAAGGTCCGGGCCGATCGCTTCGCCTGCGGTATAGGCGACGCGCACGCGGCTCATGCCGAGGACGTTGCGCAAGGGGCCATAGACGAATACGTCGCCGAGGCGGTAAAGCAGGCGGTCGGTGGCGCCCACGGGTTCGCCGTCGAGGATCTTCGCGCCGACGCGCCGCGCGACATCCATGAAGTAGCCGTACATCTTGCGCTTGAGCGAGCCGGCATCTTCCATGCGGATCGACACCGTGGTCAGCAGCGCTTCGAGCACACGCGGCGGCGCGAAGTAATAGGTGGGCCCGATCTCGCGCATGTCGGCCATGACCGTCTCGGCCGATTCGGGGCAGCAGATGCAATAGCCGGTTACGAAAGGCTGGGCGTAGGAAAAGATGTTCTGACCGATCCAGGCCGGCGGCAGGTAGGCGAGCACCACGTCCGAATCGCCCAATCCTTCCATCTGCGCCGCGGCGTAGGCGCGGTCGATGAGCGCGGTATGGGTAAGGACCACGCCTTTGGGGTTCCCGGTCGTGCCCGAGGTGAAAAACATTGCGGCAGTGTCGCTGCCTTTGCCGCGCGCAACCCCGGCATCGAAGAACCCGGGATTGGCCGCATCGAACTCGCGCCCGATCTCCTGCAGCCGCTCGTAGCTCGTCAAAGCGTCCTGCGCATAGTTCCGCAGGCCCCGCGGGTCATCGAAATAGATCCGCTTGAGCGTCGGGCACTGCGGCAGGATCTCGAGGAGTTTGTCGACCTGCTCCTGGTCTTCAGCTACTGCAAATCCGATATCGGCGTTCTGGATCGGGAAGGCCATTTCGGTCGCCACGGCGTCCTGGTAGAGCGGCACGGGGATTGCGCCTAGACACTGCGCAGCACACATTGCGGCGTACAGGCGCGGGCGATTGTCGCCGACGATCGCGAGGTGGGCGCCGCGGGCGAGTCCGTGCGCTGCGAGCCCGCACGCCAGGTCGCGGACTTCGGTGGCGAACCGGCCCCAGGTCCAGGTCTGCCACACGCCGAGGTCCTTTTCACGAATCGCGGGAAGGCCACCGCGCACCTGCGCATGGTGCGCAAGCAGCTTCGGAAACGTGTCGAGATTGCCGATGTCGACTGCCATCGAGCTGCCTCCTCCGGATTGCCATGAGTTGAACTTCCAACCGGCGTGCCCGCCGCGTCTTTGGCGGCAGATCTTGCGGGCGGATTCTTGCACAAAAACGCTGATCCCGGGAGCCGGGCAGGCCGCCGATCCGGCCTGTGCCGGACGACTGGCGCGGCCGCGAACCGCGGGTTGCGCGACTGGAACGCAAGTTGCATCCTTGCCGCTGCCGGCCCATCCGGCGCAACCTTTGGGAGACCGAATCATGAGCCGTTTGCCTCTACGCCGTACGCTCGCCGCAATTGCGCTGCTCGCATGCAGTGCACTGGCCTCAGTGCCCTGCACCGCGCTCGCCCAGGGCGTGATCCGCATCGGCGCGCCGCTGCCGCTCACGGGACCGCTTTCGCCCGAGGCGCAGAAGCTCCAGAACGGCATGAACCTCTGGGTGGAAACGGCCAACAAGGCGGGCGGAATCAAGGTCGGCGCGAAGAGGATGAAGATCGAGATCGTCTTTGTCGACTACCAGTCGAATACGCCGCGCGCGGTACAGGCCACCGAAAAACTCATCACCCAGGACAAGGTTGACTTCCTCTTCTCGCCTTTCGGATCGGGAGCGGCCAAAGCCGCCTCCAGCGTGTCCGAGAAATACGAGATGCCGACCATTGCGGCGACCGCCTCCTCCGAGCAGGTCTACGACCAGGGCTACAAGTACCTGTTCGGCGTATACACCCCGAACCAGACGCTCACGGAGCCGCTCGCCGACCTGGTCAAGAAGCAGGCCGCCGGCGTGCAGCGTGTGGCGATCCTGGCGCGCAACGACCTTTTCCCGCTGGCGATCGCGCAGGAAATGGAGAAGTCGGCCAAGAAGCGCGGCATGAACGTGGTCTATTTCGAGAAATACGCCATCGGCACGCTCGACCACGCGTCGGCCCTGAGCCAGATCAAGGCCGTCGCGCCGCACTGGATCTTCGCAACCGGCTACATCAACGACCTGATCCTCATAAAGAAGCAGATGGGGGACCTGGGCATCGAATCGCCGGTGGTCACGATGGTCGCAGGGCCTGCCTACAAGGAGTATGTCGCCGCGCTGGGCAAGGGTGCCGAGAACGTGACCAGCGCCGCCTGGTGGCATCCCGCGGTGCGCTACAACGGCAAGGACGTCTTTGGCACCACCGAGAACTTCAACAAGCTCTTCAAGGCGAAGTACGGCACCGACCCGGACTACGGCGAAGCCTCTTCGGCGGTTTCCGGCGTCGTGCTCCAGCTCGCAATCGAGGCGGCGGGCACACTGGACAGGAAGGCCGTGCGCGACGCACTTGCGAAGATGAACACGGTGACCTTTTTCGGTCCGATCAAGTTCGGCCCCACCGGACAGGTCGTTTCGCTCGACCCGCCGGTGTTCCAGGTGCAGAAGGGCAAGCAGGTCGTGATCCTGCCCGCCGCGATCAAGCAAGGCGAACTTCTGCTGGGCGTGAAATAGGCGCCGCCCACGCACCGGCGGGCGGGCGGCGGCGATGCTGACGCTCCAGATCCTCGCCAACGGGCTCGTGCTCGGCGGCCTTTACGCGTGCATCGCCGCCGGTTTCTCGCTCGTCTGGGGCGTCCTCAACGTCATCAACATACTGCACGGCTCGTTCATCGTGCTGGGCGGGTATCTGGCGTTCTACGCGTACGTGAAGCTCGGCATCCACCCGTTTGTCTCGATCCTGATCGCCGCGCCGCTCTTTTTCGCGCTCGGGTACGCGCTGCAGCGCGCCCTGATCAACCGGATGATCGCCGCGCCAGTGCTGCTGACCTTGTCATTGACCTTTGGCCTCGACCTGATGCTCTCCAACGGCATGCTGTTCGCGTTCACGGCCGATTTCAAGAAGCTCACGCTGGACCCGCCGCTTGGGGTGGTGCGCCTCGGCAGCATCGTGCTGCCCGTCGACCGGTTGTTTGCGATGCTGCTCGCCCTCGCGCTGACGGGCCTTTTGTACCTGGTGCTGTCGCGCTCGCGCATCGGGAGGGCGATCGTCGCGGTGCGCATGGACCGCGAGGCTGCGGCCCTCATGGGCGTCAACGTGAAGCGCATCTACGCGGTGACTTTCGGGCTGGGCGCGCTGATGGCCGGTGCTTCGGGACCGCTGCTCGCAATGATCTTCCCGATCTCGCCGCTATCCGGGCCGGTCTACCTCGGCAAGGCCTTTGTGATCTGTGTGCTTGGGGGGTTGGGCAGCGTGCCGGGTGCGATGATCGGCGGGCTTGCGCTCGGCGTCGTGGAAAGCTTCGGCGCGCTGTGGTTTGGCCCTGAGCACGCCATCACGCTTTCGTTCACGTTGCTGATCCTCATGTTGCTTTTCCGGCCCACGGGGCTGCTCGGCCGCTCGGGCTACGCATGAGGAACAGCGCGCTCGTCGCGGCGGTGTTGTTTGCGCTCATCGCGCTGTTTCCGCTCGGGGCCGACGCCTACTGGCTGCGCCTGGGCACGACCGTGCTCATGTACGGCGTGCTTGCGATGGCCTGGAATTTCATCGGGGGCATGGCCGGATACCCGTCTTTTGCGAGCGCCGCCTTTTTCGGGCTGGGTGCCTATGCCGGCGCAGTGGCGCAGAAGCTGGGCGCCCCGGTGTTGATGGCGTGGGGTTTCGCCGGGCTCGTCGCGCTCGTCTTCGCGGCATTGCTGGGACTCGCCCTGCTGCGCCTGCGGGGCCACTATTTCGCGATTGCGAGCCTGGTCGTCGCCGAGGTGCTGAGGGAACTCGTCAATTCTGCCACTGACCTGACCGGCGGCGGCATGGGACTCAACTTGCCGGTACCGAAAAACGCGACCATCGGCGGCCAGGCCGAATTTTTCTTCTACGCAATGCTTGGCCTCGCGATCCTCACCTTCGCCGCAATGCTCGCCGTGACGCATTCGAAACTGGGATTCGGCCTGCGCTGCATCCAGCAGAACGAGTCGGCGGCCGACATGCTCGGCGTGAATACGACCCTCTACAAGGTCGCGGCCTTCGTGCTATCCGGGATGTTCGTCGGTGCCGCGGGCGCGATCTACGCCTCGTGGGTGCATTACATCGAGCCTCCGGATGTCTTCGACGTCCTCTATTCGATCAAGGCTATAGTAATGGTGCTGCTCGGCGGCGCCGGCTCGGTGTTCGGCCCGCTGCTTGGGGCGGCGATTTTTCTGTCGCTGGAAGAGCTCGTCTGGCGCAACTACCTGCAGGTACACACCGGCGTGCTCGGCCTCATGATCGTCCTGTTGGTGTTGTTCATGCCAAAAGGCGTGTTTTCCCTGCGCAAAGTGGGGAAAAGGCCATGAGCGCGCTCCTGGAGCTGAAGGGCGTGTCCCGCCGATTCGGCGGACTTACCGCGGTGTCGGGGGTGGACCTTTCGGTCGAGCGGGGAGAAGTGATCGGCCTTATCGGCCCGAACGGTGCGGGAAAGACGACGCTCGTCAACGTGATTACCGGCGTGCATCGCGCAAGCGAAGGCACGATCCGATTTGACGGCGGGGAAGTGACTTCGCTGAAGCCCTACCAGGCAGCGCGGCACGGCATCGCGCGCACTTTCCAGATCGTCCAGCCGTTTCCCGAGATGACGGTCGCGGAAAACGTGGCTGCGGCCGCCATGTTCGCCGGTGCCGTGCGCTATGGGCGCGAAGCCGAAGCCGAGGCGCTGGAGCATCTTCGCTTCGTGGGCCTGGCCGAGATGGCGGACAAGCGCGCCGCCTCCCTCACGCTCGCCATGCGCAAGCGCCTGGAGCTCGCCAAAGGACTTGCGATGCATCCAAAGCTGCTGCTGCTCGACGAGGTCAACGCGGGACTGAACGCCACCGAAGTCGACCATGCCTTGGCGCTGATCCGGGGGATCGCGGCGCGCGGCGTCACGATCCTCATCATTGAGCACCTAATGAAGGTCGTGCTGTCGCTGTGCACGCGCATCGTGGTACTGCACCACGGCGAGCTGATTGCTTCGGGCGCGCCGGAGACCATAATCAAGGATCCGCGCGTGATCCAGGCCTACTTGGGTCGCCGGTACGCCACGGGGGAAGCCGCGAATGGCTGAGACGATGCTTTCGGTGAGCGGTGTGCACGCGGGTTACGGGGATGTCCCGGTGCTCTGGGGCGTCGATATCGAGGTCGAGCGTGGGGAGATCGCGTGTCTCGTGGGCTCCAACGGCGCCGGCAAGACCACGCTGATGCGCACAATATCCGGCCTTGTTCAGGCTTCGGCCGGTTCGATCCGCCTGTCGGAAAAGGAACTCGCGGGCGCCGAACCCGACGCAGTGTTGGCGGCCGGCATCGCACACGTGCCCGAAGGGCGGCGCCTCTTTTCCGCCATGAGCATCCGCGACAACCTGATGATGGGGGCCTACCTGCGCCGTGACGGCACGGCTGCGATCGCAGCCGACCTCGAACGCATGTTTGCGATGTTTCCAATCCTGGCCGAAAGGCGCAACCAGGATGCAGGCACGCTCTCAGGCGGCGAGCAGCAGATGTGCGCCATCGCGCGAGGCCTCATGAGCGCGCCCGAACTGCTCCTGATCGACGAATTGTCGCTCGGTCTCGCCCCGGCGGTTGTCGACCAGCTTTGCGATGCCTTGCGCATCCTGAATCGAGACGGCCTCACGCTGCTGGTCGTCGAGCAGGATGTTGCGACGGCACTCGAGCTCGCCCGGCACGCGTTTGTGATGGACACGGGCCGCATCAGCCGCTCTGGCGAGTCAGCCTTGCTCGCCAGCGACCCCGCAATTCGCGAGGCCTACCTCGGATCAATCTGAACCCCACTCAAAGGAGAAAGTCCCATGTCCGATGTCCCAGTGTTTGCGCCCGGCGGCTACCGCTATGTCAAGGCGGTGTTCCAGTATTCCGGCGGTGTGGCGGCCGAGCCCGGCTATGAAATCGAGCGCGCCCGCTTCATGAAACCTCTTCCGATGGCCGAAGCGTTTACCGCAGTCGAGTCGCACCTCAGGAAGCTCGGTCGGCCGACGGCCGCCTTTGCGCAATGCGAACTGCGTTCCCCCGCGCCTTTCACCGACCAGGGCTTCTTCGATTTCAACAAGGTGTACGTGACCACGCTTGCGCGCTGGGGGATCTACAAGGACGGGGATCCGCTCATGAATCCCGTGGCGCGCACCAACGTGTGCCCGATGTACGACAAGCCTGCGGGGCCTTCAATGTACGCTTTCTCGTACACGGTTCCTGCGCCGGATTCGAAGCGCGGCACATTCGTGCTTGCCGGGGGCGGCGACGCCAGGGAGAGCGGACCGTCCTACCGGGACCGCATCGTGCGCCTTGGCGACACCTCGCCCGAAGGATTGCGTGAGAAGGTCGTATTCGTCATTGGCGAGATGGAGCGGCGCATGAAGCTGCTCGGCTTCGGCTGGAAGGACGCTGTGACCACACAGGTGTACACGGTGCAGAACATCGGCCATCTCGTCGGCGAGCTGCTGGCCGCGCGCGGCGCGGCGGCCGGAGGCGTGGTCTGGAACTACACCCGCCCGCCGGTGGTCGATCTTGAATTCGAAATGGACGTACGCGGCGCGGCGCGGGAGATCATTCTCTAGACGACATTGCGCTCCAGCAGCGGGCGGTTGGCCGCAATGCGCTCGAACGCCAGAGGCGAGAGGTCCAGGGTCCGATAGGCGCGGTGCATGATCAGCTCGGCCACGCCGCGCCCGACGCCGGGAGATTGCTGGAGCCCATGGCCGGAGAAGCCGTTGGCCAGGATGAAATTCCGCACTTCCGGATGGAAACCGACGATGCCGTTGCAATCGAAAGTGTTGAATTCGTAGTAGCCCGCCCAGGCGCTCGTTTGGCGAAGCGCCTCGAACGCAGGTACGCGTGCCGCCAGGCGCGGCCAGACCGTATCGTCGAAGAGGGCGTGGTCGACTTCCAGCGGCGGGGCATCCGGGTCGTGGGCGGCATCCGGTGAAGCCCCGCAAATGAACTGGCCGCGCCCCTCCGGCCGGAAATAGACTCCCGAGGGATCGATGACCAGGGGCGCCGCGTCGATCGTGACCGGGCAGCGGACAACGAATACGCACCGCCGGCGCGCCCGCACGGGCAGGTCAATGCCGAGCCACGCCGCCGGTTGGTTTGCCCAAGGTCCGGCGGCATTGACCGCCACATCGCAGGCGAGCCTCGTGCCGTCGGCCATGCGGACCGCGCTTACGCGCGAGCCCGAGCGATCGAACCCGCAAGCCTCGCCCGTCACATAGAGGGCGCCCAGCGCCCGCGCCTTGCGTCGAAAGGCCTGCATCAAGCCGTATCCATCGAACCAGCCTTCCCCGGACAGGCCCAGCGATCCGAGGGCGAGGCCCTCGGTATCAAGCCATGGGAAGCGTTCGCCAAGCGAGGCCGGGTCGAGAAGCACTATGTCGGCACCGAGCGAGCGTTGCAGGCGATGGTTTTCCTCGAGCACGCTCTTGCCGGACTCAGAGGCAAGGAACAGGTAGCCCGCCTCGTTCAACCCGACTTCAGGCCGTACCCCATCGACGGCAAGCAGCTCTGCCGACCTGCGCAGGAATTCGATGCCGAAACTGCCGAGCTGGATATTGATCGCGGTCGAAAATTGCTGCCGGATGGAGCTGGCCGAAAGCGCTGACGACGCGCGCGTATACGCCGGGTCCCGTTCAACGACGGTTACCGAACCGCGGAATTCCGGATCGCAGAGCGTGAAATAGGCAATGGCGCTGCCCACCGCGCCACCCCCGATGATGACAACCTGCTGCGTCATATGCCTATCGCGAAATGCCCCTGCGTTGACACGCCCTCCGGGCATAGCATAGCGTCCCCACTTTGCCTGGAGACCCGGTGTCGGCAACGATCCGCTACATCAGCACTGCAGAAGTTCATGCGGCACTCCCCTATCCCGCCCTTGTCGAAGCGCTGAAGGCGGCTTTCGCGGCCGGCGCGGACGCACCCCTGCGTTCGAGTTTCCCGGTTACGCCCGAGGGAGACCGCCTGCTCCTGATGCCCGCATGGCGTGCCGGGCGGGACCTCGGCGTGAAGCTGGTAACGGTTTTCCCCCGCAATCCGGAGCGCGGGCTGGCCAGCGTCTCGGCCTTGTATGTGCTGCTGGACGGGGCGACCGGACACCCACGGGCGCTCATAGACGGAGAAGCGCTCACCCTGCGCCGTACCGCCGCTTCCTCGGCTTTGGCTTCGACTTATCTTTCCCGCCCCGACTCAGCATGCCTGTTGGTGGTGGGCACAGGTGCGCTCGCGCCCTACATGGCTGCCGCGCATTGCGCCGTCCGCGACTTGCGGCG
The DNA here is from genome assembly GCA_038329645.1 of Burkholderiales bacterium. Lineage (GTDB taxonomy): Bacteria > Pseudomonadota > Gammaproteobacteria > Burkholderiales > SG8-39 > SZAS-79. Next base: position 17,797 of record JBBQNG010000040.1, read on the forward strand.
CGTGCTGGTCTGGGGGAGGTCCCCAGAACGGGCCGGTGCGATGGCAAAAAGACTGCGCGATGAAGGCCTTCCCGCCCAACCCGTTGCAGACATCGCCTCGGGGCTTGCGGACGCTGATATCGTCACGTGCGCCACAACTGCCCGCGAGCCTGTTGTGCGGGGTGCGCTGGTGAAACCGGGGACTCATGTCGACCTGGTCGGTGCATTCACACCCGACATGCGCGAATGCGACGACGCGCTGGTGATGACGGCCAAGGTTTTCGTCGACACCGTTGCGGGTGCGCTCAAGGAGGCGGGCGACCTCGTCCAGCCGCTCGCGAGCGGGGCGATCACACGGGATCACGTGCGCGCGGAATTGGCCGACCTTGTCACTGCGCGCCACGCGGGCAGGCGCACGGCGACCGAAGTAACCTTGTTCAAGTCGGTCGGAACCGCCCTCGAGGACCTGTGTGCGGCCCGCCTGGTGTTCGAGCGGGCGGATTAGCCGGCGCGCCAAATAGGCGCTGATACGCGTAGCAGCGCTCGGCACTGCTGCGCCCCAGCGCATAGTAGAAGGCGTGCGGCGAGACCAGGGCGTCATCCCGGCCGAGCGCGTTCGCAGCGTAGCTGGACCAGCGGTAGTCGCCCGGGCGCCTGACCAGTCCCGCCCGCACCGGGTTGAGCTCGATGTAGCGCATGCAGGCGAGAAGGTGCCGGCGAACATGGATGGTCGAGGCTTCGCAGTCGTCCTCCCATTGCACACTTTCGCCACCGTGCGCTTCGCCGATCGATCGAAGGTGCGCCTCGCAGACGCTGGCCAGCAGTCGCGTTGCGCCCCCGCCGCCCGAAGCGCTGAGCAACAAATGCACGTGATTCCCCATCAGCGCGTACGCGTGGATGGCGCATTCGTACATCGCGGCGTACTTGCCCATTGCCCCGAGGAACTCGGACCGGTCGTGATCGCCGAAAAAGCATTGGGCGCGCGCACGTCCACGCCGGACCACGTGCACGGCTGTACCTGGGGCATGCGCAATCAAGGGAGGGGACATCGGCAAGGAACGGCGCGACCGTCTCCGCCGTTGACCGGGCCGATTAGGCCAAACGGCTAGTGCAGCCTGACGCCGGGATTGGTAATGGGCTTGGGAATCTCGACGCCCTGGGCGCGGGCCCTCTGGTACCACCTGAGCGAAGTCTCGTAATCTCGCTGGACCACTGCGTTGCCGGTGTTGTAGATGTCGCCCAGCCGTTTCTGTGCGAGTCCGTTACCCGACTCTCCCGCCGCGAGGTAGGCCGTCATCGCGGCCTGCAGGTCGCCTTTGCGCTCGAGGCTGATCCCCTCCTGGAAGCGCTCGGCGGCCTGCGCTGGCGTCATCGCTGGAACCCGCGCTGCGGGCTTCGGCGGTAAGTCCGGCCTCGGCTTGGGGACGGGAGGCGCTTCCTTGACCTGCGGTGGCGCGGACGGGACTGGCGTCTGCGGTCTTGCGATGAGCTGTTTGAGTTGCCGGCCCGCCTCCGCAGCATCGACCGCGGTGACGGTCTCCATCGACGGCACCTTCAGGGTGCGCCCGACGATCAGCTGGTTGATATTGGCGTCGAAGAACGCTTCGGGATTGGCCCGGTAAAGCGCCAGGACGGTTTGGTTGAGCGACGCGCCCGGGTGCCTGGCCTTGGCTGCGATCCGAAAGAGCGTGTCGCCCCTCGCTACTTCGATCTCGGCTGGAACGGGTGCTGGGGGTTTCTGGGGATCGGATTTCGCTGCGGCTTTGGGCGCCCTTTTGTCCTGCACCGGGGCATCGGCCGCCATGAGGCACTGGGAAAAGCACGCCTCTGCGACGATCAGGACGGGTACCAGACCCCGGGAAAGGACGAAAAGCGGACCTACTCGCAAAAGAATTCGACGGTTTCCGTGGCGCTGGCGCGCGGCTGGCCGAATGCGATCCAGCCATGCCCCCGCAGGGCGAACTCGGCGCGCCGGAGCACGACCTCGCTGTCGCCTTCGACCGTTACGTAGGTGCCGTTCGCGCTGTGATCGGCAAGGACGAACTTGTCGAGGCGGCGCTCGATCTTGCCGTGCTGGCGCGATGCCATCCTGTCGATGATCACCAGGTCGCCGCCCTTGTCGCGTCCGAGACTGACGGAAGTCCGCGCGCCTTCGAGCACGATCTCCTGATCCAGGTATTTGAGCCGCAACGCGGTCAACTTTTGCTTGACCATCGAACGATTGGTCGCGAGCGTCGTCTGGTCTTCGGTCTGCTGCCAGAGGATCTCGTACAGGTCGACAGCCTGCGCCTTGCCCTTCACTTCGATCGAATACAGGCGGCGCGACGAAGACCGCATGATCGGGCTCATCAGTTCGACCGTCTCGCGCGAGGTCATGATCTGGCCCTTGGAAGCCAGGCCGGCCAGCCTGGCCGCGAGGTTGACCGAATCGCCGAAAACGTCGCCGTCGCGCTCGACCAGCGGCCCGAAATGAAAGCCGATCCGCACCCCGATCTTGGTGTTGGCGACCGGCGGCAACTCGTCGATCGCATTCTGCATCTCGATCGCGGCACCCGCAGCGGAGCTGGAGTCGGGAAACGTCGACATCACCTCGTCGCCGATCGTCTTGATGACGCGGCCGCCGATGATCGCCGTCTTGTCCTTGAAGATGGTGATGCACTTGTCGATGGCGGCGTGCGCGATCGCATCCCCGGCGCTTTCATACAGACGTGTGCTGCCGCTCACGTCCACGAACAGCACCGCAGCTTGGGCAGTTTCGCTCATTTACGAATTATGGCCAAGTTAGGGCGATCCCGCCACTCGGAGCACCCGAGGCCCCGAGCCTCGGAGCCAAAGGTTTTGCCCCAATGCGACAGGGCAGGTGGCATTGGTTGATCCGATCGGCGCGCTGCGCTACTTGCTCAGAACCACTTGATGGCCTGGACCCAGACCCTGGGCTCGCGCCGTGCGGAATCCGCATCTGGAACATCATTCTCGCCGCGCCAGGCCAGCGTGGTCTTGAGCAGGAAATCGTTGTCCTTGCCCACTGACATCCCGACGCCGAGCGCCGACAGCCCGACGAAGTTGGGCGTGGTGCTCGTGGCCAGCGGGCTCATGCTGACCTTGACCCGGCCGGCATCGTAAAAACCCATGACGGTCACGTCACCGGACCACAGCTGGAACTTCGGTACGTTGTAGCGCAGCTCCGTGCTGAACAGGAATCCCTGATCGCCGATGGCCTGCCCGCTGGGGTATGCACGCACACCGTTGGCTCCGCCGAGGGACATTTTTTCGGCCGAGGCGAGGTTCCGGGATGCGAGCTGGCCGCTGAGCGCGACAAGGAGGTTGATGTTCTCGGTGATCAGTTGCAGGCGGCGTACATCGAAGTTTCCCTTCGAGAACTTGCCCAGCGTCCTGGCGCCGGTCGCGGCCGCCTGGTCCGCCGCGGCCACCGACGGCGGGTTCAGGTCCAAAGTACCGTCGGTGTAGGACACCGAAAACGAGTTCAGCGCGCCGCCGAACAGGCGATCGCGCAAGTCGCCGACCAGGCCGAGCTTCACCGTGTTGATCTTCCGATCTTCAATCGTGTTCGTGGTATCGATGCGGTCCTTGAGCATCTTGTTTTCGTACGAGATCTGGCCGATGAGGTTGGCGTTGCGCGTGCGGATGAACGGGTGCAGCGCATAAAGGCTCACGACCGTGCCTTCGCCATGCGCCTTGAGGGCGGCGAAGTCCTTCTCAAGCGAGTAATCGAACTGCGCAATACTGATGCCGGCGCGCGTACCGGCGTAGCCGACCGGGGCCGAGATCGCCGCCCGTACGAAACTCATGCGCTCGTTCGTCAGAGTAGCGCGCACGGAAAGCTGGTCCCCGAAACCGCTGAGGTTGTTCGCGTTGACGTTCACGCCGGTCACCCATTCGCCCGTGAAACGGTTGCCGGCGTTGTTGATGTCTGCGTATCCCGAGATGATGCCGCCGCTTTCCTTGATGTTGACGCGCAGGTCGGCCGCGCCGATCGCTCTCGTGCTTGGCCCGATCTCGGAGCTCACCACCACGTTCGGAAGGTCGCTGAGCAAGAGGAGCGGCCGCTCGAGGCCTGTCTCGGTAATCGG
>JBBQNG010000041.1:0-21804 GCA_038329645.1 Burkholderiales bacterium
GTCTGGCCGGAATTGAGGTAGCTGTTGCCCACGGTGCCCTTTACCGCTGTGGCGAGATCGGCGTCGTCGAGGATCACCGAGGCGGACTTGCCGCCGAGCTCCAGGGTCACGCGCTTGACCGTCTGCGCGGCGAGCTCGGAAATGCGCTTGCCGGCGCGCGTCGAGCCCGTGAAGGAGATTGCGTCGACCTCCGGATGCCTTACCAGCGCTTCGCCCACCACGGGCCCCAGGCCGGTCACCATGTTGAATACGCCCGGCGGCAGCCCGGCTTCGTGGATGACTTCGGCGAGGATGAAGGCGTTGAAGGGGGCGACCTCAGAGGGTTTGAGGACCACCGTGCAGCCCGCAGCCAGCGCGGGCGCCACTTTGAGCGCAATCTGGTGCAGCGGGTAGTTCCACGGCGTGATCGCGCCGACCACGCCTACCGCATCGCGTACCACGAGCGAATTGCCGACATGTTCCTCGAATTTGAATTCGCCCGCCATCTTGGCGTAGTTGCCGAAGGTGGCCACCGGCAGGCCCGCCTGGATGCGGCCGGCGAGCTTGATCGGCATGCCGACTTCCTGGGCGATGGTCTTCGCGACCTCGTCGACGCGCGCCTTGAGGCCGGCCGAGATCCTGCCGAGATACTCGGCGCGCTTGGCCGCAGGCGTCTGCGACCAGCTGTCGAAGGCGGCGCGCGCTGCGGCTACCGCTGCGTCCATATCCTTGGCCTCGCCGGCCGGCACCGAGCCCATGACCTGGCCGGTTCCGGCGTTGTGGACTTCAAGGATGCCCTTGGTGGAAGGCGTGGTCCATTGGCCGTTGATGTAGAACTTGTCGTGGTTCGCCATAGCTTGTTCCTGCACGAGGGGGAAGCCCCTATTTTAGACCAGCGCCCGGGCTATACTCCCCCGGAATTTTTCATTGGAGGCAAAGCATGGCGCGCAAGGGCAAGGCGGTTCTGTGCCGCGAGTTGAACAAGCCGGTCGTGGTGGAGGAAATCAACGTCGACCCGCCCAAGCGCGGCGAGGTGACGGTGAAGATCGCCGCCTGCGGCGTGTGCCATTCGGACCTTTCGGCGACCAACGGCACTATTCCTCTGCCCCCCCCGCTGGTGCTCGGCCACGAGGCGGCCGGCGAAGTGATCGAGATCGGGGAGGGGGTCACGGGCCTCGCGGTGGGCGATCACGTGGTGTCGTCCTTCATCTACATGTGCGGCATTTGCCGCTTCTGCTCCGGTGGCCGGCCCGTCCTGTGCATCGAGCAGGGCAAGGCTTTCGCCACCCCGCCCGAAGGCACGCCGCGCACGCACGACCTCGCCGGCAAGCCGCTGGGCATCTTCTCCGGCTGCGGCGTGATGGCGGAGTACGCGACGATGTCGACCGACAACCTGGTGAAGATCGACAAGGACATCCCCCTCGACCGGGCGGCCCTGGTCGGCTGCGCGGTGACGACCGGCGTGGGCGCCGTATTCAACACCGCCCGAGTCGCGCCGGGCTCGAGTGTGGTCGTGTTCGGCTGCGGCGGGGTGGGGCTCAACGTGATCCAGGGCGCGGTCATCGCCGGTGCGGAGAAGATCATCGCGGTGGATACCACCGAATCGAAGCTCGAGTTTGCGAAGACCTTCGGCGCCACCGAAACGATCCTCGCCAAGACCGGCGAGGACCCGGTCAAGGCCTTGAAGAAAATGACCGGCGGCGGGCCGGACTACGCTTTCGAGTGCGTGGGCAGCGGGGAACTGGCGGCCACCGCCTATCGCGCGATCTGCCGCGGCGGCAAGGCCGTGGTGGTTGGCGTTGCGCGTGGCACCGATACGGTCTCGATCAAGCCGACCACGCTGGTGTTCGAGGAGAAGACGCTGCAGGGGAGCTATTTCGGCTCGTGCGTGCCGCGGATCGACTTCCCGAAGATGCTCGGCCTGTACATGGCTGGCAAGCTCAAGCTCGACGAGCTCATCACGCAGCGCTACTCCATCGACCAGGCGCCGCAGGCGTTTGCCGACATGCAGTCGGGCAAGAACGCCAGGGGCGTGATCGTTTTCTGACTACTGTTCAATCTTGATCCCGGCATTGCGGATGATCTGCCCGTAGCGCTCCTGCTCTCGCCGCATCAGCGCCATGAGTTCGTCAGGCGTGGTCGCTGCAGGTTCCATGCCGAGCGTCACGTAGCGGTCCTTGAGGTCCTGCGCCAGCACGGCCTTCTGTACCTCGGCGGACAAGCGGGCGATGATCTCCCGCGGCGTCCCCGCAGGCGCCAGGTAGCCGATCCAGGCGGCCGCGTCATAGCCCGGGACGTTGGCCGCTTCGGCCAGCGTCGGCACCTCCGGCATCGCAGAGCTGCGTTTCGCGGTGGTGACGCCCAGCGCCCTCAGCTTCCCGGACTTCACGTGGCTGACCACCGACGCAACCGTCTCCACGGCGTAGTCGATCTGCCCGCCCATGAGGTCGGTCAGCGCCGGGGCGCTGCCCTTGTAGGGCACGTGCCGGGCCTTGAGGTGCGCCATCGAGTTGAACAACTCGACGAAAAGGTGCGCCGTCGCGCCGGTGCCTGAGGAGGAGTAGGTGTACTTGTCGGGATTGGCACGCACGAGGGCGACAAAATCTTTCGCGTTCGCGGCAGGAAAGGAGGGGTTGGTCACCAGCGCGAACGGCGCAATCGCGGTCAGCGTGACGGGCGCGAAGTCCTTGAGCGGCTCGTACGGAATCTTCTGCAGGTTCGGCATGATCGAGATCGGGCCGCTCGAAGCCGCGAGCAGGGTGTACCCGTCGGGCGCGGCTTTCGCTACTTGCTCCGAGCCGATGGCGCCGCCGGCGCCGGGCTTGTTCTCGACCACGATGGGCTGGCCCAGCGCCTGCGAGATCTTCTCCGCGACGATGCGCGCCGCGAGGTCGGTCGCCTGTCCCGGAGGCCACGGCACGATCAGCCGTATCGGCTTGTTCGGGTAGGCCTGCGCTAGCGCGGCCAGGGGCGCGGCAAAGAGCGCAACGCAGATCAAGCGGATTGCCGATTTCATTTTCGTCTCCTTGGAATAAAAAGGGCGCACCGTGGCGCGCCCTCGTTTTATGAACGCACCGTGGTTTTACACCACTTCGAACAATCCCGCCGCCCCCATTCCACCGCCGATGCACATCGTGACGACGACCAGCTTGGCGCCGCGGCGCTTGCCTTCGATCAGGGCGTGGCCTACGAGCCGCGCACCCGAAACGCCGTACGGATGGCCCACCGCAATCGCGCCGCCGTTGACGTTGAGGCGGTCGTTGGGAATGCCCAGCTTGTCGCGGCAGTAGATCACCTGCACGGCAAAGGCTTCGTTGAGCTCCCACAGGTCGATGTCCGAAACTTTCTTCCCGGCGCGCTTGAGCAGCTTGGGTACCGCGTAGACCGGCCCGATGCCCATCTCGTCGGGTTCGAGGCCCGCCACCGCGAAACCGCGGAAGATGCCCATCGGCTTGAGGCCCTTGGCGGCGGCGACCTTGTCGCTCATGACCACGGCGGCGGACGCGCCGTCGGAGAACTGGCTGGCATTGCCCGCTGAGATCACCCCGCCTTCGAACACCGGCTTGATGCTCGACACGCCCTCGTAGGTCGTGTCCGGGCGGATGCCCTCATCCTCGGAGGCCGTCACTTCGCGCGTCGACTCCACGTTGGTGTTCTTGTCGATCACCTTCATCGTGGTGGCGATCGGGACGATCTCGTCCTTGAACTTGCCCTCGGCGCGCGCCTTGGCCGCCTTGTTCTGGCTGTCCACGCCGTAGCGGTCCTGCACCTCTCGGCCGATGTTGTAGCGCTTGGCCACCTGCTCGGCGGTCTGCAGCATGTTCCAGTAGATCGTGGGCTTATGTTCTTTTAGCCACGGGTCGGCCGCCATGTGTTTGTTGGCCTCGTTTTGCACGCACGAGATCGATTCGACGCCGCCGGCCACGAAGATGTCGGCTTCACCGGCGAGCACGCGCTGCGCGGCCAGGGCAATCGTCTGCAGGCCGGAGGAGCAGAAGCGGTTGACCGTCATCCCGGAAACGCTTACCGGCATCCCGGCGCGCAGTGCAATCTGGCGCGCGATGTTGCCGCCGGTGGCGCCCTCAGGCGTGGCGCAGCCCATGATCACGTCCTCCACCTCGGCCGGATCGAGCTTGACGCGCTCCACCGCAGCCTTGACGACGTGGCCGCCCATCGTGGCGCCGTGGGTCATGTTGAGGGCGCCGCGCCATGACTTGCACAGCGGCGTTCTTGCGGTCGATACGATGACGGCTTCGGTCATGGGGTCACTCCTGGGTGTGGGAACTTCAGGGTAAGAGTCGCAGCGAGGCGAAGAACCGTTCTGCGTCCGCATCGGTTTCGGAGCCCGCGGGACCGCTGTAAGTCTGCTCGACGACCCCGTCTCCGGCGACGAATATCTGCTGGCGCAGGCGCATTTTCTGCGCGGGCACATCGATGGTGTACATGCGCCCCACGCTGCCTCCGATTTCCGGCGAGTGGACTAAGAGGAGTACGCCCCCCTGGCTGCTTTGCACGGCAGCCGCGACAGCTGCGTCGAGCACGCGGTCGCGCCCCCCCTTGTCCGTAGGCGCGTGCGCGATCTGGATCCAGCCGGTGCCAAAATACTTGTCGCCTGCCTGCACTTCCTGCAAGTAGGTATACGCTTTGCTGCCGCCGGGGACGACCGTTTCCTTCAGGCTGGGCTTGGGACGCTCGGGAAAACTCGCCGCGTGCCGGGAAGGCGCCGAATAAAAATCGACCCACTGAGGCGAGGCGGGCATCGGCATCTGCATCTTTGCGCACCCCGCGAACAGCAGGCTGCAGGCCACCATCATTGATACGGCTCTCATGCGTTGAACCTCCTTCCTTCCTTGGCAAGTTTTACCAGCAGCGGCGCGGGCTTCCAGACTTCGCCAATGTAGCCTTTCTGGAATTTCTCGATCGAGGCGAGGACCTTGGGCAGGCCGACTGTATCGGCATAGAACATCGGGCCGCCGCGGTATGCCGGGAAGCCGTATCCCGTGAGGTAGACCATGTCGATGTCGGAGGCGCGCAGCGCGATGCCTTCCTCGAGGATGTAGGCGGCTTCGTTGACCAGCGCGTAGATCAGGCGCTCGACGATCTCATCGTCGGTGATCTGCCGTGTCTTGATGCCCTTTTCCTTGCGGTAGTCTTCGATGATCCTGTCGACCGCGGGATCCGGAATGGGTTTTCGCGCATTTGGTCCCGCGCCGGTCTCGTACAGGTACCAGCCCTTGCCGGTCTTCTGGCCGAAGCGGCCGAGCTCGGCGATCTTATCGCCGACTTTCGAATACAGGAAGTTGGGCCGCTCCACATAGCGGCGCTTCCTGATCTCCCAGCCGATGTCCAGGCCCGCCATGTCGCCCATCGCAAGCGGCCCCATCGCCATGCCCCATTTCTGCGCGGCCGCGTCGACCTGCTGCGGGCTGCAGCCTTCATCGAGCAGGAAGAGCGACTGCTGGCCGTACTTCTCGATCATGCGGTTGCCGATGAAGCCGTCGCATACGCCGGACACCACGGGCACCTTCTTGATCTTCTTGCCCAGCGCCATGGTGGTGGCGAGCACGTCCTTGCCGGTGGCCTTGCCGCGCACGACCTCGAGCAGGCGCATGACGTTGGCCGGCGAGAAGAAGTGGGTGCCGATCACGTCTTGCGGTCGCTTGGTCGCGCGGGCGATCTGGTCGACGTCCAGCGTGGAAGTGTTGGAGGCCAGGATCGCGCCGGGCTTCATCACCGCGTCGAGCTTCCTGAAGATCTCTTCCTTGACGTCCATGCGCTCGAACACCGCTTCGATAATGATGTCGGCATCCTTGCCGGCTGAAATATCGAGGGCGGGCGTGATCAGGGCCATCCTCTTGTCCATCTCCTCCTGCTTCAAGCGCCCCTTGGAGACGGTGCTCGCGTAGTTCTTCCTGATCGTGGCGATGCCGCGATCGAGCGCCTCCTGCTTCATCTCGATGATGGTGACGGGAATGCCGACGTTCACGAGGCTCATGGTGATGCCGCCGCCCATCGTGCCGGCGCCGATCACCGCCGCCTTTTCGATCTTGCGCGTCGGGGTGTCTTCCGGCACGTCCGGGATTTTGCTCGTCTGGCGCTCGGCGAAGAACATGTGGCGCAGCGCCTTGGACTCGTTGCCCTCCACCAGGCCGGCAAAGCGGTGGCGCTCTTCCTTGCGGCCTTCGTCGAACGGAAGGTTCACCGCGGCCTCGACACAGGCGACGATCTCGAGCGGCGCGGGGTAGCCGCGCGAAGCCTTGCCGACTTCCGCGCGCGCCGCCTCGAAAAACGCCTTCGGGTCGCCGTCGACCTTGACCGTGAGGTCGCGGATGCGGCGCGGGCCCTTGCCCTCCGCCACGAGCTTCTTCGCGAACGCGACCGCGCCTTCAAGCAGGTCGCCCTGCACGATCTCGTCGATGAGGCCGAGCTTGAGGCCTTGCTCGGCGGGAACCGGGTTTCCGGTGGTCATCATCTTCACGCCTTCGGCCGCGCCAACGACGCGTGGCAGGCGCTGCGTGCCGCCCGAGCCGGGCAGGATGCCAAGCTTCACCTCGGGCAGTCCCAGCAACGCCCTGGGCGCAGCGACGCGATAGTGGCAACCGAGCGCAAGCTCGAGGCCGCCGCCGAGCGCAAAGCCGCCGATCGCGGCGACCATGGGCTTCTTGAATGCGTCTTGCGCATCGTTGATCTCGGGCAGCGTGGGCGACATCGAGGACTTTGGCGTGTTGAATTCGCGGATGTCCGCGCCGCCCGAGAACGCCTTGGCCGAACCCATGATCACCAGCGCCTTCACGGCCGGGTCGGCCTCGGCCTTTTTCATGCCTTCGACGATGCCGGGGCGCAGCACGCTGCCCAGGCCATTGACGGGGGGGTTGTTCATGACGATGACGGCGATGCCATCGCGTACCGAATAGATTGTTGCGTCGCTCATTGGAAACTCCGGGGAAGGAACTGTAATTTTAACCGCAGGGGAGGTCCTTAGGAGGGGGCGCGGGGAGGTTTGAGGAGGGGCATTGCCCCTCTTCTCGTCTTTTCCCCTTCTTCTCGTCTCGTCAGACTTCCAGCCACTCCTTGCGCATCGCGGCATTCTCGCGCACATCGCGCGGCTTGCCCTCGAAGACGATATGGCCGTGGCCCATGACGTAGAGGCGCTCGGAAATGTCCAGCGCAATCGCAAGCTTTTGTTCCACCAGCAGGATCGACACGCCGCGCTTCCTGATCTCCTCGAACAGGAGCGCCACCTGCTCGACGATCTTGGGCGCGAGGCCTTCGGTGGGCTCGTCGATCATGACCAGTGCCGGGTCGCCCATGAGGGTCCGGCACAGGGTCAGCATCTGCTGCTCGCCGCCCGACAGGACCCCGGCTTCGTTGTCGGCGCGCTCCCTGAGCCGCGGGAAGAGTTCGAACATGTCTTCCATGCCCCAGCGCCCGGATTCGACTTTTGCCTTCTGCCCGAGCAGCAGGTTCTGGCGCACGGTGAGGCTGGGGAAGATGTCGCGGTTCTCGGGGACGTAGCCGAGGCCCTTGTGCGCGACCTGGTAGGCCTTGAGGCCGACCATCTCCTCGCCCTGGAAGAGCACGGAGCCGGCGCAGTCCACCATGCCCATGATCGCCTTGATCGTGGTCGAACGGCCCACGCCGTTCCTGCCCAGCAGGCTGACGATCTCGCCCTTGCCGACGCTGAGGTGCACGCCGTGCAGGATGTGGCTCTTGCCGTAGTAGGCGTGCAGGTCGCGGACTTCAAGCATGCGCTCCCTCCTTTTTGTGCAGGCCGCCGAGGTAGGCCTCCTGCACGGCGGGATTGGCGCGGATTTCCGTCGGCGTGCCGGTCGCAATCACTTCCCCGTAGACGAGCACGGAGATCCGGTCGGCCAGGTTGAACACGACGCCCATGTCGTGCTCGACCATGACGAGCGTCTTGCCGGCCGTCACGCGCCGGATCAGCTCGACCACGTTGGCGGTTTCCGAGCGGCTCATGCCGGCCGTGGGCTCGTCGAGCAGGATCACGCCGGCGCCGCCGGCGATCGTGATGCCTATCTCAAGGGCGCGCTGCTCGGCATAGGTGAGCAGCCCGGCGGGGCGGTCGCGCAAGGCTGCCAGGCCGATGGACTCGATCACTTCGTCGGCGCGCACCTGAGTGTCCTTCAGGCTGTCGAGGCGATGCCAGAACGAGTACCTGTAACCCAGCGACCACAGCACGGCGCAGCGCACGTTCTCGAACACCGAAAGATTGTGGAAGATGTTGGTGATCTGGAACGAACGGGAGAGCCCCTTGCGGTTGATCTCGAACGGTTTGAGCGCGCCGGTCTCCTCGCCGTTCAGGCGGATCGAGCCCGAAGTCATCGGGAAGCGCCCGCTGATGAGGTTGAAGAGCGTCGACTTGCCGGCGCCGTTCGGGCCGATGATCGCGTGCCGCTCGCCCACCGGGATGGCGAGGTCCACGCCGCGGATGATCTCGGTATTGCCGAAAGACTTGCGCACGGCCTCCAGGCGCAGGGCGTCGGCGTTGCTCATGCGCGCCCCCTGGAGAATTCGGCCTGGATCTCGCCGTAGACCTGGGCGACACGCCTGCGCGTGATGTTGAACAGCGTGCCGCCGACGATCCACAGGCCGATCGCGACAGCCCATGGCATCGCAGTCGCGGCATCGAACTCGACGCCGAACAGCTTCATCACCGTGCCGCCCGAGCTGTCGACCGAAACCTTGTAGGTCATTTCGACGGTGAGGATCAGCGCGGCCACCACGAGCACGCTGCATGCGCCGGCGGCGAGATAGGGCCGCCACATGCGGCCGAAGCGTTTGCGCACGATCAGCTGCACCTGCATCATGATGAGGCTCGCGATGCCGCCGGGCGCAAACATCACCATGAGCATGAAGAACATGCCCAGGTAGAGGAGCCACGCCTTGGTGTGGTCGGACAGGGCGACCACGAAGTACACGAACACGCACGCGCCGATGATCGGGCCGAAAAAGAACCCGACACCGCCGATGAACGCGGCGAGCAGCACGCCGCCCGAGCGGACCGCGCTCACATTCTCGGCGGTGACGATCTCGAAGTTGATCACGCCCAGCGCGCCGGCTATGCCGGCAAAAAAGGACGAGATGATGAGCGTGTACCAGCGCACGCGCTGCGTGTCGTAGCCGACGAATTCGGCGCGTTCGGGATTGTCGCGCACGGCGTTCGCCATGCGCCCCAGCGGCGTATGCGCCCACGCATACATCAGGGCCATCGAGATCAGGCACCACACCGCGATCAGGTAATACACCTGGGTCGCGGGACCGAAAGTGACGCCCAGGAACGGCCCGCCGAAGACGCGGTTGGTGGTGATGCCGCCCTCGCCGCCGAAGAAATCCGGGAACATGAGCGAGCACGAGAACACCAGCTCGCCGATGCCAAGGGTGATCATCGCAAAGGTGGTGCCCGCGCGCTTGGTGGTCACGTAGCCGAACAGGACGCCGAAGACCGCGCCGGCGAGCCCGCCCACCAGCGGCAGCAGCGATACCGGCATCCAGATCTGGCCCTTGGAAGCCATGTTGAGCGCGTGTACCGCGATGTAGGCGCCGAGCCCCGAGTACACCGCGTGGCCGAAAGACAGCATCCCGCTCTGGCCGAGGAGCATGTTGTACGACAGCGTGAAGATGATTGCGACGCCCATCTGCGACATCAGCGTGATCGCGAAACCCTGCGTGAAGATCAGTGGCAGCACGATCATGATCAGCGCGGTCGTGCCCCAGATGACCCAGCGTGCCAGGTTGGCCGGCTTGTAGCGCAGGACGGGCATCGCGGCGGCGACCATCAGTCGGCCCTCGTGCCAAGGAGGCCCTTGGGCCGGAAGATCAGCATCATCACCAGCAGCAGGTACGGCAGCACCGGCGCAATCTGCGAGATCTGCAGCTTCCAGAGCGAATAGAGCGGCGTCTGCTCGTTCACCACGATGCCGATCGTCCCGAGCATCCCGGCGAGCGACCAATCGACCGCGATTGCGAACGTCTGCAGGATGCCGATGAGCAGCGACGCGAGGAACGCACCGGCGAGCGATCCCATGCCGCCGACCACGGCGACGACGAAGACGATGGGTCCCACCGAGGCCGCCATCGAAGGCTCGGTGATGAAGGCGACGCCGCCGATCACGCCCGCGAGGCCTGCCAGCGCCGTGCCGCCTCCGAACACCAGCATGAAGACGCGCGGCACGTTGTGGCCGAGTGCCTCGGCGGTGTGCGGGTGGGTGAGCGCCGCCTGGATGACCAGGCCGATGCGGGTTTTCTTGAGCAGCAGCCACACCGCGAACAGCATCAGCAGGGCCACCAGCATCATGAACCCGCGCAGCTTGGGGAACGAGGTCGAGTACAGCGTAAAAAGCGGTCCCTCGAGCGCGGGGGGCACCCGGAACGGCACCGCCGCAAGGCCCCAGATCACCTTGACCGATTCCTCGATGAGGTAGGCCAGGCCGAATGTAAAGAGCAGTTCGGCCACGTGTCCCCAGCGGTGCACGCGGCGCAGGCCATAGCGCTCCACGAACGCGCCGAGCAGGCCGACGACCACCGGCGCGATGAACAACGCCGGGAAAAAGCCGATCTTCAGGCCGATCGAGTAGGCGACATAGGCGCCCACCATGTAGAAGGCCGCGTGTGCGAAATTGAGCACGCCCATCATGCTGAAAATCAGCGTCAGCCCCGACGAAAGCATGAACAGCAGCAATCCGTAGGACACGCCGTTCAGGAGGGAAATGAGGAAGAATTCCATGATGTGGGACGCTAACGCGGCCTAAAACGAACAGAAGGCCGGGCGAAGCCGGCCTATGCGTTGGTGGGGGAGGTTAGAAGAAGGGGCAACGAGCCCCCTCTTCTGTCACTCGTCACTTGGGCCGCTGCATCTGGCACGAGGTGGGCTGCGTGGCGAGGTAGGTCGGCAGCAGGGCCTCGGTCTTCCAGCCGTAGCCGGTCTTCTCCTGGTCGTACTTGACGGTCTTGCCGTCGAGCTTGACCCACTTGGCGATGACCAGCGGCTGCAGCGCCTGGTGGTCGGATTTCCTCATCTCGACTTCGCCGTTGAGGCTCTGCACCGTCATGCCTTCGAGTGCATGGGCGACCTTGATCGGGTCGGTCGACTTGGTTTCCTTGAACGCCTTGGCGAGCATCGCGATGCCCGTATAGGTCGCCATCGTGTAGTAGTCGTCGTTGAACTTCTTCTGGTAGCCCATGGCCACGTCGGCGCCGACGAACTTCTCGTTGTTGACGTTCCAGTAGCCCACGAACTTGACCTTGTCCTCGCCTGCCGCGCCCATTGCGGTGGGCACGCCGGTCGTTGCTGCGTAGTACGTGTAGAAGTTGGCGTTGAGGCCGGCGTCCTTGGCCGCCTTGATCAGCAGCGCAAGGTCGCTGCCCCAGTTGCCGGTGATGATGGTGTCGGCGCCTGCCGCCTTGATCTTCGACACGTACGGCGCGAAATCCTTGATCTGCGCAAGCGGGTGCAGGTCTTCGCCCACGATCTTGATGTCGGGGCGCTTCTTGGCGAGGTATTCCTTGGCGGCGCGGGCGACCGCCTGGCCGAACGAGTAGTTCTGGTTGAAGAGGTACACGCTTTTGATGTTCTTGTCCTTGGCGAGGAACGTGGTCAGTGCCTCCATCTTCATGTCGGAATTCGCATCCAGCCTGAAGTGCCAGAAGTTGCACTTGCTGTTGGTCAGGTCCGGGTCGACGGCGGCATAGTTGAGGTAGACGATCTCCTTGCCCGGATTGCGCTCGTTGTGCTTGGCGACCGCGTCGGCCAGCGCGAGCGCGACCGAAGAGCCGTTGCCCTGCACGATGTAGCGGATGCCCTGGTCGATAGCCTGTTTGAGCACCGTGAGCGACTCCTGCGGCGAGAGCTTGTTGTCGAAGCCGACGATCTCGAATTTCGGCCCGCCGGCCCAGTTCTTCTGGTTGGCGAGATCGGCGATGTACTGCCAGCTGTGCAACTGGTTCTGGCCTACCGGCGCCATGAGGCCGGAAAGCGGGTCGATGAAGGCGATCTTGACGGTTTGCGCCTGCGCACCAAAAGCGAGCAGGGCAGAGGCGGCGCCCAGGGCGGCCGCGCGGATGAGGCTGTTCATTGTCTTCTCCAGTGGTGGTGGGGCCGGCGTGTTGTTTGGTTTCCCGTGCGCAGTTTCGCTGCGGTCCGCCGTTTCCCAGTGCGGAGCATGGTAGTCAAGCCCCGGGAGGCGGTCAAGCCGGGCACCGGGGCGGCCAAGCTATACTTGCGCGCATCCAAAAGCATTTAAAACAGGAGACAACATGAACGGCCTAATGATGGACATGCCGCTCCTGATCAGCGACCTGATCCGGCATGCGGATCGCCACCACGGCGACACCGAGATCGTGTCGAAGCGCGTAGAAGGCGATTTCCACCGCTATACCTACCGCGAAGCCCACGGGCGCTCCAGGCAGCTGGCAAAGGCGCTGGCGAAGCTCGGTGTGAAAATGAGCGACCGTGTGGCCACGCTTGCGTGGAACGGGTACCGCCATTTCGAGATCTACTACGCGGCGGCGGGCTCCGGCGCGGTAATCCATACCATCAACCCGCGCCTGTTCCCGGAACCGGTCATCTACATCGCGAACCATGCCGAGGACAAGGTGCTGTTCGTAGACCTGACCTTCGTGCCGCTGGTGGAGAAAGTGGCGCCCAGCCTCAAGTCGGTCAAGCACTTCGTGATCATGACCGACCGCGCGCACATGCCCACCGCCATACCCGATTCCGCGCTCGCCAACGCACTGTGCTACGAGGAGCTGGTCGCGGCCGAGGACGACAGGCTCGAGTGGCCGATCTTCGACGAAAAGACCGCGTCCTGCCTGTGCTACACCTCGGGCACGACGGGCAATCCCAAGGGCGTCCTGTACAGCCACCGCAGCACCATGCTGCACGCCTATGCCGCAGCGCTCCCCGATGCCCTCAATCTTTCCGCCGCCGACACGATCCTGCCCGTGGTGCCCATGTTCCACGTCAATGCGTGGGGCCTGCCTTACAGCTGCGCGCTGATGGGCGCCAAGCTCGTGTTCCCCGGCCAGCATCTCGACGGCAAGAGCCTGCACGAGATGTTCGAGAAGGAAGGCGTGACGATGAGCGCGGGCGTGCCCACCGTGTGGCTGGGCCTGCTCAACTACATGAAGGAGGCGAAGCTCAGGTTCTCCACACTGAAATCCACTGTGATCGGCGGCTCCGCCTGCCCGCCGGCCATGATCCGCACCTTCCAGGAAGAATACGGCGTGAAAGTGCTGCACGCATGGGGTATGACCGAGATGAGCCCGCTGGGGACCGTCGCCACCTTCAAGGGCAAGCACCTCGAGGCCGACAAGGAGGCGCGCTATGCGGTGCAGTACAAGCAGGGCCGCGTGATCTTCGGCGTCGACATGAAGATCGTCGACACCGAAGGCAAGACCCTGCCCAATGACGGCAAGGCGTTTGGCGATCTGCTGGTCAAGGGGCCGTGGGTTACCTCGTCGTATTTCAAGGGGGAGGGTGGCGATCCGCTGCAGGCCGGCTGGTTCCCGACCGGCGACGTGGCCACCATCGACCCCGACGGCTATATGCAGATCACCGACCGCTCCAAGGACGTGATCAAGTCCGGCGGCGAATGGATCTCCTCCATCGAGCTGGAGAACATCGCCGTCGCGCATCCGGGCATCGCGGAAGCCGCGGTGATCGGCATCAGGCACCCGAAGTGGGACGAGCGCCCCATCGTCGTGGCGATCAGGAAGCCGGGCGCCACCGTCACCAAGGATGACCTGCTCAAGTTCTACGAGGGCAAGATCGCCAAGTGGTGGATGCCCGACGACGTGGTGTTTGTGGAGCAGCTGCCGCATACGGCGACGGGCAAGCTCTCGAAGCTCACGCTAAGAGGGGAGATGAAGGAGTACAAGCTGCCGGGAATTTAGGCCGTGCAGCTCGACGAACGCAAGCGGCTGTGCGGTTGATGCTTTTCTTAAATCTCCTGCTTTTGCGAAATACTTCGCTTGCGCATTTGCGCAAGCGTTGATTTCGCAAAAGCAGGAGAGATGGGCAAGACTAAACGGTATACCGCCCGCTACAGGAACCACGCCCATGCCCCACATCCTCACCTCCACCAAAGACCGCGTCACCCGCATCGAGCTCGATCGCGCCGACAAGAAGAACGCGATCACTGCCGACATGTACCAGGCGATGGCCGACGCGTTGTGCGCGGCCGAAGCCGACCCGCAGGTGCGCGTGGTCCTCATCCACGGCAAGCCGGACTGCTTCACCGCCGGCAACGACCTCAAGGATTTCCTCGAGCGGCCGCCCAGCGGCGACGGCTCGCCGGTGTTCCAGTTCCTGCGGGGCATTTCCACCGCGGCCAAGCCGCTCGTGGCCGCAGTTGCTGGCCCCGCGGTAGGCATCGGCACGACGATGCTGCTGCACTGTGACTTCGTCTACGCGTCGCCCAACGCGCGCTTCCAGATGCCGTTTGTGACGCTCGGCCTGGTGCCCGAGGCGGCTTCCAGTTTGCTGCTGCCCCTGTCAGCGGGCTATCACCGCGCGGCAGAGCTGCTCCTCCTCGGCAAGCCTTTCACGGCCGAAAAGGCGGTTGCTGCGGGCATCGTCACCGAAATCGTCCCGGACGGCGAGCTGTTCGACCACGCCCTGGAAGTCGCTGCGTCAATCGCGGCCTTGCCGCCGTCGTCGCTGCGCATGACCAAGGCGCTCCTGAAGACGCGCTATGCGGGCGCCGTGAAAGAAGCCATGGGCGCGGAAGGCGAGAAATTCCGCGCGCAGCTCGGCTCCGCGGAAGCGAAGGAAGCGATGCAGGCGTTCTTCGAGAAGCGCAAGCCCGACTTCTCCCGGTTCTGAAATGCGTGTCCGGCTGGCATTTCTGATGGTAAGCCTTGCGTCGTCGCCGGCGATCGGCGCGGCCAAGGAGGTTGCTGTAGATGTCGGCCACTTCTTTGAAAAACCTGGGGTGATCTCCGTCACCGGTATCCCGGAGTTCGAATACAACCGCAATCTCGCCTTCAAGGTGCGCGACCTGCTCCTGTCATCCGGGTTGCGCGTGCGCATGATCGGCGAGCGCGGCGACTTCGCCGAGCTGCACGAGCGCACGCGCACCGCGATCGGTGCCGACCTGTTCGTGTCGATCCACCACGACTCCGTGCAGGAAAAATACCTGCCGGTGGCCGACCGGTTCGCGGGGTTCTCGCTCTTCGTCTCGCGCAACAACCCGCAGGTTGGCAAGAGCCGCGAATGCGCTTCCGCAATCGGCACCGAGATGCTCAAGGCCGGCTTCACGCGCTCGCTCTATCACGCTGACCCCGTGCTCGGGGAGAGCCGGCCGTTTGCCGACGAAGCCAACGGGGTCCACTATTACGACAACCTTGCGGTGGCCCGTTCCGCCCCGATGCCCGCGCTGCTCTTCGAGGCGGGCGTGCTCGTCAACCGCGACGAGGAAGCGCGCCTCGCACGGCCCGAAACCCAAGCCATGATGGCCAATGCCATTGTCCAGGGAGTCATCCGGTGCCTGAGTTGAATACCCCTCTGAAAGACGTTTATGCGCAGGTCAACGGCGTGCGCCTGCACTACATGGCGGCGGGCGGCGGGAAGCTCATCCTGTTCCTGCACGGGTTTCCCGAGTTCTGGCGCTGCTGGCAACGGCAGCTCGCGCACTTCGGCACCGACCACCTCGCAGTGGCCCCGGATATGCGCGGCTACAACCTGTCGGACTGCCCGGCCGACGTGCGCGAGTATCGCGCCAAGCTGCTGGTGGAGGACATCCGCCAGCTTGCGCGCACCTTCACGCAGGACAAGTTCGTGCTGGTCGCGCACGACTGGGGCGGGGCGGTGGCCTGGTCGCTTGCGATCGCACACCCGGAGCTGCTTTCCCATCTCGTCATCATCAATTCCCCGCATCCCTACGGATTCTGGCGGGAGCTTGCCAACAATCCCGCCCAGCAGAAGGCGAGCAACTACATGCTGCTGCTGCGGGATGCGAAGGCCGAGCGCGTGCTTTCCGAGAACCGGTTCGAGCGCCTGCTCAAAATGCGCTTCGCGGGTCGCGCCGAAGGTGCCGCGCTCGACGAGGACCGCAAGGCGTACCTGGAAGCCTGGTCGCAGCCGGGCGCGCTCACGGGGAGCCTGAATTACTACCGCGCCTCGCCGCTCTACCCGCCTTCGGCGAGCGATCCGGGCGCAACCAAGCTGAAGCTCGACCCGAAAGACTTCGCGGTCAAGGTGCCGACGCTGGTGATCTGGGGCGAAAAAGACCAGGCGCTGCTGCCTTCGATCCTCGACGGTATCGATGAGGTGGTGAAGGACGTCGAAGTGGTGCGCGTGCCGGATGCGACGCACTGGGTCATGGACGAGAAGCCGGACCTGGTCAACGCGGAAATCCGCCGATTCATCGAAAAGGAGCGCGCATGAGCAAGGTGAAAGTCGGCGACCTGTCCGGCCGCGTCGGCCAGGAGATCGGTGTCTCGCCCTGGCTCGAAGTGACGCAGGAACGCATCGACCTCTTTGCCAGGGCCATCGACGATCCGCAGTGGATCCACATCGATCCCGAGCGCGCGAAGAAGGGCCCGTTCGGAAAAACCATCGCCCACGGATTTCTTACCCTGTCGCTCCTTTCGCACCTGATCGAGTCCACGTTTTCGTTCGAGGAACGCAAGATGGGCATCAACTACGGCCTCAACAAGGTCAGGTTCACCGCGCCGCTGGGGTCGGGTGAGCGCATCCGCGCCCGGTTCGTCCTGGCGAAATACGAACCGATCGAAAACAATGGCGTGCAAAATACCTGGAGCGTCTCCATCGAGCGCGAAGGCGGTGACAGGCCTGTGCTGGTCGCCGAGTGGCTCACGCGCAGCTATTCATAAGGGGAAGTCAATGGCGCAACGCTGGAAGCAAAGGCCGCCGGGGTCCAACTGGGGCGAGTTCGGCCCCGATGACCAGCGCGGGCGCATGAACTACGTCACGCGCGAGAAGATCCTGCAGGGTGTGGCCGAGGTGAAGGAGGGGATTGCGTTCTGCCTGTCGCTGCCGCTGGATTTCCCGGGCGGCAACGTGCTCAACCCGCGCCGCCTGCCGCCGCGCCAGTTCGCCACGGTGCGCGATTCGGGCAAGGGCGCCGGCATGCAGAACTTCTGCTACCCGATGGCCGAGGACAACCCGGACGTGACCGACGTGGTCTGCGACGACGTCGTCCTGATGACCCTGCAGTACTCCACGCAGTGGGACAGCTTCGCGCACGTGGGCAGCCTGTTCGACGCCGACGGCGACGGCACGCCCGAGATCGTGTTCTACAACGGCTTTCGCGCCAAGGAGCACGTCAAACCCGCGAAGAAAAAGGAAGGCGTCGAGAGCTGGGCCCAGTACGAGGGGGCCAAGGCCGACGCCCTGGGCATCCAGAACCTGGCGGAGCACGGTGCACAGGGTCGCGGCGTGATGATCGACCTGCATGCGCACTATGGGCGCGAAAGAAAACCCATCGGCTACGACGACCTCATGCGCGTGCTCGAGGCCGACAAGGTCGCGATCGAGAAAGGCGACATGGTGTGCATCTACACCGGGTTTGCGGACGTGATCCTGGAACTCGCCAAGGCGCCCGACGCCAAGCTCCTCAACAACACCGGCACCGGTCTGGATGGCCGCGATGCGAAGCTGCTGCAGTGGGTGAGCGATTGCGGCCTCGCCGTGCTGATATCGGACAACTACGCCGTGGAGATCATCCCCGCGAGTATCTTCTCGCCGCGGCCGCACGCCGCGATGCCGCTGCACGAGCATTGCCTGTTCAAGAACGGCATCCACCTCGGTGAGATGTGGTATCTCACCGAGCTCGCCAACTGGCTGCGCGCGCACAGGCGCAGCCGCTTTCTGTTAACCGCCCCCCCATTGAGGCTGCCAGGCGCGGTAGGCTCGCCCTCGGCTGCCGTAGCCACCGTTTAAGGAAAAACATGTCGAAAAATAAGCGTGTAGCAATCGTTACCGGTTCCTCATCGGGCATCGGCGCCTCCACCGTGCGCGAGCTTGCGGGCCGCGGCTGGAACGTGGTTATCAACTATTCCAAGAGTTCGGAGGCGGCGGAGAAAGTCGCCGCGGAATGCGTTGCCAAGGGTTCGGAGGCGATCGTCGTGCAGGGCGACGTGTCCGATGACGCCGTGTGCCGCAAACTCGCGCAGGCGGCGCTCGACAAGTGGGGCCGCATCGACGCGCTGGTCAACAACGCCGGCAGCACGAAATTCGTCGCGCACGCCAAGCTCGACGACCTGTCCGGCGAGGACTTCCAGCGCATCTACGCGACCAATGTGGTTTCCGCATTCCAGATGTCCCGTGCCTGCGCCGCAGCGCTCAAGAAATCCGGTCACGGCGCGATCGTCAACGTTTCGTCCATCGCCGCCCAGTGGGGCACCGGCTCGTCGATCGCCTATGCCGCCTCCAAGGGCGCGCTCAATTCGATGACCTATTCTCTCGCGCGCGTCTTGGGGCCGGAGGTGCGGGTGAATGCCGTGCTGCCCGGCTACGTCGACACGCCATGGCAGACCAATGCGCACGGCGCCGAGAAAGCCGCCGCGCATGCGCAGAAATACGCGTCCAACAACCCGCTCAACGCGAGCTGCTCGCCCGAGGACGTGGCCGAGTCGATCTGCTGGCTGATCGAGGGCGCGTCCAAGACCACGGGCCAGCTGGTCTTTGTGGATGGGGGCACGCACATGGCGGTGCCGCGCTAGGGCCGTGGCAGCAATTTGACTGGAGAGCCAGTCCAGGCGCGGACCCAAAGCGTTTTTTGGCAGTAATTCAAGTCCGCGCCGGCAGCGGCGCGTCGTCCGTGCCGGGCTCCGGCATCGCGTCCTTGCGCTCGCCCTCTTCGCTTTCACCGGTTTCGTCCTCGCTCGCCGGCACATCCGGCGCAAGGAACCCGCCCGACTGGTGCCGCCAGAGGCGCGCGTAGTGCCCGTCGAGCGCCAGCAGCTGGTCGTGCGTGCCCTGTTCGACGATGCGGCCTTCGTCCAGGACCACCAGGCGGTCCATGCGCGCGATGGTCGACAGGCGGTGCGCGATCGCTATGACCGTCTTGCCTTCCATGAGTCCCAACAGCTGCTCCTGGATCGCCAGCTCCACCTCGCTGTCCAGGGCCGAGGTGGCTTCGTCGAGCACGAGGATGGGCGCGTCCTTGAGCACGACCCGCGCAATCGCCACGCGCTGGCGCTGGCCTCCGGACAGCTTGACGCCCCGCTCCCCCACGTGGGCCTCGTAGCCGGTGCGGCCTTTCCAGTCCTGCAGCCCGGCGATGAATTCGTCCGCCTGCGCCTTGCGCGCCGCAGAGCGCACCTCCTCATCGCTCGCCTCGGGCCGCCCATAGCGGATATTGGCTGCGATCGAGCGGTGCAGCAGCGAGGTGTCCTGCGTCACCATGCCGATCGCCGCGCGCAGGCTTTCCTGCGTGACCCCGGCGATGTCCTGCCCGTCGATGCGGATGCTGCCTTCTTCCAGCTTGTAGAAGCGCAGGAGCAGGTTCACGAGGGTGGACTTGCCGGCGCCCGAGCGGCCGACGAGTCCCACCCTCTCTCCCGGGGCGATGGTGAGGGTCAGGTGCTCGAGCACCGGCTTCGCGTCGCGCCGGCCGTAGGTGAAGAAGAGGTCGTCGAAGCGGATCTCGCCGCGCGAAACCTCAAGCGGGCGCGCACCGGGTGAGTCGAGCGCAGTGTGCGGCACGGCGATCGTCTGCATGCCTTCCTGCACCACGCCGACGTTCTCGAAAATGCCGGCGACCTCCCAGCTGACCCAGCCGGCCACATTGGCGATCTGCCAGGCCAGCGGCAGGGCGGTGGCCACCACGCCGGCGCCGATCGTCCCCTGCGCCCAGAGCCAGATGCCGATCGCCGCGGTGGAGGTGAGCAGCACCGCGTTCATCGCCGAGAGCCAGAACATGAACTGCGAGATCAGCTTCATGTGCGCGCCGATCGCGACCTGGTGCTCGTCGATCGCCTCGCGCACGTAGGTGTCCTCGTCCACCAGCTTCGCGAACAGCTTGACCGTGAGGATGTTCGAGTAGCTGTCGACGACGCGCGCCATGACGAGGGACCTCACTTCGGAGGCGGCTTTCGACAGGTCGCGCATGCGCGGCACGAAATAGCGCAGGAACACGAGGTAGCCGCAGAACCAGAGGAGCGTCGGCAGGCCCAGCCGCCAGTCCGCGGCCGCCATCAGGACGAAAGCACTGATGCCGTAGACGGCGATGTACCAGACCGCGCGGATGCTCGACATCACGCTTTCGCGCAGCGCGTTGGCGGTCTGCATCACGCGGTTGGCGATGCGCCCCGCAAAGTCGTTCTGGAAGAAGGCGAGGCCCTGGCGGATCACGTGCCAGTGGCTCTGCCAGCGGATCAGGCTGGTAACGCCGGGGATCAGGGCGTTCTGGCGGATCAGCATGTCGGCCAGCAGCACGACCGGGCGCACGAGCAGGATGAGGACCACCATGGCCAGGAGCAGCGGCATTTGTGCGGACAGAGCTGCCTGGCGGTCGAGGGCCTGCATGAGCGACACCAGCTTGCCGATGAATACCGGGATCACCGTGTCGATCAGTGCTACCGCGAGGCTTGTGGCGAACATCGCCGCGTACCAGCCCTTGGTCTGGCGCACGAAATGCCAGTAGAAGGCCATCAGGCCGGGCGGCGGCTCTCCCGGGCCGGTGGTGGCCGTGCCGCGAACGCGCGATTGCAGGTAGGCGAACATATGGTCGATTTTTACTTCGGCGAGATCAGCTTCACCGAAGGAAAATATTCCCGATAGCGGCGTGCGTCGCGCGTCAAAAGGGCGAGACCGGCGGTGGCAGCATGGGCGCCGATGAAGAAGTCGGGAAGTGGCGCGTTCTTGGTGCCGCCCCTCGATCGATAGCGCTTGAACGCCTTGGCGGCGACAAAAGCTGCTTCCCATGGAAGATGCAGGCGCTCGAATCTGAAAGGAGAGAGCACCAATTCGAGCTGCTCGGCGCTGTCGAATTGGACCGAGAGCTCGGCGTAGACGATGGCGTTCAGCGCGAGCCCGTCGGAGTCCCTTGCCCGTGCGAGCTGGTCCGCGGACCACTCGCCCCATTTGGGATCATCGACGGCCACGTCGATTAGGACGTTGGTGTCGACCAGGATCATCGCTGGCTGGCTCAGTCCTCGCCGCGGGTCAGCGCCATCAGCTCGTCGGTTGTGCGCCTCAGGTGCTTGAGCGATCCGCGCAAGCCTTCGACCGCAGCCTTGCCGCGCGACTTCGGCTTTCCCAGCGGATTGAGCGTGACCTTGCCATTCACGAGCTTGAACTCGACCTCGGTGTTCGGCAGCAAACCGGCTTTCTCGCGGATCTCCTGCGGGATCGTCACCTGACCCTTGCTCGTAATTCGCATTGGCTTCTCCGGTAATACCGACAAATAGTAGGAATCTTACCACGTCGGCCTGGCGCCCGGCCGGTGCGCTTGGGCTGCGGATGGCTTACAGTCGCCCTAAATGCAAACCTATGACTACGTGATCGTCGGCGCCGGCTCGGCCGGTTGCGTCCTCGCCAACCGGCTCACGGCCGACGGAAAGCACAAGGTTCTCCTCCTTGAGGCCGGTCCGCGCGACACCGATCCGTGGATCCATATCCCGCTGGGGTACGGGAAGCTCTTTACGAAGCCGCGCACCAACTGGAGCTACGAGTCCGAGCCCGAGCCGCATCTCAACAATCGCCGCATCTTCACCCCGCGCGGCAAGGTGCTCGGCGGCTCGTCGTCGATCAACGGCCTCGTCTATGTCCGCGGCAATCCGCTCGATTTCGAGCGCTGGGAAGAGGAAGGCGCAACGGGCTGGGGCTACCGACATGTG